>JAVZHX010000001.1:0-541696 GCA_038871515.1 Candidatus Micrarchaeia archaeon
TGTTAAAACAAAGGAATTACTGGCAGTAACTGTCTCCTGGGGAAGACACTCTGCCGTGGCGTGTGATTTTATCTCTTCTGTGCTGAAAACCTGTGAGGGTAAGCCAGTATTCCTAGTTGACCACGCACCATGGTACCTGTGGGCATTCAGGGTGCTGAAGCTGAAGTATGAGCAGATTGCTTTCAGCACAAGGAACTGTATAGAGAGGTGGTTCAGAACTCTTAAGGAGAGGACAAGGAGGTTCTACAACAACTTCATGAGCGGAAGAGGATTGATTCATGTTGTGAGCTTACTGAGGGTGTTTGTCCTGTACTACAATTTTATGAGAATCCACACAAAATTTGGAAAGCCACCCGGCAGATGGGAGGGCTTATCTTGACAGTATCTAAAAGCGGGTAGGATAATTTAATATATTAGAACTTTCAAAATACGCGTTATGAGAAAAGGAGTATCACTGAAACACAAGCTGAAACTGTTTTTAAGCAACTACAAGAAGCTTCATGAAGCAGCAATCACCCACCACGAGGAGGAAGTGGGAAGAACTGCTTTGGATATAATTGCTGGAAGCAGAACTCTTTCGGAATGGGATAAGAGTCACTACTTTGGCGATACTGCTATTTTCTCTCCTCATCTTTCAGTTGCAGAGGATTCATGGAGGAGGATTGAGGAGGGAGAGATTTCCGAGGAGAGCAAGCTTGATAGAGCGAGGTTTGTTGCAAGCTTCTCCAAGCACGAGCCTGTTGCGCTTGATGCGCTCGCCTACATAGAGAGAAGCGAGCTGGATGAGAGAGGGAAGGTTGAGCATGCAAGATACGTGGGGGCTCACACGCAGCATCTATCCGTTGCAAAAAGAACCCTCAACTTCATACTGAGAAGCGGTTTGAGGGATGAGGAGAAAATAAAATACGTGAGGGAGCTTGCGCAGCTTTCAAAACACAAAGCGATAAGGAGCAAAGCTTCTGAATGGCTTGGAAGTTACAGAATACGCAGGGGGTGAATCACTCAAAGGAAACCTTTTCCTTTGTTTTTCCTCTTGCGAATGTTTTGCTGCCTCCCCCTGCACCACCAAACTTCCCATATAGTTCATTAAGCAGTTTTGACGCATCCTTTCCAGATTCCTCAGGAGTTGCGGCAACAACATCATTCTCCTTATTTGCAAGCACCGCTGTCACATCTTCATCAGCAAGCGCAAGAGCAATTTTTTCAAGAAGCTCCCTCCTCACGTCAAGCACCTTCCTAACCACGCCATCCCTCGCCTCCCCAACCAACCTTTCCGCCTCAAGCTCAGCAATTCGCTCTTCAAGCTCCTCAAGCATCTTCCCCCTCTCCTTCCACTCAGCGAAAAACCTTTCCCCAGTTGATGGAAGCTGTTCTGGAGGAACCCTAAGCTTCTCTGAAAGCTGCCTCACTATCTCCTCCTCAACTTGTACGTATTTCAGTGCTTCCTCACCTGCAACGAACTCAATTCTGCTCACCCCATCCTGAATTCTCTCCTCCTTGATTATCTTTATCATACCAACCTTGCCGGTGCTGGGCATATGGAGCCCACCACATGCTTCTGAGTCAACCCCTTCAACTTCAACTATTCTCACAATCTTTCCTGGAGATGCACCTCCCTGGTATATTGTGAAACCATACTTTCTTTCAGCTTCTGCTCGCGGCATGTTTGCTATTCTCACCTTCCTATCCTCAAGCACAATGCGGTTTGCAAGCAACTCTATCTCCTTTATCTGCTGAGGTGAAAGTTTTTCATAATGCGTTATATCAAGGTGCGCTCTCTCCTTCTCCTTTCTCGCACCTGCCTGCCACACGTGCTTTCCAAGCTTCTCCCTGCATGCGTAATTCAATATGTGGGTTGCAGTATGATGCCTCATCAAAGCCTCCCTTCTCTCCTTATCAATTTTAAGGTGAACAACCTTCCCTTTCTCAAACTCGGGTTTTTCAACTACGTGGAACACCACTCCCCCAACCTTCTGAACATCGGTTACATTAACCCCGTCAATACTTCCAACATCCGCAGCCTGCCCTCCCCCTTCTGGATAGAAGATTGTTGCATCAAGCACAACCGCTCCATCTTTTACTGCGACAACCTTTGAGTCAAGCTCAAGCTTCTCCGGGTTTTCGTAATAAACCAGCTTTGTTTCAGGAAGATTAGCTGCATCAAAACGCGGTTTCTCCTCCCTCTGAATAATGTGATTGCGCGTCAGCGCATCGTAAAAGTCAGATGGAATTTTCACCTCAATTCTCTCATCCCTTGCAACTTTCTCAATTAGCTCAGGAGTTATTCCGTGCGTTTCATATAGTTTTGCAAGCTGCTCGGATGTGAATGAACTTCCTCCCACAAGCGCATCCGCAACAATCCTCCTTGACTTCTTTATTGTTGAGGAATACCTTTCTTCCTCAACTTCAATTATCTTCTGCATGTGAGGTAAATTCTCAATCAGCTCTGGGAAAAGTGGCTGGAGCTCCCTGCAGTTCATCTCCATTACTTCAATTAACTTAAACGGGAAGTTGAACTTCTCTATGAAACTCAGCGCTCTTCTCAGCACAACCCTCAAGTTGTAACCTCCTCCTGCGTTGCTTGGGAGAGCTCCATCAGTTATCGCGTAAGCAAGCGTTCTTGCATGGTCGCATATTGCGTATACTGCTTCAAGCGGTGCTATCTTTTTTTCAAGCTCAGCAACGCTCACGCCAAGCAGCTTTGCAATGCTCTTTCTCAAACTTCCCATATCTGTTGCAACGTCCGCATCAAGCGAGCCACTGAGCTTTGCGTATTTCAGGAAAAGCTCCTCATCATACTCCAAGCCAGCTTGCGTTATCATCTTCCCCGTCACAGAACCAAAAACCGCATCATAGCTCGTTGGGGTTCCCTGCGTTATCCAGGTAAACCTCTCCAAGCCTGCTCCCATATCAATTATCTTCTCGTCCATCTCCCTGTATTCGTTCAAATCACCAAGGAACTGTGTGAAGACAGCATTCCCAAGCTCCAAACCCCTCACGTAGTACTCAAGCGAAAAGCCAAACGCGCCGTAGCCTACCCACGCATCCTCAACAAAAACTATCTCCTCCTTCGGAATTCCAAAAACTTTGTTCACAAGCTTGAAATCGAGCTCAATGCATCTATCCTTCCAGTAACCTTTCTCGTTTGCAACTGCGTGCTGCCCAACCATAACAAACGAGCTGTAATGCCTTCCGGTAACGCCTATGTTTGGTATGTCAGAAAACCTCAGACAAACCTGTGGGATAATCAGGGGGTTGGCTGGAAGCTCAAATTCAACAACTCCGTTCTCAACACGCTGAAAATCAATTATTGAAGCAACAGTGAAAAACAAATCAGGCCTCCAGCGCGATACAACAGGGTATCTTCTTATTGAAGCGTGGTTGTTTGAAACAAAAAACTTTTCAATTTCCTTCCAGGTTTCAACATAATTGAATTTTTTGCTTGTTGGTGGGTTGCCTATAAACTCATAGCTCTGACACGTTGAATCTGGACAGGTTTTTCTATCCGTAAGAGACCAGAAGAATTTTCCACAGTGGGGACACTGCTTTCTTGTAAACCCCTCTCTGTCAAAAAGCTCAACCTTCCAGTATTTTTCATATTCTTTCTGAAATTTCTGAATGAGTTCCTTCTTTCCCATAATAACCAGATGGATTTGTGTTGTAGAGTATTAAATCCTTTTTGCTTCTTTTTGGTATTCCTGATACGAGTAGAACACAATGTAGATTGTTACAAGAAGCAAAGGCAGCACAAGAAGGAAAATTGCATACGGGGGTAGGAGAATTCCAATAAGGGAGATGAGAGCAACTATTTTGAGAAGCTTCCCTCCAAGCTTGTGCGTTTTATTCCAAACTCTCTCACTGCTCAGCGTCCATGGAGTTTGTATCCCTATAAACCAATTTCTTTTAGCATTTTCGGTAACCACTCCTGAGTAGTAAAGCAGAACTGCCAATGCTGGAGTGAGCAGCTGAACCATATTAAATTTAACATCAACATTCCAAAGTAGCATAAGAAAGTGAATATATAGGAAAAACAATGCAACAACCACCATAAAGTTTTCGTAGTATTCTCTGAACTTCTGTATGTTTGCTTTCAACGGGTCTATTTTTGGTATGAGAATAAAGAGAATTAGAAGAAGGATAAGAACAAACGGCATCAGCAGAACTCCCCAGAATTTCTGTGTATACCCATCTGCTTCCCCAAACATATTCCAATGGGAAGCAATGCTTTCAGGTAATCTAGGATAGAAGTATACGCTCAGAAGAAAGGAGAGAATTACTACTGCCAGTATAACCATTTCGCTTTTTCTCATATGATTAACTTTGCTTTGCCAGTTTAAAAATGTGATGCCTGTGAGGAGAGTTCAACTGCTTCTCCATGTATGCAACAACAAACCCCTCAACTCTCTGCTCCACGTCGCCAACGTAGTGGTAACCCTGCTTTCTCAGAAACTCATAAGCGCCAGCGGTGAGAGGAAGTATAACCGCCCTTTCAACTCCCATCCTTCTTAGCTCCTCCTCATTTTTTCTCAGCAAAGCGCTTCCAACTCCCTGCCTTCTGTGAAGAAGGGAAACTGCAGTGAGTATCTCAGCGTTTTTGTGGTTTTCAATTATTGAAACTGAACCACCTATAACTCTTTTGGTTTCTTTATCAACTGCAATAAATTCAATGCACTTCTCAGATGGCTCAAGCTTAACCTTCTTCATTCCCGCTTCCCTGAAAATTTTTGTGAGCTGATTTCTCTCTTCCTCTGTTTCAATTCTTTTTACTACAAACTTTGATTCCCCCTCCCTTCTTATGCTTTTAAGCGCCATAGTTAGTTTACTCATCTGGAGTATATATTCCATTCACTCGTAGGGTTTATAAAGGATTTTTCCACTAAAATAATGGGGGCCCGTAGTCGAGTGGTAAGACGTCAGTCTCACACACTGAAGATCCCCGGTTCGATCCCGGGCGGGCCCACTCCGCTAAGCATTTTAAATGTTTAATTTGATAATAAACAAACCTAGCTCCGATCGTCTAGTCCGGTTAAGGATTCAGGCCTCTCGAGCCTGCGACCCGGGTTCAAATCCCGGTCGGAGCACTGAGCCTTAAGCTTAAATCGGAGATTATAGTAAGGGGATGAGGATTATAAACTGAAATTCTCGCTGAATTTATTTTTATAAATCTCAGTAACCAAGCTAAACAGCTCAGGTTTCTCTCCTTTTTTCAGCTGTGATAATAACGCTTGGAACTCCTCCTTTCCAACTTCTCTTTTTTCCATATATGTTGTGAGAAACAGCTTCTGCATCTCAGTTTCATTTTCACCTATGCTTTTTGAAAAACTTGAAACTGAGTTAAGCATAACTGTGATATCATGCAATCTGCTGAATTTAGAGGAATTAACAACCGTGCTGTTGTCAACCATTCCTGCATCAAGAGTCAGATTCTGCGGTATGAGGTGCCCATGTGATTTGTTTAGATTATGTATTCTGGCTAGATTATTCGCCTGTCTTTCAACCCACCACAGAGTATACCCGCGTATGCTCATCCCGCGCTGAGCCGCAAATTTTTCAAAATCCTCCTTCTCAGCTTCATCAACCCTCATCAGCTCAGAGAAACCTCTTACGTATAAAACTGGCTGAAAGCTTTCTGGTATAATTTTTCTTTTCTTCAGCTCCTCAACGCCAACCTTCTCTCCATCAGCCATTATCACTTCTTTAATTTCTATTATTGCAATCGGCGCAGATGTTTTTATTCCATTTTTTATGAATAGATTGCTCGCCTCCCAATCTGCTTTTGCATTCTCAAGGTTCATCAAACCCCAGATTGTCTGCCCGTGCTTTTCAACTGGCTGCTCACCTGCGTGAATGCTTTTCTGCGGCATTCCCACTCCTTTTACCTCAACATAGTTGTATACATTCCCATAAACATCCGCAAACTTCAAATTAAATGAAAGAGATCTTCCATGCTCAAGCAACCCAAGCATGTTTGTTATAATATCTTTCTCGCTAACATTTTTCCCCTTCCAGTCAACAAAAACAGAAAGATTTTTCTCAATATCCTCCTTCTTTATTGGAAAATTTTTGATAAGCTCATCGTTGAACATAACAAGCTTTCCGCTCACCCTTGCAACTCTCTCCTCAAAAAAATTGTCAGATAACTTTGACATGGGAAGGGGTTTCGCCTCCCGTATAACTTCAGATGGGCTCCTTTCAGTTATCTTATGCGTCATATTTTAATTTTAGTTCTATTCCAATATAAATAGTGAGAGGATGGGTGAAGCTGTCAAAGCATGGGAGAAGAGAGCTCTTTCAAAACCAGATGTTTGGAAGGAGATGCTCCACCCTTACTTTCTGAGTGAGGATAGGGAAACAACAGAAAAAACCGTGGGGGAGCTGAGGAGAGTTTCATCCATCCTTGAAAACAGATTTGGAGATGATTTTATAGGTATGTCCCTCGCCGGAAGCAGAGCAAAGGGATATGCCAGAGCAAGCAGGGAGAAAAGGGGGAGCGATTTTGACGTGCTTGTTTTTTTCAAGAAAGCGGAGAGGGAGAAAGTTGAGGAGTTCAACGAAATTATGCTGAAAAATCTTGAGAGCAGAGTGCTGATGGAGCTTGAGATTCATGGGTTTGAGCTTTCAAAAACAATCAGAGATTTAAGGGCTGGAAGGGTGAATGAAAAGGAGATAGCTGCTTATTTTATGGGTGAGCCAATAAGCGGGGAGAGGAAGCTTGCTGACGCAAGGTGGGAGATAATAAGGGAAATTTCAAAAAACCCAGAAGCAAAAGCAGTATGGGATAGAGTTGTTTCCTGGCATGTTGAAAGCGAGGTTATGCTTCCGAAAAACCCTGAAAAAGTAGGTTTAACAGAGAAGGAAATTGAAGAAATTAATAGAGAGAGGGTGAGGAGGTTATCCCTCCCCAGCTGGGATGCTGTGAAAGAGCAGCTGAAGAGATTATGAGTGTTTTATCTGCGGAGCGTTAGCAAACAATCGTGAATCCCCAAACGACTCCTTTTTCTTTGAGTTAAATTCATGCAACCTTTTTATGATTTCTACTGATTCGCTTACCGCAGTTGCTGTTTCCTCAGAATTCCTTGGGAAAACTTCTATTTCAACAACCGCTTTATCTCCTGAGAACTCCCTCAACGCTCTCCTCATCCAGTGATACGTTGCGCTATCCTCCTTCTTTTTCTCTCTCAGTTTTTTATCAAGCACGTCAAGTGACACTCTCCTTATTCCCTTCTCGTGCAGCTCCTCAATCAGCTCTGAAACTGGACGCTCAACTTCACCTGGGAATTTATTAACGCATGCAATATCACTGCACAGCGCAGTTGCTTCAAGAAGCTGGCGACTGAGCACGTTAACGTGTGGTTTGAAACCACCTTTCTCAGATTTTTCAAGTCTCGTCTCCTTTGCAGATTCCGGAGTTCTGCAGTTCACACATACAACCATATTCGCTCTGTCTGCTGCATGGTTAACTGCAAAAATCAGGTTTTTTGTCCTCCCTTCAACTGTGTTTGCGGTTTGGTTGTGCATAACAGAGAAACGGTTGGCGCGCAACTCCTCTGAAAGTTTCTTTGTAAATTCACTATTCTGACTTGAACTGATGCTCACAATTATTTTATACTCCTGCTCCTGTTTGTTTTTCTGCACCACCACCATAATGTAATTGCTCATTTGACATATTTATTTTTTGAGGTTATTGTCGTTGTTAGTTAGTTTAAAAAAGCAAGCACCTGAAATATAGTTGTAGCAGATAAATCAAGTGGTGGAATGGCTTCCCTAACTCTATACGGAGGAGTGAATGAGATAGGAGGAAACAAAATTCTTGTTGAGGATAGGGGAAGCAGGGTGTTTCTTGATTTTGGGCAATCCTTCTCCCTGCTGGATGATTATTTTGTTCCGGAGGTTTATCTAACGCCAAGGGAGAGGTTTGGCTTGAGGGATTATTTTGAGTTCAACCTTGTGCCTAAGCTGAAGGGGTTGTATTCAAAGGAAGCAATTGAGAGGACAGACCTTTCCTACTCCGAACCGGAGTTTGACGCTGTTTTCATCTCTCACGCGCATTTTGACCACGTAGCTCACCTGCAGTATTTGCATGAGGCGATTCCTGTTTACATGGGAGAGGCAACAAAGATGATTTTGGAGAGCACTGAAATTACAACGAAGAATAGGATGCTGCCAGAGGGTGAGGTGAGAACTTTCAGAAGCGGAAGGGAGATTTCAGTTGACAACCTGACTATCACCCCAATTCACGTTGACCATTCAGTTCCAGGGGCGTATGGATTTATTGTTGAAACATCTGAAGGAGCGGTTGTTTATACTGGTGATTTCAGGTTGCACGGTCCAAAGGGAGTTATGAGTACAGAGTTTATTGAAAAAGTAAAAGAAGTGAAACCAGAAGCATTGGTTATTGAGGGAACACGGGTCCTGCAGGAGGAGAAGAGGAAAAACTTTTCCGAGGAGATGGTTTACTCTGAAAGCAGGAGGATTGTTTCTGAAACAGATAAATTTGTTATGACAATGAGATACCCAAAGGATTTGGATAGGTTTATGACTTTCTACAGAGTTGCAAACGAATGCGGGAGGGAGCTGGTTGTTTCAATGAAAACAGCACACCTTTTAATTGCAGTTCAAAAAGATGAAAGGCTGAAACTGCCAGATCCTAGGAGGGATTCTGTCCTGAGAATCTATGGAAGGGAGCTGAAGAGATATGATAGGTGGATGAAGGAGCTTATGAAGAATGCGGTTGATTATTCATACGTTGCGGAAAATCAGAAAAAAGTAATACTTGAGCTTGATTTATGGTGTCTTCCTGAGTTAATAGACATTCAACCAAAAGGAGGTGAATGCATTCACTCAATGAGCGAGCCTTTTGAGGAGGATCCAATTTCACAGGTTTCTGATGAAGTTTTCTGCAACTGGTGCAGGCATTTCAACCTTAACAACCATCAGTTACATGCAAGCGGGCATGCAAGCAAAGGAGAAATTTTTGAAATTATAAGAGAGACAAAACCAGGTAGAATTTTACCAATTCATACTACGGGATTTGAGCTTTTCAAAAAGGAGTTTAAAGTAGAGAGTGTTGAAAAAGGAAGAAAAATAGAACTTTAACTTCGTGATATTCTCTCCAAATTTCTTTCAACTTCCTCCCAATTCACTATATTCCAAAATGCATCCACATACCTTGCTCTATCATTTTTATAGTCAATGTAGTACGCATGCTCAAAAACATCTAGCACCATAAGAATTTTGAAAGTTGGGTAGACATTAACATTGTGCTTCTCAATCTGCATTATCATCAATCTATCAGTCTGCTCGCAGAAGCTCAGAGCTGCCCAACCAGAACCCTCAACTGAGAGCGCAGCTTGGGAGAATTCCTTCTTAAACCTCTCAAAGCTTCCAAATTCCTTTTCTATCGCATCTGCCATTTTTCCACCTGGCTTGTTGGTTTTGGAAGGGGGAGCGAGGTTCTTCCAGAAAATGGAGTGAAGAAGGTGACCGCCAATGTTGAATGACAATTCCTTCAGCGTTGCCTTTATATCAACATCAATTCCTTCCTTTCTTGCCTTATCAAGTTTCGCAAGAATTGCGTTTGCTCCATTCACATACGCTTGATGGTGCTTCTGGTGGTGTATTCTGAGCTGCTCCTCTGAGATATAAGGGGAAAGCTCTCCGTAACCATAATCCAACTCGGGCAGGGAGTAGACCATAAGTTCACCTCGTTTGAATTTTATAGATGGGTTTATTTAAAATTTGTTATTAAAGGTGTGGTAACCTAAAGTATAATTAATATAATATGGTAAATTTTGAATTTTTAACGTCTTGAGTATATGGTAATTTTTTGGAATTTGTTAGATATGAGGAAATCCCCCAATAACCGAAAAGTATTTATATAAGTTATTGCCTATCATTTTAAAAGGTTTTTGCTCTTTTTCCGAGGTGAACAAAGAGCTTAGAAAACCAAATCGGATGTGATTTATTGGTTGAAAAGGGCAAGCATAGCCCATCTAAAACAAGGGGTGTTGAAATGGATGAAAAATGCCCGGAATGCGGGAGCAAAAGGTTGACAAGAGACTATGAAAGGGGGGAGTTGGTCTGCGCTGACTGCGGTTTGATAGTGGCAGAAAACATAGTTGACTCTGGACCGGAGTGGAGGGCTTTTGATGCAGAGCAAAGAGAGAAGAGAGCAAGGGGAGGCGCACCAGTGAAGTACATGAGACCAAACAAGGGTTTGGTGACGGAAATTGACCAGTATAACAGGGATATAAGGGGGGCAAAAATTCCATCAAAGAAGCAAGCACAGCTTTATAGAATGAGGAAGTGGCATAAGAGAGCGAGCATTGCTTCCTCAATGGAAAGAAACCTTGCCATTGCTCTGAGCGAGCTTGATAGAATTGCCTCCTACTTGGGTTTGCCTGAAAGTATAAGGGAGTCCTCAGCGCTGCTTTACAGAAAGTGTATAGAGAAAGGTTTGATAAGGGGAAGGTTGATTGAAAGCGTTGTCTCCGCAGTTCTCTACGCAGTGTGCAGAACGTATGGAATACCGAGAACGCTGGATGAAATTTCTGAGATTTCTGGGGTGGAGAAGAAGGAGATTGGCCGAACCTACAGGTTTATAACACACGAGCTCGGTTTGAAGGTTCCTCTCACGGACCCAACTCACTACGTGCCGAGGTTCACCGCAGCTCTGAAGCTTTCTGGACAGGTTCAGGAGAGAGCAATTAATCTGTTGAGGAAAGCGATAAAGAAGGGTTTGATTTCAGGGAGAGGCCCAACAGGGGTTGCGGCTGCTGCGGTGTACATAGCAAGCGCGATGGTTGGGGAGAGGAGAACGCAGAAGGAAGTTGCGGACGTCGCGGGTGTGACTGAAGTTACAATCAGAAACCGCTACAGAGAGCTGAAGAAGGAGCTCGGCCTGAAAATAGCGCTCTAGGAGCGCTATTCCCCTCTTTCTTTAAAGGATAAATTATAATAAACAGCTACCATAACGTATTGTGAAACTAGGTGTGCTTATTGAAAGAGAAACTCTCATGATTTGGAGAAATGCGATAATGCTTCTTCTGATAATTTTCCTTCCAGTTGCGCTTGGGATGGTTTTTGCAACTTTCAAGGAAGTAATTCCAAAAAGCACACCTGCCTCGGTAATACGCGAAACCCCAGAAGTTTCAGAAGCAGATGTGAGGTTTGCAACGTTTAGCATTCTCTCACATTTCTGCTCCCCTTCAGTTGATTCGCGGGATGATGCATTCAAAAAACTGGCAAGGGAGGAGAGCTATTTTGTTGTCTCAGTTCCAGCTGGGATTAGGGAGGGGGGAGGAGTTGTGAGGGTGTATGTTGATAACTCTCTAACGCCAGTTGCAGAGGTTTCCGATTACGTTGTTGAAGTTTTGAAGTATGAGCTTGGGCAGGTTGGTTTTAAAACTGAGATAGTTGTTGAGAAAGTTGGGAGGAGGGTGATGCCTATCGAGTATTTTGCTCCGGGAGTTGTGCTGCTCATACTATCAATCGCGGGGCTTCTTGTTGTTCCTTTCAACACTGTTAAAGAAAGGGAAGTTGTACCGCGGGTTCTATCATCTGTTACCATAACCCAGTTCATAGCAAGCAAGCTGATTTTCTCCTTTCTTCTTGCGTTGCTGCAGGTTGCAGTTTTTTTCATAACGGAAAACATACTTGAGCTTCCGGTAATGAGTATAAACTACCTTTCATTTTTTGCTTTTCTCCTAACCTCTCTGGCGCTCACCTCAACCGGCTTGCTGATTGTGTTTGCGATGAAGCTTTCAAGCGTTTCGCGTCATCTTTGCTCTCTGATTTTTGGAGTTGTCGTTGCATTCTCAGGAGCAGTATATCCACCTGGTTTCCTTCCTCCATACCTGCAGTCAATTTCAAAGGTTATTCCTACGTATTATGCGCTCACACTTCTCCGCAGCTTTGCTGTGAAAGGAGCAGACGTTGGTATTTTTGTTGATTACGTAGCAATTGTTATTGTGTGGTTTGTTCTTTCGTTTATTCTGCTGTATTACTTTATAAAGAGGTTCAAAGATGGGTGAAGTTGTTGTTGAGAGAGTGAGCAAGCAGTTTGGAAGGAAATACGCGCTGAGGGATGTTTCCCTCAAAATACCACCTGGATGTGTTTTCTGCATAGCCGGCCCGAATGGAAGCGGAAAAACAACTCTGCTGAACATACTTGCAGGAGTGATGAAACAAAGTGATGGAAAAGTTGCGGTGAATGGCAGTGTTGGTTACACCTACCAGCACCCAAAGTTGTGGGAGGAGCTTAGCGTGAAAGAGAACATTTCATTTTTTTCAAAGTTGAGTGAGCGTTACGATGAAAGGTGGGTGAGAAGAGCGATTGAGGAGATGGAGCTGGGAAGTTTGCTTGATGAGAGTGTTGGGGAGCTGTCATCTGGGATGAGGAAGAGAGTTGAAATTGCAGTTGGAATTCTCTCCAACCCGGATGTGGTTTTGCTTGACGAACCAACAGCTGGTTTAGATGTTGGGGCAAAGGAGAAGGTTATTGAAATTATAAAATTCTTCAGAAAGGAGGGAAAAACAGTTGTGGTTACAACGCACCAGCTTGAGGATTTTGGGGGAGTTTGTGATAGGTTGGCTGTTTTAAAAGAGGGGAGAGTGGTGCTTGAGAGAGATGTGAGAGGGGTTGGGAAAGAAGGGCTTTTGCGAATCTACAGAGAAGGTATGGGAAAGGTTAAATAAGAATGCAGTGAATATTGATGTATATGAGAGGTTTGTTTGTCGGAAGATTTCAGCCTTTTCACAATGGACACATGAGGGCTGTGGAGTGGATACTGGAGAGATGTGATGAACTTATCATAGCAGTTGGGAGCACACAGCGCTCGTTTCACAGAACTGATTTATTCACAGCGGGGGAGAGAGTTGAGATGATAAGGAGAGCGCTGAAAGGAAAAAAGTTGGATGGCAGATGCATCATAATACCTGTTTCAGATATAAACAACAACGCATTGTGGGTGAGCCATCTCACTTCACTCTGCCCTGAGTTTGATGTTGTTTTCTCAAACAACCCTCTTGTGAAGTTGCTTTTTTCAAAAGCTGGAAAGAAGGTTATTGAAGTTCCAATGTTTGAGAGAAGAAAATGCGATGGAACGTATATAAGAAAGCTTATGGCAAGTGGAGGAAAGTGGAAGGAGCTCGTCCCTCGCGAAGTTGCGAAGTTTGTTGAGGAGAGGGAAGGGGTTGATAGGTTAAGGTGCGTTTTAAAAGAGGATAAGTGCGGGGTGGTGAATTGAAAATTGCTTACTTTGTTTGGGAATACCCGCCGAGGTTGATTGGTGGGTTGGGTACATACGCGATGGAGATAACAAAGAAGTTTGATGAGATGGGGCACAGATTGGTTATATTCACGATGAATGATGGGGAGAAGCTTCCAACAAAGGAGGAGAAGAACAATATCACCATCCATAGACCGCTGCTTGCTGATGCAACTCCAGTGCTTCCAACTTTTGTTGATGAGGAGATAAAAAGATGGGGGCCTGGTTTGAGGTTCTTTTCAGATATACTCACCTACAACTTTCTTTCGGCAAATAAGTTTTCAAATGAAGTTGCAAGGAAGGAGGAGTTTGATTTGGTGGTTTGTCACGATTGGTTGTCCGCAATTGCGGGTGTGGTTGCGAAGAACAATACAAAAAAACCGATGGTGTTTCACGTTCATTCAACGGAGTTTGGCAGGAGTGGTGGAGGAGGTTCACAGACAATAAGGGAGCTGGAGTTTTCAACAGCAAATTATGCGGATAGAATAATCACGGTAAGTTCGGCAATGAGGGAGGAGTTGCACAGGCTTCACTTCCCAGCTGATAGAATAAGGGTGTGCTGGAATGGAGTGGATGAAAAGAAGTATGATATAAGTAGATTCAGCAAGCAGCAGATTGAGGAGTATAAAGCAAAAATTGGGGTGAAGGAGGAGGAAAAAATAATTCTTTTCACAGGAAGGTTGACGTGGGTGAAGGGGGTTAACACGCTTGTCAGCGCAATGCCTGAAATTCTGAAAAGCTGCCCTGAGGCGAAGCTTGTTATACTGGGGAGAGGGGAGATGGCAGATGAACTGAAAGTTCTTGCAAGACAGCTTAGTATAAATGATAAAGTTTTGATGATTGACAGATGGGTTGAAGAAGAGGAAAGGCTTCTTCTGTATGCAGCAAGCCACATGGTTTGCGCGCCTTCAAGGTATGAGCCATTTGGAATTGTTTCGCTTGAGGGAATGAGCATGAAGAAACCTGTCCTTGTTGGAAGAGGAGGGTTAAGGGAAGCGGTGGTTGATGGTGAAACAGGTTTCCACTGCGAGCCTGATGACCCGCATGATATTGCAATAAAGGCATTGAAACTGCTGAACGACCCTGAGCTTGCGAAGAGGTTTGGGGAGAATGGAAGGGAGAGGGTGCTGAACCACTTCACATGGGATAAGATTGCAAAGGATACAATAGAAATTTACCAAAGTTTAGTTAAAAGGTGAATGAGTGGAGAGAAAGGAATCGTGCAGATTTGGAAAAACTGTCTTCTGCCCAAAATGCAAAGCGGAGAGCAACTTTGATTTTGCAACTGATATTGTGATGGATTACTTCATTATAGACGCAGTTTGCCCTTCGTGCGGGAAGGAGTTCAGCGCAACTCTTGACAGCCTTCCGAATTTGAAGAGTGTTAAAAAGAAAAAGAGGAAGGAGGAGGTAAGGGAGTCGTGCAGAATGGGCAAATCCTTCATCTGCTCCTCCTGCGGTATTTCGCTTGACTTTGATTTTTTAACCGATGCAACTGTGAAAGATTTGAATGTTGCAGGCATGTGCCCTAATTGCTATGCAGATATATTCATTACTCTTGATTCTTTCTTGAACAACCGCACAGTGCTTGTTTACGGGGAGGGAGAACGCCCAAAGGAAAAGGAGGAAAGAAAAACTCCGGCAGGCAGGAAACACAGAAAGATTGAAAAACTGGATTATATAAGATAGAAGTTATGGAGATTCCAGAGATTTTTCAAAATTTGAAGAAAGGAATGGGGATTGCTGGGGTGTTCTTTGGGGTGATTGGCATAGTGATATGCATCGCAGCTTATCTGATTGTCTCACCTGTGATTGACAGAGTGGAAGCAAATTTCATTCTCACAATGGAGCATGCTTCATCTACTGTTGGTAGCGCGCATTCGTCCCTTGTTTCTGGAGTTGGTACTCTCTCTTCGATGGAAGAAACGTATGAGAATATTTCAAGCGCGGCTGGGATTGTGGAGGAAGGGTGTGACGAGCTAGCTTCCTCTTTGAGGGCTGTTTCAACAGAGCTTGGTAGAAGTGGTGCAGTATCGGAAAGCAGCCTCAGAAAGCTGAACAGCTCGGCAGATGAGTTCTCAGCTGCTTCCTTGAAATTCAGAAACGCCAAACTATTATTCTCCTCTCTTTCAAGCTCAGCAAAAAAGCTTGCTTCTGAATTTAACTCAACAACAAACACCTTCGGTTCGGTTAGAAACGATGTTGAAGAAGCAAAAGAGAATGTGAAAAGAGTTTTTGGTAGTTTAAGAGTTGCCCTTCTGCTAATAACAATACTCACCATACTTGTTCTCTTAGCATTAATCTGCTATTCGGTGGGGATACTTCTTTAATCAGCGAACAATCTCCCCAATTGCAAAAGTTCTTCTCAAAGCAGTTATTTTCACCTTCACTTTCTCTCCAACTTTTGCGTTTGGCACAAAAATCACAAATCCCTCGTAATGCGCTATTCCATCTCCTTTGCTTCCCTGCGCGTCTATTGTCACCTCATACTCCTTCCCCTCCTCGACAGGGGCGGACATAGGAACTTTCATTCACCCACCTCACATCTCCTCAACAACCTCCTTCCCAAGCTCAAGCCCAGCAACAACTTCCGGGAGAACAACAACATGCGCTCCTGCCCTGTGCATCTTGCTAACAACTTCCTCTGAAACTGCTCTTGTTGCGATAAGAAGGTTTGGGTTGAGCTCCCTTGCTGTGAGCGCAATGTATACGTTTTTCGTATCATTTCCAAGCGCAGCTATCAAGCCACCTGCCTTCTCAATTCCAGCAAGCTTCAGAACTTTTGAGTGGGTTGCATCTCCCTGCACAACAGGAACCCCTTTCTCCTTCAAAAGCTTCACAACTCTTGGATCTCTGTCAACAACAACATAAGCCAAGGTGTGGTTTTCAAGTATTTCACATGCTTTCTCACCAACTCTTCCGTAACCGCACACAATTATATGGTCGTTTAATGCATCTATCTTCCTCTTTATTTCCCTCTGCTGCACATCAATCTTTGAAAGTATGTTCACAAACTTTGCTGTTATGAATGTGACAAGTATAAGGTAGGCGAGCCCGTTGATGAATGTGAACAGTTGAACTGTCCAGAGGGTGTAGAAGCGAGGAACGTCAAGCACAAACCCAGGCACACTGAATATTGTTGCGGCAGTCCAGTAAAGCGCAATGGATGGCTCAACGTTATTAACGAGAACAAGCGTTAAAAAGGAGAGGAGAAACACCGTAGCTATGATGAATGCAATTACGTGCTCCAGCTTCCATTTGAAACTCATCCTCACACCTTCAGAGTTTTTACTTTCAATTTCCTCCTAACCATCTCCTTTCCAAGCTCAACTCCGCCAACAATTTCAGGAAGCACGACAATTTCAGCCCCTGCCCTGTGCATTTTTGTAACAACTTCCTCTGAAACTGCTCTTGTTGCGATAAGAAGGTTTGGGTTGAGCTCCCTTGCTGTCAGAATCACAAACAGGTTGTTTGTGTCATTGCTGAACGTTGTAACCAATGCTTTCGCTTTTTCTATTCCAGCCAGTTTCAGAATGCGGGAGTGTGTTGCATCCCCCTCAACCACCAGTATCTTCATTTCTCTCAGAAGTTTTGCTATGCTCGGCTCCTGTTCAATAACAATATACTCCTTCTTTGACTGCTCAAGAACCTCGCACACCTTCTCTCCAATTTTACCATAACCGCAAACAACAACGTGCCCCTCAAGTTCTTTCTTCATGCGCTCACAGATGGAATTTAATATGTTGGTTTATAATATCTTTTGTTTAAAACATTTTGCATAGGTGCTTTTATGGAATGGCACTCGATGAACGTTAGAGAGGTTCTCTCAAAGCTTGGAACTTCTGAGGATGGTTTATCTGAAGAAGAGGCGAGGAGGAGGCTTGAGAAGTTTGGCTTTAATGAACTTAAGGAGATGAGGAGGAAAAGTCCTGTTCAGATGTTTCTTGAGCAGTTCAAGAATATGCTTATAGTTATACTGATAATTGCTGCCTTAATTGCTGCTCTGCTTGGGGAGACTGTTGATGCGTTTGCAATTCTTGTAATAGTTGTTTTGAATGCGGTACTGGGGTTTGTTCAGGAATACAGGGCGGAGAAAGCTCTTGAAGCTTTGAAACAACTTGCAGCACCGCAGGCAAGAGTGCTTAGGGGAGGAAAGGAGGTGAGGATTCCTGCGAAAGAGCTTGTCCCAGGTGATATTCTGCTTATTGAAAGCGGGGACAAACCTAGCGCGGATGCAAGATTGATTCACGCAGTTGATATAAGAGTTGATGAAAGTTCACTAACAGGTGAATCAACTCCTGTTGAAAAGGATACGGCACCTGTTAAGAAGGATGCGCAGGTTGCTGAAAGAAAAAACATGCTTTTTATGGGAACCGCTGTCACGTATGGGAGAGGAAAGGCCGTTGTTGTTGAAACTGGGATGAACACGCAGATTGGAAAGATTGCTGAGATAATTCAGGTAACCGAAGAGGAGTTAACTCCTCTCCAGAAAAGGCTTGAGAAGTTTGGGGAGCAGGTTGGAATTGGGATACTTATAATCTGCGGAATTGTTTTCATCAGCGAGATTATTGAAAGCCCTGACTTGATGGAGATGATTTACTCAATGAGAATTGCTGAGTTTCTTGGAAGCGCTCACCTTATAGAGCTCTTTCTCATCTCAGTCAGCCTTGCGGTTGCAGCAATTCCAGAGGGTTTGCCCGCTGTGATTACAATAACTCTTGCGATGGGTTTGCAGAGAATGGTGAGGAGAAACTCAATTGTCAGGAAGCTGCATGCTGTTGAAACGCTTGGCTCAACTGGCATAATCTGCTCTGATAAAACGGGGACGCTGACGAGAAGTGAAATGACTGTAAGGAAGATTTATGTTGACGGGGAGTTCGTTGAGGTGACAGGGCAGGGCTATGAGCCGAAAGGGGAGTTCAGAAAGGAGGGCAACAGAATAAACCCAATGAAAGAAGCTGATCTGTCACTTCTTCTGAGAATAGGGGCGCTGTGCAATAACTCCCATCTTGAGGATGGGAGGGGATGGAAAGTAATTGGGGATCCAACTGAGGGCGCGCTGGTTGTCACAGTGGAGAAGGCGGGGTTATCCCATGAGGAGCTGAAGAAAAAATACCCAAGAGTTGAGGAAATTCCTTTTGATTCCGAGAGAAAAAGGATGACAACAATTCACAAAACTCCTGAAAAAGAAATCCACGCATATATGAAAGGAGCATGTGAAATTGTGCTGGAGAGATGCTCGCACTTCATTGAGAATGGAAAGGTAAAAAAGCTAACTCCTGAGGTGAGGAAGGAGATTTTGAAAAGAAACTCCGAGATGGCGGAGGATGCTTTGCGGGTTCTTGCGTTCGCTTACAGAAAACTGGGAACAAAAAACTACTCTCCTGAAAGAGTTGAGAGAGAGATGGTTTTTGTTGGTTTGATGGGGATGATGGATCCTCCGAGGGAGGAAGTTTACGAAGCAGTTAGAAAATGCGAGAGCGCTGGGATGAGAGTTGTGATGATCACTGGAGACCATAAGATAACTGCTGTTGCTGTTGCAAAGGAATTGGGAATAATGAAAAAAAGTTCAAGAGTGCTGACAGGAGAAGAATTAGACAAGCTTGGTGAAAAGGGTTTGGAGAGAATTGTGGATGAAGTTGCAGTTTACGCAAGGGTTTCACCTCAGCATAAGATAATGATTGTGAAAGCATTGAAGGCAAAGGGACATATTGTTGCAATGACGGGGGATGGGGTGAACGATGCGCCTGCTCTGAAGATGGCGGATATTGGAATTGCAATGGGAATGACTGGGACGGATGTTTCAAAGGAAGCAAGCGACATGATTCTTGTTGATGATAACTTTGCATCTATTGTTGCTGCGATTGAGGAGGGCAGGGGGATATTTGATAATATTAAGAAGTTCATCAAGTATCTGCTCTCCTGCAATGCCGGTGAAGTATTGACAATATTCTTCGCTCCCTTCCTGAACCTTCCAATTCCACTGCTTCCTCCCCAAATTCTGATGATGAATCTGGTAACAGATGGTTTGCCTGCGCTTGCATTGGGAGTTGAGCCAACCAACCCAAAAATTATGGAAAGACCTCCAAGAGACCCTGAGGAGGATATACTGAAGCCGATGATTCCGAATATTGTGATGATTGGTTTTCTTACCTGTGTTGGCACTCTGTTGATTTTCAGCCAGTATTACGGAGGCAACCCATACAACCTGGATATTGCAAGAACGGCTGCTTTCACAACAATTGTCATGTTTGAGCTGTTCGTTGCGTTTGCATGCAGGAGCAGCACAAGAACGCTTGTTGAGGCAGGGGTTTTCTCAAACCGCTCCTTGATTATTGCAGTTGCGTCATCAGTTGTTCTGCAGCTTGCAGTTATCTATCTCCCTCCACTCCAGACAGTTTTCAACACTGTGCCGCTTTCGTTAGATGATTGGGGTAGAATACTTGTTATCTCAAGCACAGCTTTCTTTGCGATGGAAATTGTGAAGTTGTTGAAAAGAAGAAAGCGCTGATTTGGGAGTAATTTGGGTAAGAATTCGGGAAATTCATATATAAAGCTCAGTGGAATTCATAAGCGGTGAGTGTATGGAGTTGAAGTGGATTGTGGCTGTGCTTTTGTTGTTTCTCTTCGGGATAGGCGTGGTATATGCAGTTAGATGGCAGCCTGAAAACTCTGGGGGGTTTAGAATGCGAAATGAAACACAATGGAACCGCACTGATTGCAGGTATGAGTGGAGTGGCGAGGTTAGAATGTTTAATGAAACTGCATTTCAGCAGTTCATCCAAGCAATCAGTGAAAATGACTATGAAACTGCTATGGAACTGCATAGGGAGTATGGGTTTGGGGGAAGGTTATTTGATAAGCTTAATGAAACAACCTTTGCGAAGTATTCCAAAATTTACACTTTAAATATGGAGCTTATGGAGGAGCTTGGCATGAAGGGGCGGCCCGGCAAGCTTCCTTTAGCAGGTAAGTTTGCGAGAGGGAGATTCCAGGGCGCGGGATGGCACGGTTGCGCCACTGCTAATGAGACCACCACCTCATAGCCAAAGGTGAAAGGATGGCAAGGCCGGCTCTGCCCCTGATTATCCTTGGGGTTCTTGCGGTTCTGATTGCAGTAATTGCCGTGTATATAGGTTACACTTCAACTGAGCGTGCAACCCTCTATGCAGCTTCTCAAACAGCTGATCGGGGTATGCGACAAAACTTCACTTCTGGCTTTTGGATGGCAAACATAAGCGCTGCATGCGAAGGGAAATCTGAGGGAGACACCTGCTTCCTCCAAACCCCAAAAGGAAATGAAACAGGGACGTGCCAGACCCATGATGAAACTTTAATCTGCGTGGGCAACTGGCAACGTCCTTATGAAAGCTGATTACCCCATCCCAAGCAACCTTCTCACTTCTTCCGGTGCTTCAAAGAATAGCTCAAGGGTTTTTCCACTGCTCCCCTCTGAAAGCTCAAGCTCAACTTCCTGAAATTTTTTGTTTTTAACATATTCATATCTCCCCTCTTTCAGGAAAAGCGAATAGGGTATTCCCCTGCCTTTAACAACTTCATAATCGTGCCCCGCTTCTTTTGGGACAAGCCCTGCAATCACCGCTCCTTTTCTTCCGCAGTATAATCTATGAATGGAAGTAGGCGATATCAGCACCTCATCTCCTTCTTCCATATGGATGAAAGTTATCTTCCCTCTTTGCTCCTCGTATGAAACAAGAAATGCCTCACCTGCAAGAAGAGTGTAAACCTCAGAAAAACCTTTTTCGTGCTTATGCCCATACGTGAAGAACAATTCACCTGACTCTGAAGTTGAAATCACCCCGTAATTCAAAACAGTTACGTCGCAGTTCACACCGGTTTTCTCAGAAAGTTCCTTTATTTTTGGAATTGTCTTCCATAAATTATAAACTTCGTATATTGTTACATCTCCTTCTTTTTTCAGCAACTCACGAGCATCTTTCAAACTGAAAACAACCTCATCCTCAATTAATCTGCTCAAACTCCTCCTCCAGCCAACTGCATTCTCATAGCTGATTAGGTAGCTCTTGCCTTCTTCCTTAATCTCTATCCCCAAGTCCATGGAACTAGATTGAGTCTTTTAGAATATAAAGATATCCTAGCGCTTTGTGGTACCGTATTCAGCCCTATTATGTCGATAAGTCTATTTTGGTTGATTCTTATCACCTCATTCGATTATCTTCTTGAACTGCCAGGATGCCAGAAGCAGGAGTATTGCATCGAAGAGGAGTATGGCGACAATATCGAGAGCCAGCTGGGATAGATTGCCTGTAATCAACAGGCCTCTCAGAGCATCAACAATGTATGTCATCGGATTGACATTCGCGAATACCTGAAGCAGCGCAGGCATGTCGGATATTGGGTAAAGAGCATTGCTCGCGAAGAACATAGGCATTATTATCAGTTGGCCTAGTCCCATGAACCTCTCCCTTGTCTTCAGTATGGACGCGATGAGGATTGAAAGGGACGCGAACCCTATAGATGCGATGAATACGAGTATAAGAGCAAAAATGAGGTAAAGCGGATTCGGAAATATCGAAACTCCTATGAGAGCTGAAAATGGTATTATGAGCAGCGCTTGGAAAAGGGCCCTTGTCCCAGCTGCCATTGACCTCCCTAGAACAACGGCAAAGCCAGGCGAGGGGGATGCGAGCAGCTTCTTCAGGATGCCTGACTCGCGTTCCCATATTATCACGAGGCCAAAGAATATGGCAACAGTAGTTGCCGACTGGACGAGAACCCCGGGCATTATGTAATCAGTGTAAGGGATGTCGATGTTTGGGATGACTTTGAGAGTCCCAATCACTGGCCCGAAGATGATGAGCCAGAGCATGGGCTGGACTGCCCTGACGTAGAGCTCAGTCCTGTCATGCATGATTCTTCTGATCTCAAGCTCCACCATTGAAAGTATGACGCGCATGTATCCTTTGATATTCACCTTCCTCCCCTCCTTATCCTATCCCTAACTCCCTTGAAGTCGGCAAGTCGCTCTGTTGTATCCATAGACTCTTTCGTTCCAGCGTATTTCAGGAAGACATCGTCTATGCTGGGCTGGCGGATTGAAACCTTTTTGATATGTATGTTCTCCGCCCGCAGGGATTCTATAATTGGGTCCAGCAATGCCGTGCTGTCCCTTGCTGATATAAAAAGTTTATTTCCCTCATATTCAACGCTGCCCACGCCCTTTATTTTCTTCACTCTAGCCCGTGTATGCCTGCTTGGCTCGGAGTCAGTCTCTATCTCAATTCGGTCATAACCCACCGAGCTCTTCAGCTTTTCAGGCGAGTCTACCTTGATAATCTCCCCCCTGTTTATTATACCAATCTCGTCAGCATAGTTGTCGGCCTCATCCATGTAGTGGGTGGTGAAGAACACGTTCACTCCGCTTTCCCGGTTCAGCAGTTTCAGCTTTTCCCAGATAGTCTTCCTATTAGCGGGGTCCAGCCCAATGGTTGGCTCGTCAAGGAATAGTATTTTCGGTTTGATCATTATTGCGCATGCCAGCTCCAGCTTCCTTATCATGCCACCCGAGTATGTGCTCGCAAGGCGGTTTGCCACCTCTGCAAGGTCCATGAGCTGGAGGGAATCCTCTATTGCACCTTTTCTCGCTGAAGCAGGAAGCCCGTATATCTTCGAGTAGATAAGCAGGTTCTCGTATCCGCTGATGTCCGTCCAGATGCTCATCTCCTGAGGAACATATCCAATGAGTTCGCGCAATTCCTCGCTCTGGCTGACTACATCCTTTCCCAAAACGGAAGCCTCACCTGCGGTTGGCTTGAACTGGGTGGTGAGAATCCTGAGCAGGGTTGTCTTTCCAGCGCCATTAGGACCGAGCAGAGCAAAGAGCCTGCCTTCCTCAACATTCAAGCTTACATTGTCAAGGGCAAGAATATCGCCATATTTTTTTGATAAGTTATGAATGCTGACTGCAAACTCATTCATAACTAGTATTTAAAGGAGAAGTGATTAAAGAACTTTCGTAGGTTCAGAGCAATTTAAAATGAAAATATTCTGTTTTTTGGAATCCATTTTTATCCAGCATATGTTGCATTATCAGATTTTTTGTGCAGCAGTAAACCGCCTTTGCTCCTTCGGATTCACACTTCTCCAAAATCTCTGCAAGGACGACGCTGCCTATCCTTTTCTTGCTGAGTTCTTCAGAGGGCGCTAGCTTCTTGCCTGCCGGCGTATCCTTCTCTTCAAATGGAATTGGGTAGAAAGTGTTAATCATTGCAATTTTATCACCATCTTTTAAACCTAGTTTAACAAACGCATCTCTTAACTTTGGCAGTTCAATTTCATGAAGTTTCTTATAAACTAGTGTTATGCGTCCTATCTCCCTTTCCTTATCATTGCCAGGTGGAACTAGGAAAACGTCATATCTCACTTCCTTTCTCTCCCAGTTAGTTTGAATCATTGTGCTTGTAGGTGTTTTTATGAGTTCAACAAATGGACGTTTGGACTCTTTTAAACGTATTACACCTGCAGGAGTTTCTGCCTCCTTTGGAGGTTCCTTGCTCTTTACCCACGCCATAGGTAAATTGTCATTTTTAGCTTAATAAGGCTATATTATAATGGGCCCGGTGCGATTTGAACGCACGACCCCCCGGTTATCAGCCGAGTGCTCCAACCAGGCTTTCAGCCTTGTATTTAACATACAAGAAAGCTACGGGCCCTTCGCAGAATTATTACACACGAATATATTTAAATTCCTTAACTCAATTACTACTCAGGTGGTATTTATGGCGGGAAAAACTACTTTCAGCTTAATTAAAGCGGATATTGGAAGCTACGCGGGACACTCCACGGTGCATGAGGAAACAATGAAAGTTGCTGAGAGGAAGCTTGAGAAAGCAAAAAAAGCTGGCTTGATAATTGACTTCCGGGTAACCCACTGCGGGGATGATACAGAGCTGATAATGACGCACAGGCATGGAGTTGACAACCCCAAAATACACAAGCTTGCTTGGGATACGTTTGTTGAGTGCGCAAACGTTGCGAAGAAGATGCATCTCTACGGAGCAGGGCAGGATTTGCTGAAGGATGCTTTCTCCGGTAATGTAAGGGGGATGGGGCCTGGAAGCGCGGAGATGGAGTTCACTGAGAGAAAAGCTGAGCCAATCATTGCTTTCATGATGGATAAAACAGAGCCAGGTGCATTTAACCTTCCAATTTACAAAGTATTCGCAGACCCGTTCAACACAGCTGGTTTAGTTATAGACCCGTCTGTTCACGGAGGGTTTGTTTTTGAGATATGGGATATAATGGAGCACAAGAAAGTGATGATGAAAACTCCTGAGGAGATGTATGATATACTTGCGTTGATTGGCGCAAAGGGAAGGTATGTTATAAAAAGAGTTTTCCCAAAACCAGGTGGAAAGCTTCCTCCAGATGAACCGGTTGCATGCATAAGCACTGATAAGCTTTATCAAATTGCCGGCGAGTACGTTGGGAAGGACGACCCATGCGGTATTGTGCGAGCACAGTCTGGTTTGCCTGCGGTTGGGGAAGTTTTGGAGGGGTTCAGCTTCCCGCATTTGGTTTCTGGCTGGATGAGAGGCTCCCATAATGGGCCGCTGATGCCCGTTGGGGTGAAGGATGCGAAGTGCACTAGATTTGATGGACCTCCAAGGTTGGTTGCGCTTGGCTTCCAGCTTGCTGATGGAGAGCTTATAGGACCGAACGATATGTTTGACGATCCAGCGTATGATTACAACAGATGGAGGGCTGCCGAGATTGCGGATTATATGAGAAGGCACGGTCCATTTGAGCCACACAGGTTGCCTTTGGAGGATATGGAGTACACAACTCTGCCAAATGTTCTTAAGAAGCTTGAAGGAAGGTTCACGAAGCTATGAAACCTGGAGCTCAAGCTTGAAAAATTTCATTGAAAGCAGGGCAAGCACTATGCAGATGTCAAATATGATATTTCCACCTACTGCGTGGAATACCTGAAGGGCAAGCGACAAGCCGGAGTAGTACCAGAGGAATAAAACAACAGCAATTCTGAGCACATCCAAAACCCAGCCTCCAAAAATCCATCCGAAAAGCCAAAGAAGTTTGAATTTAAGCTCTCCTCTTGCAACGTGCGCAAAAGGAAGGAGGAAGCATAAGAGCGCTATGAAGGTGCTGAGGGGAACACATTCGGGAACAACTTCAAGAGAGATGCGCGAGCCTGAGTGAAATATGTTGCCGTCTCTTTCTATTGGAAGCCCAGCAAGCTTTATTGGGAAATGAACAATATCTGTTGTGAAATTTGTTATGGCTGTTTGAGTTGAGAGAAGCGGTTGAAAGAGAGGAGCCCAGAGCAGAAAGAGGTATGCAACCGGGAAGAGCATCTTTTCAAGCGTGGGCGTGCTGAAGAAGAGCAGAATGCAGCTTGCAACAAAAAGAGGAAGGGAGAGGATGTCAAACCCAAAGTTCGGAAGGAAGCTTGAAGCATAGAGGAGCAGAGCTGCTGAGATAAGAAAGGCGGTGCCAAGCGCAAGCTTTCCAACATCTCTTTCAACAACCAGGTGTTTTCTGTAGAAGAAAATTACAAGTATGAGGAACATCGGTGGGATTATAATTTGGTAGGAATATGGGTCTGCATCATCAATGTAAAGCTTTAACTTGGAGAATGTTCTGTAATAAACAAAAAATGTAAAAAGAATTAGAAGGAAAAATGAAAGTAGGATGAAGCGAGTTTTCTTTTCTAATTTTTTTTGTTTTTTCACAACATCACCTTTTGCAAATTTTTTTTCTTGAGAGAAATTGAAGCAGAAAACCGGTTGCAATCAGGAGCAAACCTACAACAACGAATAACCAGCTGTTTCTTCCAAAAAATAAAACAACTGCGCCAAGCACGGAAAAGAAAAGTGGTATTTGGGGGAATGCTGCGAAAACGCACGGTATGCACATCATGCTGAATGTTGCGGATAAACCTGCAATAAAACCTATCAATATAAGCCGCATATCAAGCTTTGTTTTCTTAGCCAATTTTTTGGGCATAGTGTATATATGGTGGTATATTAAAAATATTCACTGCGTAAAAGGTTAGTTATGAGGGAGCTTACTATATTCGCAAGGGATAGGGTGGGTTTGCTTGCGGATATAACTGAGATGATGGGGAGAAATGGAATTAACATAGAGTTTCTTTCAGGAGAAGCAGTTGCTGGAATTGCCGTGCTTCACATGACGTTTTCGGATGAGCTTGCTGCAGCTTCCCTTCTTGAGAAAGCCGGCTTCACAGTTATCTCTTCTGAGATTCTTGTGCTGAAAATTCCCAACAAACCAGGTGAGATTGGGAAGATAAGCAGGATGCTTTCAAACGAAGGGATTAACATACAAAATATATACTTTATGGGTGAAAAGGCCAGGCATGGTTTCTTTGCCGTGAAAGTTGACAGGTATGATGATGCAAAGAAAATTTTGAAAAAATACGTTTCCCGAATGAGGATAAGAGGAGTGTAAGTTTAATAAAGAGGTTTAACAAAGGTAATTGCATGAAGAAGAAAAAAACTATTAGGGCGAGACGTCCTAAAATAATGGAGGAGGCACGTGGTGGGGAGGAAAGGGTGCCTTCCGGGGTGGAGGGGCTTGACGAGCTGATTGGTGGCGGTTTTGAGAGGAACAGCGTGATACTTGTTTGCGGTGATGCTGGAAGTGGAAAAACAACTTTAACCCTGCAGTTTCTTTACAATGGAGCAGTAAAGTATAATGAGCCAGGTATATTCATAACGTTTGAGGAGGGGAAGAAGTCAGTTTACAAACACGCACTGCAGTATGGATGGGATTTTAAGGAGTTGGAGGATAGGGGACTTTTTTCGTTTGTTGAGTACAAACCACAGCAAATTGCTGAGATAATAAGGGGGGGAAGTAGCACAGTGAAGGATGCGATTGATTCCATAGGGGCAAAAAGAATAGGGATAGACTCCCTTACTTCTTACTCAATGCTATTCAAGAGCGCGTATGAGGGAAGGGAGGCAGTGCTTGCTCTTTTCAATAGATTGAGGGAATGGGAGTGCACAAGCATGGTGGTTTCAGAAATAATACTTCAGTTTGGAAGCAAGAGGGGTGAGGCGGGAGTTGAGTTTTTATCGGATGCAGTTATACTGCTTTACTACGCAAGGCAGCAGGATTTGAAGGTAAGGGCATTGGAAATACTGAAGATGAGGGGGACGAAGCATTCAGATAAAATATGTCCATTTAAATTCACTGAGAATGGAATTGTGGTGTTTCCAAAGGATTCTGTTTTTGGAAGGCTGTAGTGGTTGCATGAGGGGGCAAACTGCAGTTGAGCTGGTTGTGATACTTGCAGTTTCTCTCCTCATCCTTTTTGTGATAATTTCTATTTCCTCTCAGTATCTTGCAGAGCTTAGCTCATCCAAAGCAATAGTTGAAGCGAGGAACAGTGTTGACGAGCTAGCAAGTACCGCAAAGCAGGTTTATTATCAGGGGGAGGGAGCAAAGAAACAGGTTTTCATAAAAATCCCTGAGGGGGTTAACCCTCAGAAGACAGGGATTTCAGAGAGAACAATAGTGATTAACGTTCTGGGGACGGATGTTGTTGCAAGAACTGATTTTGATGTTAGAGGGAGAATTCCGACAACGCCAGGAGGTTACATAATTTGGGTTACTGCGAAGAAAGGGTATGTGCTGATAGGGACAGCCAGCCTCACCGCAGAACCAAGTGCAGTTTTTCTTCATTTTTTCTCCGAAAATGAGACACAGTCAACAAATACAAAGGTTATATTTAGAAATGATGGTGAAACGGAACTGGATGTTGAGCTGAACATGAGCTTTCCAGAAGGAAATGTTAATGTATCACTTTCAAATCCAGCTGACAAAAACTTTCATCTCCTTCCAGGAGAGTTCAAGGAGGTTTGGCTGGATGTTTTTGTTGAAAAGAACGTGGTGGGTACCTATAGCGGAGTGCTTTACGCAAATGCAAGTAATGGAGATGAGCTTGCGGTTCCAATCACTGTGGATGTGACAAGCCAGTTGTGCATACCGCCAACCTGTCCGGCTACTGGGGTGAACTGCACTCCCCATTACATGGTGATTGAAACATTCAACGATACTAGTTACACTGCGCTGAAGGACGTGTTTGATCCTTCTGAGGATGTTGTGATAAGTGGAAGCGGGTGGGAGCCTCTCTCTCAGGTGAGCGTTGACATAAAAAATCCTGTTGGAGTATCAGTTGCGGGCTACCCGAAGATTGTTGGAGTTAATTCTGAGGGAATTTTCAGTGACACATGGAATACTGCGGGTGGTATTACTGGGACTTATACCGTGAGGGTTAATGATTCAGCAAAGGAAAGAGTCACAACATTTAATATAACGGCGTGCACGTGATTTTATGAGATTCAAGTCGTTTATCATTTTCCTGTTTTCAGTGTTGGTGATGTTATCTGAAAGTGTTTTTGCTAAAACTGTTTACCTCAACATGAGCATTCACCCAATAACTATGCGGTGCTGCGGTTATGATGTTCCTATGTGCCCGGGCACTGAACCATGTGAGCCATACCCAATAGATTTTTATCACACTCTGTCAACAACAATCCCCTCACCAATTTCCACTTCAACAAAGATAAGCCCAAACGTGAGTAATACCTACTGCACTTACCACCCAACTTTTGATACTGGCGGTTGGGGAAGCGGGTATTGTGTAAGCACTCCACCATCAACCACCCAGGTTTATGGGAGAGGGTTTGTGATAAATGAAACAGGCACAATACCGGCAGGAGTTTGGAGTATAGGTGTGAACACAAGCTCAACAACAAGCACGGGCGTTGGGAGAATCCTCGTTTATGTTTGGAAGATGTGCGCAGTTAATGTTGGGCCGTATGGTTACTACACAAGCACTCTGCTTTTCAGAGCACAGGGAACACGGGATCACATAACCACAGGGACGAATCTGGAGACTATAACGGTAAACCAACCGAGCTTTAACTTTGGAAGTGGGAAAAGTGGGGAATTCTGCTACTTGGTTGTGGAGTATCATTTGAATGTATCATCTGGGACAGGTGGAGTTAACAACAGAAGTACGTTAGTTGGGAATATTTGGGGGAGCAACATAACATACCCAACCCCCATCAACCTGATGTATAACGTTAATTTGAATTCCCCGGAGAGTGAGCTTGAGTTAAATAGCGGTGATACTTTTGTGATGAACTGCACGCCAAGCACGGATGACTCACTTTATGGAATAAATATGAGCTTTGAGTATAACTACTCAACCAACCCAAGTTTTATTGAGATACCAACTACTGGAAGCCTGCTGATTGCAAATGCGACAAGACAGGAGAATGTGAGGAATGATACTTCGTATTCAAGGTTGATAACAGTGGTTGGTGGGAATGATTACTATGTGAGGTGCAGGTTGTATAACTCAACCCACAGCATATACTCGCAAGCAGTGAAGGTTGTTGCAAGAGAGCCCGCGAACCTGAAAATCGCGGATTTCAGAATATACACTGGGTATGATATGAGCAGTTTGTTCACAGGAAGCGCAGTTTGTATCATTACATCCACTTATGGGAGTAACATACCCGATCCATCAACATGCGCGAGCAACCTTCTCTCAAATAAACAATATAAGGTTCTTGTGAGACTATGCAACGACAGACAGTTCAGCAAAGAAGTGAACATCAGCGCTGTTGTGCACAGCAATTTAACAAAGGAGTATATGGGGGTTATGGGGGTATGCGGCACAGGAGATACAACTCTCGCCCCTCTTGACTGCAACTGGAATTCAAGTGAGAGGAATGGGGTGTATATTAATGCATCAAACGTTTCTGCGCTTGTTGGCGGCTCCTCGCGAAGCGCCTCTACCTGTCAGTGGTACGCATATAACTTCACAACTGGCTCCCTGAGAAGTGATACGTGGGTTCATTCAAACCTCACCACTTACGGGGCAAGCTCTGGAAACGACACACAAGTAAGAAGAGTGAGCATTCTCATAAAACCACAGTCAGAGATGAATTATGTTATTCTGAACTCCCCTTCAGTTGATTTGAAGCTGATGGATGAAAGTAACTTTACAATGAACTGCACTCCCTACACGAACGGGGGTTATGGGATAAATTTGACATTTGAGTATAACAGCACAACACAGGGGTGGAGCGCAATCCCAACTTCGGGGGGTGCTTTTACAATAAACGGAAGCACCGATGTTGATGTTGTGAGTGGTGTTGTATACAGCCATTCTGTAAGAGCGAACTTGCTTGGCACCTACTGGGTGAGATGCAGGATGAGCAATGCCACTCACTCTCTCTACAGTGTTGCGAGGAAAGTTGAGGTGTATCCAGGTTATCTAAGCATTAACCTGAGTTACCCAGCACCGGAAGTTTACAACTCAACAAACTACTTTATTATTGGGCAGTACAGCACTTTTGAGGTGAACGCTTCCGCGAGGTGCGATTCGCTTGGTTCTGGAGGAGGGTGCGGTAACGTCAGGTGTTCTATCAGGTATAACTCAACCACACCATCTTCTGATAGATTGATAAGCGAGATTCAGGGAGCAGTTCCGTTCTACGTGATATCCGCGAATATGAGCTATGATTTTAGAGGGATAAAAAAACCAAGCTCAACGCACTGGGCAACCGTTGGAGTTAGTTACACTGTGCCAACTACGTATCTACAAACAACTCCATCGTATGAACCATCAAATGAGGAGTATTCAAGAGTTGCTTATGAGGATGAAGCTGGATGGGAGTTTGGAATTAGGTTTTTTGATACAGCAATTTACCAGCAGTTTAGATTTGAGGTGAATGAAAGCATTGATTCGATAAAAAAAATAAAAATTTACTATAAAGGATGGAGTTTTGCAAATAGAAGCGCAACATGTGATGTGGTTTCATATCTCACAAAACTTTATGTATGGAACTTCAGCTCGAACAGCTGGAGTTATGTGGGGGCGCACAGCTCCCCTTTCAATGATGTTATACAAGGGGAGTTTGGCTCCGGAGTTGGGAGCATTGTCACTAATGGCTCCCTTTACCTGCTTGTTTCATCTGATGTTGGACAGATGCCATGCCTCAGGAATGTCAGCACTGATTACATAAAAGTTGATGTTGAGCTGGTGAACAAAAGCAGTATTGCGTGCGGTAATTTGAGTTTAGGTCAGGTATGCAGCTTTTCTTGGCTGGTGAACGCCACTGGGGTTAATGAGGTGAGAACAATTGATGTGAACTGCAGTTCAACGAAAGCAACTGTTGTGGAGTCAAACTCAGCTGATGCGTACATTAAAATAACTGGGGTTGAGGTGCATACTGACAAGGGAAACTACAGAAGCTGCGGAGCAGTTTATTACAAGGTGAGCATTTATGATGAAAATGGGAAGTTGAGGGATGAGAATATCAGCGTGAGAGTGTACAATCCTTCAGGAGCTGTTGTTAATGAAAGCAAAGTTCAAACAAGAAACGGAGTGTTCCAAAGTTTCTACAATCTTCCTCCAGGTTCGGCTGTTGGAAGATGGTTGATAAAAGCTATCTCTTGTGCTGTTACGGATAAACCATTTTACGTTGGGATAGGAAATGCAAGCGAGTTTTGGAAGATGGAAGTAATCCAGCCGGAGAAGGTGAAGTTCGCCCCTGGAGAGCAGATTCCAATCACATTGAGGTTCTACAACCAGGCAGGTGATGCTGTGAGAGTGTTTGGGCTGTTGGTGAGAGTTGACGAGAAGGGGTATGGGTGTTCTTATTCAAACGGGGCGTACACTTGTCTGGCAAGCGCTCCTTCTTCTCCAGGAGTTCACTCACTTAACATCTTTGCTGTGTACCTTCAAACTGGTAGAATTATAAATGAAACACGGTATTTCTACGTTGGTGGTTGATTGAGAGGGCAGATTGGGTTGGAATTCTTCATCGCATTCTCCTTCCTCATACTCCTCTTTCTCATCTCCCTCGCAGTTTACGAGCAGGAAAGAAAGAGCGCTGATGTATTTCTGTCAAAAGAGGATGCTGAGATAGTTGCATTGAATTTTGCGAGGGCTATTAACGGGGTACACCAGTGCGGGGATGGGTGCTCTTATAGATTATACTTCAAGGAGGGTTATGTGCTGAGCATTTCTGGAAGAGTGCTTGAAGCAGTTGGAAACTCCCAAATTGGTGAAGCAGCACTTGTTACGGAGAGAGTTAGAATTTATTCTGCAACTCCGGGAAAGTTTGTTGAAGTCAGAAATAATAACGGGATGGTGGAGTTGCATGATGTTTAAAGGACAGGTTATATCAACGGATATGCTTGTCGCGTTTGTGATATTTCTGTTCATACTGGATGCATCTGTTTTGCTTTGGGGGGAGAAGCTTGCAAAAGCAAAGCAGATAGAGGATGAGAGATGGCTGGAGGATGTTGCGAGAGCTGCAAGCAACCAACTTCTCACTCCGGGCGATCCTGCGGATTGGGAGGTGAGTGGAAGCTCTCTGAATTCATTTGGGCTTACCAGCTCAGATAATGTTATCAAGTGGGAAAAATTTGAGAGGATGGAGGAGCTTGCGCAGGAGCCTGAAAGCTATTATTCTGTGAAAAGAGCTTTGGGGTTGGAGTGTTGTGAAGTTTGGTTTGGTGTTACGTATTCAAATGGAACAGTTATCAAAAGCTTTGGTGAGATTCCACCAAAGAATAAATCGGTGATAAGCATCGACAGAAAAGCTCTGCTGAACTCATCTGTTGTGACTGTTAGGATTGAGGTGTGGAGATGAGGGGGTTTGTTATAACGATTGATGGTATAATTGGCTTGATTGTTTTTCTCTCTCTTTTTATTGTGGTGAGTTCACCCGCGATGAAGGTGACGCAAAGCGCATGGGAAAGCGCCCATATGAGAAAGATTTCAATGGATTCTCTGGCAGTGCTTGAGAAAAGCGGGGTGCTCTCTAGAGCTGTGGAAGCAAATTCCTCTTCGGAATTGATTTACTTTATGAGCACTGAATTCAGCTCTGTATGCACGCAAATTACAGTTGAAGGGGAGGAGTATATGCTCTCAGTGGTTAAACCTGGGTGCGAGAAGATCCAGGGTGGGTTTGTGGTGGCAAGAAGAAGCTTTGTTGAAAACGGTAGGTATTATATCGCGGAGATGAAGGTGTGGAACAGGTGAGCAGGTGAAAAGAGGTTTTGTGATAACTGTAAGCACTCTTCTGCTTTTTGTAGTGATTCTCTTATTCATTCAGGCAAGTTATGGGGGGATGAGGGAAGCGGAAAGCGAGCTAATAAATGCTCAGCAAATAGATTATGCAATGTATATTTTTGACGATGTAGCAGTTGATTTGAAACAGCTTCTCGGCCCGGATGTTGAAATCGCAAGAGAGGGAGGGATGACTGTTGTGAAATTCTCTGAAAAACTCCCAAAAACTGCTAACCTAAGTGAATACAAGAAATTTCTTGCAAACTACTCTGAAAAAAGTAATGCGGAAATCAAAATCAATACATCGAATGTTGACGATGGGAAGTTAATTGTTTTTGGGAATGGGTTGAGGTATGACAGGAATTCAAGCTCATTTAAGTTTTATCATACAGAAACAAGCACGAACGCAAGCGAGTACGAGCTTAGCGTATTCTCGAAGAGTTACAGGTTGAGCGAGAATATAAGTTTGCTGACAAATAATGGGGATGTGAAGCTGGTTGTTCACTACTCTGATTTAAACGGGAGCATGGATTTGGAGGGTGCATTTTATTCGGACAGGAATGCGGTTTACTCTGTGATTTATGATGGAGGTGAGATGAAAGTTGCTGTTGGGAATGTGAGTGGGAAGCATAACAGCATTGAGCTGACAAGCTCTGTTGATATGGAGGTTAATCTGACTGTAAAGGGTGAGTGGTCAACTCGCGGTTATGCGTATGATGTGGAGATGGGGTATGAGCAGCTGAATGTTAAGAAGAAAGGATTGGTTTGGGTGGAGAAGAGTTAATTATTAAAGAAGGAGAATATATGTAGGTGGGTTTATGCTTGAAACGAAAATGGACGAACTGATGGAGCTTGTAGAACACAGGAAAGTTGTTTCCCTTGATGAGCTTTCAAAGAAACTGAAATGGGATGCTGTTGGTGTAGAAAAAGTTTGCAAAGTGCTGGAGAGGAAAGGAGTTGTTGAGCTGAGGTATCCTATCAGCGTTCTTGAGAAACCATCAGTTATTCTGAAAAAACCTCTCGAGCACGTGAGCAAACCTGCAAGGCCTCCTGGTGAGATAATAGAAGCATATAGAGTGGTTTCTGACAAGGTGCCCAGTGAGGTTAGAATATACAGGAGGAGGGATGAGCAAAAACCAAGCTACTACATCGCACCTCCGCAAGTCGGGCTGTACACGCGGTTGCTGCTTGACAGCATCAGGGAGGAGATGGGCAAGCTTGTGACGGTTAATATAGACGAGCTAATGGATACGAGTAAGAGCGCTGAGGTCAGAAACAAATTCTATGAGGTTGGGAAGAAAAGATTACAGGAGACTATTCCTGAGATGAGTGAAAGCGAGCTGGAGGTGCTTGCAGGGATTCTATTGCATGAAACGTATGGTTTAGGAGAGCTTGAGCTTCTTATGGGAGATGACAACCTTGAGGAGATTGCTGTGAACAACTCCAAGGTTCCCATTGCAGTTTACCATAAAAAATATGGGTGGATGGAGAGCAACTTAAGGATGAAAAGCGAGGAGGAGATAGCAAACTATGCGATGCAGATTGGCAGAAAAGCGGGGAGGCAGATAAGCCTGCTCAACCCAATACTGGATGCACACCTTGTTACAGGGGATAGAGTTTATGCAAGTCTCTCCCCAATTTCAGCAAAAGGAAACACAATAACAATAAGGAGGTTTGCGCGCAACCCGTGGACGATAACTGATTTTATTGATAAGAAACTGTCAACAATTTCAAGCGAGATGGCTGCGCTTCTCTGGCAGGCAATTCACTATGAGTTGAATATAATTGTAGCTGGAGGAACAGCATCTGGTAAAACAAGCATGCTGAACACTCTCTGCTCCTTCATTCCACCTTTTCAGAGAGTGGTAACAATAGAGGACACACGCGAGCTTTCCCTTCCCTCATTTATTTGGAATTGGGTTCCGATGCTAACAAGGTTGCCAAATCCGGAGGGGTTGGGTGAGGTGAGCATGCTTGACTTGATGCTTGCTTCGTTGAGAATGAGGCCTGATAGGATTATTGTTGGTGAGATAAGAAGAAGGAGGGAGGCAGAAGTGCTTTTTGAGGCGATGCACACAGGACATGCGGTTTGCTCAACAATGCACGCTGACACTGCTGCACAGGTGCTGCGAAGGCTTATGGAGCCACCCATAGAGATACCTATGGTGGAGCTTGAATCACTTCACCTTATTGTTGTTCAATACAGGGACAGAAGAAGCAACATAAGGAGGACTCTTGAAATAACCGAGATAGTCCCTGGAATTGGAGGGGAGAAACTATCAATGAATCACATCTATCACTGGAGGCCGAGAGGAGATGTTTTTGAAAAAGCAAACGAGCCAATCCGAATAAATGAGGCACTTAACCTACACACGGGGATGACGCAGAAGGAGATTGCTGATGATTTAAATGAAAGAAAAGCAGTTTTGGAATGGATGGTGAAGAACGGAATAAACACGATTGACAAAGTTGGGGAGGTTATGCAGAAGTATTACAACAACCCAGATGAGTTCATAAGGGAGAACAGAATAAGGAGGTGAAGAAAACGAGAGTTCCCTTCATGGTATTTTCAATTGAGCAGGCATCGCGAGTGAACAGAAGGTTAATTGGAATTGGAAACTTAATTGTAAGGGTTTACCCAAGTATAAAGTATGATTTGAGAAGCAGTGCTTTCGATATAGAGGCAGGTGCGTATGTTGCTGCTGCGCTTCTCTCCGCGGTTCTTTGGGGAGGGGGAATGTATCTTTTTTCTTATTTTATGCTTTCCATGAGGGAAATTGAGAATACCGCGGTTGTTTCACTTGCACCAGGAATTGCAATTTTTTTAATAATATTCCTCTTCCAGCTTATCTACCCAAAGGTTGCTGCGAGAAAGGTTGCTGAGAGAGTTGACAGAGAGCTTATCTTTGCTTTGAAGGATATGTATATACAGATAAACTCAGGTGTCTCTCTCTTTGATGCAATGTGCAACGTCTCAAAAGCAGATTACGGTTATGTTTCAAAGGAGTTTGAGGAGGCGGTGAGGGGTATAACTGCAGGTGACTCAGAGGAGGAGGCGCTGGAGAAGCTTGCGCTGAAAACAAAGTCGGAGTATTTCAAAAAGGCTCTTTGGCAGCTCATAACAGCGATGCGCTCGGGTGCGAGCACCACGGGAGCTTTAAGAAGCGTTATAGATGTGCTTATAGGTTACCAGCACAGGATGATAAAGAACTACTCATCCGAGTTGAACTTCTGGATTCTTATGTTTATGCTTGTTGCTGCAACAATACCAACGCTCGGTATAACTTTATCAGTTGTTCTCTCAACGTTTGGAGGCGCAGGAATAACGCCCGTTCTTTTCATTAATTTCATAGCAATTTCATTCATCATACAAGCAGTGATGATAGGGTTCCTTAAAAACAGAAGGCCAGAGGTGTATGCGTGATGAGCAATGCGTTCAAAGCAGTCGCCAGCTTCATACCACGTGGCTACAGAAAAAAAGTTGAAGTTCTGCTGAACTACGCTGGGACGGATGAAGATGTGGATATCTGGCTTGGCAAGAGAATTGTTTTCGCTTTGCTGCTTGGCGTGATTGGGGGGTTAATTGTTTTTTTCTATGCAGGAGAAGCTTCAAAAGAGCTTTCCTTTCTCGCAGGAGCGAGTGTTTTTCTTGTCACATGCATTACTTTCTACTTCCACCTTTACTACGTAATTGAGGAGAGAAGAAAAAGAGTTGAGGCAGTTCTCCCGGACTTTCTTCTGCTCATCGCAGCAAACCTAAGGGCGGGCATGACGCCAATTGCTGCATTCATAAACTCCTCCCGACCAGAGTTCGGCCCACTGGAAGAGGAGATAAGGATAGTTGCGTCTCGTTCATTGGGAACTGAGTCGTTTGTGAGCGTTTTTGGCAGGTTGAATGAAAGGATAGATTCAAAAATTCTGAAAAGAGTAGTTGGTTTGTTCACAAGCGGTATGGTTTCTGGCGGGCATCTCGCGCGTTTGCTTGAGACAAGCGCGCTTGATATAAGGGAAACACAGGAGTTAAAGCAGGAGTTGGAGTCAAGCACAAGGATGTATGTGATATTCATACTCTTCGTTATTCTCATAGGTGTTCCTCTGCTGCTTTCAATTTCAATTCAATTTTTAATAAAACTAAACGCATTGAGAGCTCAGATAACAAAAGTTTCATTTGGGGAGTTTGGTTATGCATTTCTTGTGGGAGCAACCCCTCTTGAACCCCAGTTCGTTGAGAGCATGACGTATGTTATACTGATTGGAACAACCTTTTTTGTAAGCGTGCTGCTTGGTGTTATAAACGAAGGGAAATACCTTTATGGCTTGAGGTATTTCCTTCCTCTCGCGGCGATTGGGGTAGTTGATTTTATAATTTTAAAAGGAGTTGTACAGGGAATTCTTTCCTCCTTAACATAAAATATTTAAACTGAGTTGGGTGAAGTATATTGATGATGAGCAAGGATGAAAGGGAAATAGAGGCAAAGCTGGAGAAGCTTCCAACTGAGTTCATAGTATTAATCATCTCCTCAGCAGACGTTTACAGCATCGCTCAGGAAATTGCCCTGAGAGTTTTAATAAAGAAGAAGGATATGTGCGGTGTTTATGTAACATTCAACAGACCATATTCTACTTTAAAGGAATCTGTTGGGAAGCAGGGTTTGGATTTGTCAAAGCTGTTCTTTATAGATTTGATAACTGAGAGCGCTGGGGGGAAGGCGGAAAGGAGTGCAACTGACAGATGTTTCTACGTCAGCTCACCAAAAAACCTCACCGAGCTGTCAATTCTGATGGAGCAGGCAATGCTGCGCCTCCCGAGAGAAAGGAGATTTGTTTTCATAGATTCAATAAGCACAATGCTTATCTACAACGACCCAGATACGGTGCTGAGATTCATCCACTCATTAACTGGGAAGATGAGATTGCTCGGCATAACCGGAATAATCTTCCTGCTTGAGAAGGAGAGCGATGAGAAATTCCGAGCACAGATTTCGCAGTTCTGCGATACTGTGATTACGATATGACATTCTGGGAGTATTCATTTTACATGTTGGCTGTTATTTTTGGAACAGTTGTTTTAAACCTAATTTTTAACTTAAAACCAATTAAAAAAATTAGAGGTGTTTTTCTTTCCATACTCCCAGTTGCAGTTTTATTTATTCTCTGGGATATTTTCGCAGCTTACAGAGGACACTGGAGTTTTAACATGGAGCATATGCTTGGAGTTGTTGTTATAAACCAGCCTCTTGAGGAGATTGTTTTCTTCTTTGCAGTTCCTTTTTATTATATAACAATCTGGGAGCTTGCAAAGAAGTTCTGTGGTGGGAAGAGATGAAAGAATACACAATTCTCTGCATTGTTTCGCTTGTTCTTGTTTTTCTAGCTGATTCAATAATGAAAACGAAAGTGAGAGAGAGGAAGTTTTTTCTGTGCGCGCTTGCGCTTGCACTCATCACGCAGCTTGTTGTTGATAACATAACTGCGTGGAGAGGTTTCTGGAGCTTCAATGAGGAGATGATACTTGGAATTCATCTTCCAGTAATTCCATTTGAAAATTTGCTTTTTGGAATCTCTCTTTTCTATGCAACAATTATCTCATGGGAAAGAGGCAGTATGTTTAAATACCACGTCTGCAAGAGTAAATTATGAGTATATCTGATTTTAATTATGGGAAGTTATTCCTTCTGATTTTGTTTCTCCCGCTTCTCTCTGCTCACCCAGCGTGGTTGCAACCCGGTGTAACTGCTTACTATGAGGGGATAGGTGCTTTCAAAAAAGACGGGCAGTATCACTCGGGAGTGCAGATGGATATAACTGAAAGAGTTGACAGCGTAAGCAATGGAAATGTAGTGGTTACTGTTACGTATGTAGAAAGAAGCAGTGGATACACAATAACAAATACCTCCACATACCGCCCCACGGATATTCTGGGTGCATTCTGGGCGGATGAGAGAGCTCTGCAGAATGCAAAAAATGGGGATAGAATAGGAATTTTCACTGTAACAAAGGGGCCGTACCAGGATAGATTTACCGGCAGAATATGGAATGCGGTGATGCTTGAGGTGAAGGATAAAGCTGAGGTTAGAATGGTGTTTGAGGAGAGAACGGGTTTGTTGATACATTATGCAGAAGTCTATCCAAACCAGGAGACATATATTGATTTTAAATCAATAAACGTTGATCTGTCGGGGTATACCACTCCTGTCGCTGAACCACGGGGAACTCCTCTCATAGATTCAAACCTTCCTTGCTGCGGTAGCATGTTTCTTATACTCGCAGGCATCTCCCTGCTTTTTGTGAGGTGGGTGGATGAACATTAGAATTGCAGCTCTGTTTCTCCTTCTGCTCTTTTTTACAGGTTGCTGTGGGATTACGTATGAACAGCTCTATCATTTGATTTCGTCAAACGAAACACAGACTGGAATTGATGTTTTCCCAACCAAAGCGGAGTGGACGTATATGGTTTATATGGACGGGGATAACAACCTTGAGCTAGCTGCAATTGCGGATTTTTTGGAGATTGAGCAGGGAGGCGGTTCAAGCGACAAGGTGAACTTCGTTGTGCAGATTGACCGCTCGGAAGGTTACTTCGCTGGTGAAGGAGATTGGAGTGGGGCAAGAAGGTATCTTGTTGGGAGCGGGGATGGACAGACAATCCACTCCCAGCCGGTGCAGGAGTTAGGAAAGGTTGACATGGGTGACCCAGACACTCTTTATGAATTTGTTTCCTGGGCAATTGATGAATATCCTGCGAAGAAATACGCGCTTGTTGTTTGGAACCATGGGGGTGGGTGGACTGGCATGCTGATGGATGATGGAGTGAACAGCAGCATGGATATGAATGAGATGCGACAGGCATTATCGCGCATAAAGCAGAAGCTTGGCAGAAAGATTGACGTTATAGTTTTTGATATGTGCCTTATGGGGCAGTATGACGTGATGCTTGACACGTATGAGTATGCGGATTACATGGTTGCTTCTGAGGAAGTTGTTCCGGGATACAGCCTTGACTACTCCGCAGTTGTGAGCTCTCTCAGAGCAAACCCATCTATGACTCCAAAGCAGCTTGCTGTTGTTGAGGTGGAGAAGTTCAGGGAGTTCTACGCGGAAAAACAGCATGCGACAACAATGGCGGCTTATGATTTATCAAAATTCCCGCAGCTGAAGAATGCGTTTGATGAGTTTGCAAAAGAGCTGACAAAAGTTGTGAAGAGCGGAAAGTGGAAGGATGTGGCGGAGATGCACCAATATGCAGAGCACTACCCGATGGGTGCTGCTGAGGAGAGAGTATTTTCGTTTGGAGACCTTTATGATTTTGCTTCAAATGCGGTTTCTTACTCGTATAACAATAATGAGCTGGTGCAGAAAGCGCTTGCGCTTCAGGAGGCGGTTAACAGCACTGTGATTTTGAACTATAACCATCCAAAGCACTCACGCTCCTATGGAGTTTCATACTACTTCCAGCCAGCTAGATGGATATATGAAAAAATCAATGCAAACGACTACCCAAAAACAACTGCATATAACCAACCGGCATGGAGGGAGTTTCTCAGGGAATACTACGCAAGGGAGAATATCACATTAACCAAGCCAAGCATCTCCGAGTTCATGGTTTCACCAGCAGCATCTCTTGTGAGACCCATACGGTTCTCTTATACTGTTTTTGGCTCAAACCTTATGAAAAATCAGTGGTTGCAGTTTTACTATGAGAACGGGGAGTGGAAACTTGCTCGATTGGTAGGGCAGAGAGCAGTTACAAAGCTGCCTGACGGGAAGGTTGTTTATGGAATATCGGACGGGTTGAGCAAGGGGGTTGGGAGAAGCGCTCCGGTTGAGATGAGGTTGAGCGATGGGGTGAAAACAGTTAAGGCGAGTGTTGATAAAAGATGGCCTGCGGAGGACTTTGTTGTTGTTATGGGGTTGTTGCAGAGGGGAAATGATAAAGCAGATGCTCAGGTATACTTTTATGAATCAAACGGAAGCATAGCGCATGTTCAGGTAAGCGTTCAGGGGCCAGATGGAAAGCCGGTGATTGGTTATCTGCCTTACTTGGAAGAGGGGGATGTTTTCACTCCATACATTTTCAAACTTTCTCAGGGTTCATTAACTGCTGAGATGAGCCAACCACTCACATATTCAAAGAAGAGAGGATTTGAGGTATCTTGGCATTTGTTGGAACCAGGAACGTATATGGTTGCGGATATGCTGACGGACCTAGCGGAGCAAGCTACGTATGTGATTGGAAGTGTGAAAGTTGAGAAACAACCAACACTCACTCCTCTCAAAGAAGAGGATTTGAAGAAAAATTGGGAGTGCGGGCAGATAGAGCAGGGAATAACAATTGTTTACCTTGCTAGCTTCAACTTCTCAGGAGGATGTGTTATGGAGGATGGGTTGGGGGTTTCGGAATGCGAGCTCACCTACTCAAACAACGCAATCCCACACCTATATGTTTACATGAAGGATAGATTCGAAACCCTGCATTTCATCACATCAAGGATAAACGATTCAGCGATGTGGCTGTTTGAGCTTGCTGGAACAGACCCAATAATATGCGTGACAGCTGGAAGTAAACCACCCTCTCTGGATGTTTATAGAACGCTTTATGCAAGCGTAGGTGACAAAGCAGAGGATTTGGAGGTGAGGGAGGTAAACCCGGAGGGAATGAAGGGAGAGTGGGAGAGCGAGGATGGGAAGATGGCGCTGAAGTTTAACTCAGATGGAACTTTTAGGTGGATGATAGGAAGCAATGCGATAACTGGAAGCTACACTGTAAATGTGAGTCATGTTTCGCTCAATGCAGTTGCGCCCTCACCGGAGTATTCAACTGTTTTCAGGTATTTCAGAAGCAACCGCAAACTTGTTTTATATGATGTGACAGGCAGTGCGCTTGTTTTCAGCAGAAAAGGAGTGAAGTTACCGCAACCGTCAAACACTCCTGCACCCGCAGTTGCACCTGGTGCCACCCAGCCACAGCAAACACCGTACCAACCACCAACTCCCCCAAATGAACTTGTGGGACAGTGGTATAATGGATATACAAACACACTGCTTGTGCTTGATGCAAGCGGTTACTACACGCTTCTTGATGGTTATTTCTACTACTACGGAACATATACTGCTCAGAACGGAGTGCTCAGTTTAACATACGTGGGGCAGACTTATCAGTATAAGTATACATTAAGTGGAAACACACTCACGCTGGAAGGACAAGGGATAAGGATAACTCTAACCAGAGTTTCGTAAAACGATAGCTGTTTATTTTTTTACCTTTCATTAATATCACGTGATTATCACAACTAAAGATTTAACTAAAAAATTCGGAAGCTTAATTGCAGTTGACAGGTTGAATATTGAGATTGAGGAGGGTGAAGTATTTGGCTTGCTCGGCCCAAACGGAGCTGGCAAAACAACCACAATTTCAATGCTCTGCACTTTATTAAAACCAACTTCTGGAAGCGCAAAAGTGAATGGATTTGATATAGTTAAACAGCCTGGTAAGGTTCGTTCATCAATTGGAATTGTTTTTCAGGAGCCCAGTGTTGATGATTTGCTCACAGGTAGGGAGAATTTGGAGATGCATGCGCTGCTTTACAAGCTGCCAAGCGAAATAAGGAAGAGAAGGGTTGATGAAGTTCTGCAGCTTGTTGGTTTGGAGGATAGAGCAGATGAGTTAACTCGCTACTACTCGGGTGGTATGAGAAGGAGGCTTGAGCTTGCAAGGGGTTTGATGCATCATCCCAAAGTTTTATTTTTGGATGAACCAACACTTGGCTTGGATCCTCAAACAAGGGAACATATTTGGGAGTATATAAGGAAGTTGGCAAGGGAGGAGGAGATAACGATACTTTTAACAACGCACTATATGGAGGAAGCGGATTTGCTATGCGATAGAATTGCAATAATGGATGCTGGGAGGATAGTGGTGCTGGACAAATCAGAGAATTTGAAGAGAAGAGTTGGGGGGGATATTGTTGTGCTTGAGATGGATAAGCCTGATTTGAGAAAAATTAAGAAGCTGAGTTTCGTTGCAGGTGCTGAGATGAAAGATGGCTCGGTTCAGATAGTGCTGAAAGATGTGAACAGAAATCTTCAGAAACTTCTCAGCAAAGTTGGGAAGATAAAATCTGTTGAGGTGAGGCGCGTGACGTTGAATGATGTTTTTATTCATTACACGGGCAAGCAGATAAGGGAGGGGGAGGAGGAAGGGGGTTTCTGGGAGAGGGTTGCCCGTTTTGAGGAGAGAAGATGAGCGAGCTTGAAGCAGTTTATGCGATCTGGGTGAGGGAAGTTAAAGTTTTTATCAGGGAGAGGGAGAGGCTTCTCTCATCTTTCATCTCCCCGCTCCTCTGGCTTATTGCATTCGGTTCTGGTGTTGGGGCGAATGTTTCCCTGCAGGGAAGCCGTTACCAGGGGATAAGCTACCAGGCGTTTATCTACCCTGGAGTGCTGAGCATGGCGTTGCTTACAACTTCTGTTTTCTATGGGATGTATATTATATGGGACAGAAAGTTGGATTTTCTTAAAGAAGTTCTGGTTGCTCCAGTTTCAAGAACAAGCATATTCCTTGGGAAGATGCTTGGAGGATGCACTGATGTGCTGCTCCAGTCTCTTCTCCTGCTGATTATTGGAGTTTTTATAGGAATACCATTAACTCCGCTGAGTTTTGTTTATTCACTGCTCATCCTAATTTTAATGTCTGTTGCAATGGTGAGCTTAGGTTTGGTTACGGGCTCAAATTTAACAAATCAGGAGGCGTTTGGGCTTGTTATGAACTTTGTGGTTTGGCCACTTTTCTTCTTCAGTGGAGCTCTGTTTCCTGTAAGCAATTTACCTGCATGGCTTGCGGTTCTTACGTACTTGGATCCACTCACATACGGAGTTGATATGCTGAGGGGTGCTGTGCTTGGAGCGCACGTTCAAAGTTTTCCAACATACGTGAGTTTATCCGTTCTGCTTGGTTTCTCTCTTCTCATGATGTGGCTAGGAGTGATGAGCTTTGGGAGAATGCAACAGTCAAAATAATTAAAGTTTGAGAAATGTATCCTCTTTTATCTCATCAATTGAAACAAGGGTGACTGTTTTTGTTATTCCTTTTATCGTCCTTATTCTCTCATTCACAAATTTGCCAAGCTCATGAACGTTCTTGAACTTCACCTTTATCAATAAATCCCAGTCCCCGCTGATTGTGTGAGTTTCAAGCACCTGCGGGAGAGAAGCAACCTTCTCCCCAATGTTGTGCTGGAATGTTTTCTCTCCGCCAATGTATTCTGTGCATGCCATTATGAAAGCAGTTACAGAGAAATCAAGCTTCTTCTCATCGAGAATTGCTCTGTAGGCTTTTATGATTCCCGTTCTTTCAAATTTATTTATTTTTTCGTGAACTGTTGACATGGGCATTCCAACTTCGTTTGCAAGCTGCTTGAGGCTTTTCTTGCAGTTCAGCTGCAGCTTTTCAAGCAACAACAAATCCTTCTCATTGAGCAAAATTTTTTCCAACTTATTCACCTCCACGCGTTTTTTTTCCATATTTTTTACATTTTAAACGTTTATTTATGTAAATTTTTCAAATTTTTTTGATAAAGTTATAAATATTACTAGTATATAAAACTTCTCTTGGAGGGTGGTGGATGAGAAAGCTTGCTGCAGGTGAGTGGTTGAAAGGGCTTCTGGAAAGATTTAACGCAGGAGATGCAAGCAGCTTTCACACCTCTGTCTTTGAGAATGCATTTGAGGGAGTAAAAGCTAGGTTCAGGGAGTTAGGTGAGAGCAGGAAAAAATAGAAAGTGATTTCAAGAAGGAGGTTTGCGTAGGGGTCACCTTCTCTTTTCTGAAAAAAGAAAGCTTTTAATACAAATCAGTTTTAAAGTAGTTAGGGAGAGAATGGCGTTTGTTTACAAGGGGTATGGATTCCTCACAAGCCTTATTTTTATTTTGGCGGATAGGTATATTCTGAAAAGGAAGCCAACTTTCCTTGAAACGCTTGGTGTTGTTTTCATAGGAAGGGTTACTCTTGATGCAGCTGTTTTTTCACTTTATTATTTCACAGGCGAGTGGTTCCTTGGGGCAACCCTGAATGATTTATCTGATTCCATACTGATTTTTGTTTTCTGGATAATCTGGTTCTTCTGCGAGAAGTATGATGAGAGAAGGGAGAGGAGCAAAAAAGCTGCTGAGGAGAGAGAAAAAGAAGAGAAAAGTAAAAAAGAGGAGCGCAAAGCTAGAGAAGCCTGAGCAACAATAAAGGTAAAATTGTGGCTTGGATGACGATTCAGAAAAACATTCTCAATAAGATCACTGTAATAATCTTATGAGATATTCTCGTGAATGTGGGAAAAAACTTCTCAAATCAAATCTGAGGCTCTCTCCCGAATGCAGAGCTAAACTTTTCAAAGAAGCACTTCTTCTCCAGCTGTAGGAAGGCCACCTGTAGAACCTGTTGTAGGCAGGAGATCAAATTTCGGGCTTCTCGTTATACTTTTGGTTCTAGCTGAGATATCGCTGCAATGGGCTGTCTATGAGAGCTAGATAAAAGTAACTGAATGGAGCATCATTTCTTGCAGACTTATACAGCAAAATTCGTTTCGCCTCGGACGCTGTTGACCTCATCATTTTTTATCAGGGGTTGTTCATGTCCTCATCGGCAGTATTAATTTGCATTTCTCTGCTTAAATAGATATGCGAAGCTCGAGGGGCATAACCTTTATAAATTGAAATTGAGGAATAATTTGAGAATTGTACTGGGGGGATAGAATGAGAAATACCACTCTGCTCGTTCTTTTGCTTCTAGTTTCTCTCATGTTTTTCGGCTGCGTGGATATGGGCGCTAAATCATGCAAACAGGATGAGGATTGCAAGGAGTGGCAGGTGTGCAACCTGAAAAGCGGGAAGTGCGTTGTGAGAGAGGGGTTCTGCGCTGCTGATGTTGACTGCAAGGATTCAAGGATGGGTTGCAATCTTATAACTCACAGATGCGAGTTCAGAGGTGGCTTCTGCCTTGATGATTATGACTGCAAGGAGTGGCAGTTCTGCGATAACTCAACAAACAGATGTCAGGTGAAAGAAGGCAGATGCGATGTTGACGCGGAATGCAACAGATGGGAGAACTGCGATGTGAAGAAGCACAGGTGCGTTGCAAAAGCTGGCTTCTGCTCGGATATGTATGACTGCGCAAGCTGGCAGAACTGCAACGAGGAAACCCATCTCTGCGTTGCCGGTGCCGGTTACTGCAACGATGATGTTGACTGCGACAGATGGGAAACATGCAATGCAAAAACCCATCTCTGCACTCCAAAAACAGGCTTCTGCAACAATGACTTGGATTGCGCTTCCCAGTATCTATGCGGTTCAGATCACAGATGCGTGCTCCGCAGCGGTTACTGCTTAAACGACTCCCAGTGCGGTTGGTGGCAGCTCTGCGACCAAAAAACATTAACGTGCAAAGCAAAAAGGGAGTACTGCGATACGGAAAAGGAGTGCGGGAGTTGGGAGATATGCAATGGAATAACACACAAATGCGAGCCAAAAGCAGGTTATTGCTCCAAGGATAGTGACTGCGGTGAGTGGCAGAGGTGCAACGAAAAACACATCTGCGTTACAAGAGGGGGAATGTGCGGTTCAGATAAGGAGTGCGGAGCAGATGAGAGATGCGATTTGACTCCAGGAAGCCCAACCCTGTATACGTGCGTGAGGAGAAACATCCCATGCACGGGCGATTGGGATTGCCCTGGCTCAACATGTAACCTTCAAACAAGGCTGTGCAGGTAGTCACTCCCTTATCAATTTTTCTATTCTGTCACATATGTCAAAGAAGACAGGGTGTCTTTGGTAATCAGCCCTTGGGCGAGGCAAATCTATAGGGATATCACCTACTACTTTCGCAGGCCTTTTTGATAGAACAATCACCCTGTCTGCCATGAAAACTGCTTCCTGTATGAGATGAGTTACCATTAGTATTGTGTTTGTTGGTATGCTCGTATCCCTCCATATATCAAGCACATCTGCTCTGAGAGTTTGAGCTGTAAGCGCATCCAGCGATGAAAAAGGTTCATCCATCAAAAGGATTTCTGGCTCAACGGCAAGCGCTCTTGCTATTCCTACCCTCTGCTTCATCCCTCCTGAAAGCTCAGGTGGGTATGCATTCTCAAACCCCTCAAGCTCACATAATTTTATGTAGTGGCTTGCGATTGCATGCCTCTTTATTTTTGGTATTCCAATTGCTTCCATGCCAAGCTCAATATTTTCACGCACAGTTAACCAGGGGAGAAGCGCAAATGTCTGAAATATCATGGTTGACCTTCTTGGGTCAGGTCCTTGTATTGACTCGCCGTTGAAAAGCACCTCTCCAGAAGTTGGCTTCTCCAAACCAGCAATTATTCTTAGCAATGTGCTCTTCCCGCAACCGCTCTGCCCAAGTATGCAAACAAACTCGTGGGGTTGAACGTCAAACGTTATGCTGTTCAAAACTCTTATCCTCTCCCCATTCTTTGTGAAGTATTTGCTAACATGCCTGAGGCTCAGAAGCGGCATACTCCCACTTTTAAGTCATTTCAAATTTATACTTTTCTGCTTTCATGAAAAGATAACCCCATACGAAATGATTGAGCAGAATCACAGTTAGAGACATTGCGCCTATTGCGATTGTGATGAGCCATGGGTCTCCCCACTCCGCAGTTGCTTTGTTTATGAACGCTCCCAATCCAGTTACGGAGTAGGGGTGGAGTGGTGAGGTGGAATCGTTTGTTGGAGTGAGAAGAGTGATGTATCCTGAAGAAGCAGGTATTGTGACTGGGTTGCCCCGCTGTGGGGTTGAACCAATCTCCCCAACAGTGAAGTTTATTGGAAGGTGAAAATCAACGGAATTGGAGTGGAAGGTTATTGAGGCGTTGTGCTTCCCAACACCCATCACCTCAAGCATGCCCAAACATTTGCCGTCAAAGCAGTTTATTTCTGAAACTCTCTCTCCGACAACCGCAGTCACGCTGTTCAGCTCAACTCCGGAGTAAGTTGCCTCAAACTGAATGTGACCGCCGTAGTTTATGTACTCGCTTACAATTGTTGCGTTCCAAGCCCCTCCCCACGCCTGTATACTTCCAACAATAATCCCGGGAAAGATTGCTGGCAGTATTACGTATCTAACAAACCTCCAATCACTTATTCCAAAGCAGCTCGCCGCCTCGCTTATATCTTTTGGTATTCTTTTTATTGCGCCAATTATATTGAAAAGTAAATACCACTGGCTGCCAGTAAGAAGGAGGAGCACTGACGCAATCTCAAGCCCGATGGAACCTGTCCCAAAGTATTTGAAAACAATTATTACAATGAATGGAAAGAGAGCAAGAGCTGGGATTGATTGCCCTATATCAAAAATCGGCAGGAAAATTTGAGAGAGAAATTTGTTTCTTGTTATAATTATCCCTGCTGCCAGCGTCCAAGCAAGCGCAATTAGATATGCAAAGAATATTCTGAGAAGGGAGCGGAATGCAAAGTATGGAATTGAGTATGCTTCTGGGTGGGTGTTAAATGAGAGCCGTAATTCCGCAAGTGGTTTCTGGAGGGAGGCTGCAAAGAAAAGCGCAAGGAAATACATGGTTACTCCAAAAAGAATTGAGAAGATTATCAGCTGGTGCAAAGCCATTCTTCTTGGGTCAATTATCACTTCTGGTTTGTGTATTTCAATATGTATTGGTGGGGGACGGGGGATTTTTTGGAAGATGCGCTTTTCTGAGAGGAATTCAATCAAATCATCTAATTTCTCAAAAGAAAACTCTAACAGCTTGGCGAGAGTGGAGAGCTTCTTTTTTGAAATTTCCTCACCGCCAACGGTTTGCACTTTGAATTTTTCTGAGTAGTCAAGCAGGGGAGCCCAGATGAATTTATTTATTATCAGTACAAGCAGAACGAACACTCCAAGCCCAAACAAAGCTGAGGGGATGTTCTGCTGAACATAAACTGAGTTGGCGAGATAGTAGCCAACTCCAGGGAGCGTATAGACTGCTCCGCCAAACGTCATAAACTCACACGCAACAAGGAAATACCACCCTCCCCCCCACGCGAGTATGCTGCCTGTTATGAAGGATGGAAAGATGAACGGAAGCAGCATTTTTCTTAAGTATTTGAAGCCGGTTACCCCAAACGCTCTGGAAGCGCTCTTCAAATCCTCTGGGATGCTTCTCACTGCTCCATAAACCCCAAAAGCAACTGCCCAAGCCTGCCCTGTGAAAATGAGAAGGATGGATGCGATTTCAACTCCAAGCTCCCCTGGGAAGAGATTTATGAAGAACAGTATTGCTGCTGGGAGAAAACCCAGAACTGGGATAGATTGAAGTATGTCAAGCAATGGTATCATAACCCTTCTTGGTTTTTCGTATAAACCAGCAATTATTCCGTATGAAAGTCCGAATGCAACAGTGAGCACGTATGCTGCTGTCATTCTCAGCAGAGTTCTGAAAATGAAGTAAGGGAGGTGAACTGTTTGTGGGTTGTTGGCTATCTCGGAAAAAAAGGGAGGGAACAGGATTGCAAGGAGCAGTAAAGCGAGTGCTACTGCCAGAAGAATAAGAACTTCAAGAAATCTACCAACCTCCATCGTAGGTTTTTTAACAAACAATCTTTATATTATTTAACCTAAATAATAACGGGGGTGTTTTTTATGGCTGGGAAGGCTGTTCTGGTTGTGTGCGATGGGTTGGGGGATAGATTGATTAAAAACAGAACTCCTCTTCAGATGGCGAGGAGAAACAACCTGAACAAGCTTGCTTCAAAAGGAATAACTGGATTGATGCATACAATTGCACCAGGCGTAATTCCGGGAAGCGATACCGCGCATCTTGCTTTGTTTGGTTATGACCCGTATACATCGTATCAGGGAAGGGGAGTTTACGAGGCGCTTGGTGCTGGTTTGGAGCTTGAGGAAGGGGATATTGCGTTCAGGTGCAACTTCGCAACTGTTGATGAAAGAGGGATAGTTAGGGACAGAAGGGCAGGGAGGATAAGAGATATTGGGCCGGTGCTTGCGAAGGAGCTTGATGGGCAGAAAGTGGATAGCGTGAGAATTGTTTTCAAAGCAACCACTGAGCACAGGGGGGTGCTTGTTTTAAGGGGGCAGGGGCTTTCAAGAAATATAACTGATACTGACCCACATGAGCTCAACGTGCCAGTTCTGAAATCAAAGCCGTTGGATGGAACAATGGAAGCTAAGAGGACTGCTTTCATACTGAACCGATTCACCGATTTATCTCATGAGATACTCAACGAGCATCCGATAAATGAGGAGAGGAGGAAGAAGGGGAAACCACCAGCGAATATAGTTCTCTCAAGAGGAGCTGGAGCGTATAAAAGTTTGGATTCGCTGGGTGAAAAGTACGGAATAAAGAGCGCGTGCATAGCAGGAGGTGCCCTTTACAAAGGAGTGGCAAGAGCGGTTGGCATGGATGTGATTGAAGTTGAAGGCGCGACTGGAACGGCGGATACTGATTTGATGGCAAAGGCAAAAGCAGTGAAAAAGGCACTTGAGGAGTATGATGTTGTTTTTCTTCATGTGAAAGCAACCGATAACTTCAGCCATGATGGGGATGTGAAGGGAAAGGTGAAGATGATTGAGAAAGTTGACAAGATGGTTGGGGAGCTTATGAAAAATGATGTATATATAGTATTTACTGGTGACCACAGCACCCCTTGCTCTTTGAGGAATCACTCAGCAGATCCCCTGCCAATAGTTATTCACGGGAGAGGAGTGATACCAGATGAAGTTAAAAAGTTTGACGAAGTTTCATGCATGAAGGGAGGGTTGGGGCATATAAGGGGGATGGATATTATGCCAATTATACTCAGTTTGATAGGTAAGACAGGTATTTTTGGCTCGTAGGGTTAGTTGATGAAATACCGCTTTCTTGAGCATACTGCTGATGTGCTTTTTGAAGCTTATGGGGATAGTTTTGGGGAGGCAGTGGAGAATGCTGCAGCTGCGATGTTTGACGTGATGTGTTATCCTGAGAGAGTTGATGAAAGAATAAAGTTTGAAGTTGAGGAGAAAGCGAATACATTAGAGAATCTTGCTGTTTTCACCCTTTCAACAATTCTCTCTGAATGCGAGGTGAGAGGAGTTCTTCCAAAAAGATTCGAGGTGAAAAGCTTCTCCAAAAAAAATGCAGAATATAGATTGCAGGGAGTTGTTTATGGAGGTGAGTGGGAGAGCAGCAAAGTTAAAAAAGATGTTAAAGCAGTCACCCATCACATGGTGAAAGTTGAGAGAGATAAAAAATTCAGAATAAGGATGTTGCTTGATATTTAAGTTTCTTGGTAAAGCTCGTCAAGCTCTTTGTTTAACTTTTCAATTTCATCCAAGTTAGTTTCAAGTTTAACCCAAATTTCTTCTGTGTGCGTTTCAACTTTTATTTTTCCAAGCACGTCTGCCAAGGTGCTTTCTGCTGGTGAGATTCCTCTTGCCAGTGAGAGAGAGCTTTCAATTAATTTTGATATGTCGTTTGCGCTTGGAGCATCATCTGCAAGGATGATTGCCTTGAAGTTAATTTTCCTTCCCTCCTTGCTGATTGAGAAGCCAGTTGACTTTGTTTTTGAGAAAGCAGCAACGCCAAAGCTTCCATCGCTGGAGTTCAGCTCCCTTCTGATTGCTTCTGTGTTTTCAAAAAGCAGCATGAAAACTGCCTTCTCATCCAGTTTCTCATAAACTCTTTTCAGCGAGCTTCGCGCCTTGATGCTTTCGCCCTTTCCATTTACCAAATCAACCGAATCCTCAACCGCCTCCTTTGAGCCACCAACAAGAAAGTTCTGCAGGAAGGAGAAGTACGTTTTGTTTTCTGGCGCTTCTTTTGAAGTAACCTCGTATATAATCTGATTGTTGTATTTAAGCTCGTTTATCAAATTGTTCAATTTCATGCTGTCAAGAATTTTCTCCTTCTCTATTTTTCCTCTTGCAATGAAACCACCATATGTTTCGCTCTCCTGCTCAAGCGAGTCAAATTTGAAGAAAAGAACAATTCTCTCAACGTTGGTTGGGTTTATACCGGTTGTCGCCTCAATTCTTTTTATCTCAAGCTGCATCTCCTCGCTGCTGTTGTATAAAGCAATAAAATCAGAATCGTTGAGCAAGGAGGATGGGCGGAAGATTATCAGAGCGTTAGCTGAGTTAGGCACCATCTCAAGCTCATCCTTCTGCGTCTCCCATGGAAGGGTTACGCAACCAAGAAGCAAAAGCAAAGCAACAATGGCAAGTTTTCTCATAGTTTATTTTTATCTGATGGATTATAAAAGATTATGCAAGAATTTAAAGCAGATTGTGTAAAATAATAGCATGCAGCTGGGTTTGTTTGGGAGGGAGAGTGAGCAGAAAAGCAGAATTAGAGTGGGAGAGGATGGGTTTGAAATAACATTCATAAAAAGGTATGGAAGCTATACTGTGAGGAATTATCATTTATTCACTCTGAAGAAAGTTGGGAAGGAGTTCAATGTTCCGAGTTTGTTCACAAGAAAATTCAGAGGAATACCTTTCTCAATTCTCTATGACTTTGAGGAGGAGAGGATATATCTGGTTAGCATTGGAGTGAGAAGGGAGGTTGTTGAAAGCATTTTTGCTGGTGTGGAGGGGTTGGAGTTTGAGCATTTATCTGAATGCCTGGATGAGGAGATAGAAGCAAGGACGTTGTGGAGGTATGTGGCGTTTCCCCTTCCGAATGAGTTTTATGATTATTCGGATATGAGCAGCGAACGCGCTTTATTCCTTCAATCAAAAATTTATTATAACCCAGAAAGCCTTGCGGATATATACAATGCAATGAAGGGAAGAAAAGCGAGGATGCTTGTTTCATTCGTGCCTGCTTCTGAGGAGGAGCTGGAGAGGGAGAGGGAGCTTTATGAGGAGGAAGCAGAGCTGAAAGAACCGATGGAGTTCCACAGAAAGGAGAGGAAAGTTTCAAGGTTGGTTTTGTTAAGCAATGTGCTTGCAAGCATGTTCACAACAACTCCTGTAACTGATTTGAGCAAAGGAGCAATTTACTCAAGTGAAAAAGTTGAGAGGGTGGAGGGGAGGAGGGATTTGGAGAGAAGACACATCGCGCGCACAATAGTTGGAATGTGCAACCTTGCAAAGTTCACCAACGATGCAGTTTTTAGAGTTTCCTTCATAGGTTATGGAGAGAATTCTGATTTGCTGGAGATGCACTTCCGCTCCAAGTTTCCCTGCTTGAAGGAGCCAGTTTCTGTTACTGAGGAGCTCACTTATGGAATACCGCAGGGGGGAGGCGATGTTATGAGTGGCCTGTTCGCTTCAAACTTCATCTACTTCCCAAAGAAGTATTCTATAGATGAGGAAAGAGTTTAAAAGAAAGATGAGTTAAAATTTATCTGCAGCCCCGTCATCTAGCTGGCTAAGGATAACGGGCTCTGGACCCGTTGACGTCGGTTCGAATCCGACCGGGGCTACTGTGAAATCACTAGTAGTATACATATCTGTTCACCATGGAAACACAAAAAGAGTAGCCGAAGCAATAGCAAGTGAGCTTGGCGCAAAGCTTGTCAAAGCAGATGAAGTTGAACCAAATAGCGTTTTGAAATATGATTTGGTTGGGTTTGGCTCTGGAATTTATATATTCAATTACCACAGAAGCATTCTGAGTTTAGTTGAGAAACTCCCAAAAGTGAAAAAAAGAGCATTTGTTTTTTCAACAAGCGGAAGCGGTAAACCTCAGGGAGATTTGAGAAGAAGGTTGGAGGAGAAAGGGTTTGAGGTGGTTGGGGAGTTTCACTGCAAAGGATGGGACACTGTAGGTCCTTTGAAGTTTTTCGGTGGGATTAATAAGGGGAAACCTGATGAAAATGATTTGGAAAGGGCGAGGGAGTTTGCAAGGAGTTTGAAAACAAAAGTTTAGTCCAGCTTTGTGTAGACGTAGCTTCTCACTGCTTCCTTTGCCTTTCTTATATCATCTACTTTGAAGGCAAACAGCCCCTCCTTCCCTTTCTTCTCTAAACTGTAGACACTTCGGATATTCACTCCCTTAAACGCGAGTATCGCAGCAACTGTTCCTATTTCACCAGGTCTGTCCACAAGTTTAAGAACGAGCACTTCTGATTCTGCTGTGAGAAAGCCTGCCTCCTCCAGTATTCTTTTCACTTTCTCAGTATCCCTTACAACAATGTGTATCACCGCTGTTCCGCCAATGCTTTCAGCGGATATGTAATCTATATTTATTTTATTTTCACTTAGCTTGTTAGCTATTTTAGCCAGCAAACCAACCCTATCCTCAGCAAATATTGTTAACTCCTTCATTTCTACCGCCTCAAATTTATTGAGTAGAGTGGTATATTAAATTATTGCCTGTTAATGGTGTTGTGGTATAGAGGGAGATTGCAAATCACTCTCCAACCCATTCAATAAACTCCTTTGAACCTCTCTCAACTTTGAATGCAACAATGCACGGCAGTTCATAGGGGTGAAGCTCTCTTACTCTGCTCTCAAGCTTCTTGTAATTTCTTTCGCTTGTTTTCGCGATAAGAATAGATTCCTTCTCTCTCTCAAGCTTTCCCTTCCAAAAGAAAATTGATTCCATAGCAGGTATTATGTTCACGCATCTTGCAAGCTTTTCTTTTATAATTATCTCCCCAACTTTTCTCGCTTCCTTAACATTTGGAAACGTTATATAAACAAAAAGCATCAGTCTCCCTCCACAAATTCATTTAACGTCATTTGTGATGCTTCAATTGCTTTTGCGTTATAACCCCGTCTTCTCAGCTCGCTTGCGAACCTCACAGTTTCGCCATGCGCGCAGTAAACTTTCTTTGGCGATGCTCTTTCAACGTATTCAATCAATTGATTGAAATCCGCATGGTCGCTTAAAGGGAATGCTCTGTCTGCCAAGTAGCCATATTTCAAAGCCCAGCCACTTGCAACTGCACACACAACTTTCCTTCCATACAAACTTTCAAGCTTCCTGCAGAAACTTCTGTTCGCAAGCTGAGGGATGGTAACAGCGATGAAGCTTCCCTTCATAATCCCCTCTGCTTCCTCACTTCTAACAGGAATTCTGTCAAGTTTAACTCCAAATCTCTCGTAAACACAACATGCCTTTTCAACTGCCGACTCAACAACTGGCGCCACTCCAAGGTATTCGTTTGAGAATTTTATAAGCTCCTGGGCTTTTCCAATTGGGTAGCCTCCAAGAAGAACAATCGCGCCTCTTGAGAGGTTGCTTTCAACCCACTTCGCCATAGAAGAGAAAACAAACTCCCTTTCCGGAAAAACCATCTGAGGTGAACCATACGTGCTTTCTATGACAAGAACATCGCATCTCTGAACTTCTGCTCCTTTCGTTGTCAAACCATCCTGAAGTTTAAAGTCACCAGTATATATTAAGGTAGTGCCGTCGCATTCTGCTTTGAGCTGGCGTGAGCCGAGTATGTGGCCGGAGTTGAGAAGCTCAAATTTAACTCCGTCAGACTTCGGTGGAGTAACGTCAGTGGAGTAACCTGCAAGCGCAAAAGTTTCTTCAGAAGCAAGTATTCTTTTTCTGCGTTTCGTTAAGGCAGTTATATGATCGGAATGAGCATGGGAGACAAAACAGTTCTCCCTCCCGCACCCATCCAAAGAGATGGCTGTTTCTCCAACTTCAAGGTTCATGGCAGCATCCAGTCGCATGATGAATTTTCTCCTTCCTTAAATAAATATTCCTTAGCAAGTAATATTAAAAACTCAAGCACAAAATAGATTGGTGTTCCCATGTATGACGTATTGATTGTTGGTGGTGGGCCTGCGGGTTTGACTGCGGGTATATTCGCTGCAAAAAGAAAGCTCAGCGCAGTTGTTTTGAATGATGGGGAGTTTGGAGGGCAGCTCATCACTGCTTTCTGGATAGAGAACTACCCAGGCATGGGGAGGATAGAGGGAAAGGAGCTTGCAAAAAAACTTGTGGAGCATGCGAGGGAAGCAGGAGTTGTTATGAAAAAAGAGGAAGTTAAAATGATTGAGAAAAGGAATAATGGTTTTGTTGTGAAAACAGAGGATGGAGAGTATGAAGCAAAAGCAGTTATAATTGCAACTGGAGCGAAGTGCAGAAGTATTGGAGTGTGTGGGGAGAATGAGTATTTAGGGAAGGGAGTTTCTTTCTCAGCAAGCTGTGACGGGGAGAGTTTCAGAGGAAAAAAGGTTGCGGTTATAGGAGGGGGGGATTCTGCGCTGAAAGCTGCTTTACATTTAAGCGGAATAGCTTCAGAAGTTTACCTAATTCACAGGAGGGAGGAGTTCAGGGCAGAGGAGGGGTTGCAGGCAGAACTTAGAAGAAGCAGTGTGAAACTTCTGCTGAATAAAGCTCCAAAGGAGTTTAAAGGCGATGTTTGTTTGAGAAGTGTTGTTATTGAGGATGCGAACACCCACGAGGTAAGTGAGTTGAGTGTTGATGGTGTTTTTGTTTACGTTGGGAGCACCCCTGCCTCATCGCTGGCTGCAAAGCTTGGAGTTGAGGTGGATGAGAGAGGCTTCATAAAAGTTGATAGAAATCAGAAAACAAATATACCTGGTGTTTTTGCAGCGGGGGATATAACTGGTGGTATCCTACAGGTGATTGGAGCGTGCGGGGAGGGAGCAGTTGCAGCAACAAGGGTATATGAATACATAAGAAGCAGAGCACAGTAAGATTAATATACGGTTGATAATAATTACTTTTGGGTGATAGGATGCCGGAACCCTCGTATAGACTGCTGTTGTGGGATATAAGTTCGTACTGGATGCACATACTTTTTGTGCTGTTTCCAGTTGCAACCACGTTGTATGTTATGGCGCTTGCCAACCCGTTTGCACTGCTAAGGCCTGGCGCAGTTGGGGATGTGGACATATCAAGGGCAACTCTCTGGACGCTCATCTCAATAAACGTCTCCCTTGTGTTCATACTTGTGGAGCTGACGACGATATACTTGCTCTGGTTTAGCGAAAAACGAAAGAGAAGGTAGCTGAGTTATGCGAAGGAGAACATACCTTGATTTGCTTATTCTACTGCTTCAGAGTGGAGGGGGAGATAAAGTTTTTGCGACAACAGGAGATATAGCAAGGGAGCTTGGAATATCACAACAAAGCGCTTCACGGTGGATAATACAGCTTGAGAGGGAAGGGTTTTTGAGAAGGGGGCATTCGACAATTTCTTTAACAGAGAAAGCGCTTGAGGAGCTTAGGAAGTTGTACTGCGTGCTGAAGGGCTCGTTTGAGGAGGAGCTTCCTATAAGAATTTCTGGGTATGTGGTTTCGGGTTTGAAGGATGGGCAGTATTACCTTTCCCTCCCTCGTTATGTGAGGCAGTTTGAAAAGAAGCTTGGCTTCTCACCTTTCCCAGGTACTTTGAATGTGGTTATTGATGAAAGGGATAAGAAGCTGATGCTGAGCAGAATGAGAGGGATTATGGTGAATGGGTTCAGCATTGGGAGGAGGGTGCTGGGAAAGGTGAAGTGCTTCCCAGCGGTTATAAATGATAAGGTGGAGGGAGCGCTTGTGCTTCCTGAGAGGTCTCACTACAACTCGGGAACGGTGGAGGTAATTTCTAAGTATAACTTAAGAAAAGTGCTGAAATTGAAGGATGGCAGCAGGGTTAGGATAAAAGTTGTGAAACCTGAAACCTCTTAGGGCTCGCAGACGAGGGGAGAGATATCTCTGAACCTTCTTAACGCCTCCTTTCCCTTCTCATTTAGCACATAACCTTCGCGCTGTTTGCTCACAAGCATATTCTCCTCGGCAAACCTCAAGCACTCCAGAACTTCCTTTTTATTTATCTTGGTAATTTTCGTTATCTCAGGTAAAACCTGTGGTTGCTCCTCTATGGATTCCATTACCGCAAGGCATGTGCTGCATGCGAACTTCTTCAACAACCCAAACTCCTCCTTCTCACCACTCATGTATATTTTTCTGTTTTTTGTGGTTTATAAATTTAGTGGAAAGTTATACGACAGATGACGAGTGGGGTTATATTTATAAATAAAGTGGTGCATAAGTTAAGCAAACGTAAGGAAGGGTTCTCTGACTGCGTATGCTGAAGGAAAGCTCTTTCTGACGTTTTAAAGAAGAGGTGTAAAGAATGGAATTTGGAAGAAAAGCTGACTTTGGCCCTAAACCTGTTCAGGTGGGCGATGAGAGAGATGTGACAATAGAAGCAGTTGCTTCAAAGGGAGATGGAATAGCAAAGGTTGAGGGATTTGTGATTTTTGTCCCCAACACGAAAGTTGGAGAGAAACTTAGGGTAAGAATAACTGAAGTGAAAAGAACGTGTGCAATTGCTGAGAAAATAGGGGAAGCAACAGTTTAAACTGAAATGCTTTTTCTTTTATTTTCCTCTCTCTAGCGTATGCTACATCTCCTTTGTGAGTTTCTCAAGCAGGGAGGAAGGGAGTGTTTTTTTAGAAGCGAGAGCTTTCTCAAAAGCAGCCCTTATTGCTGGGTATCCTTCAGTTAAACCTCTCCAAGAGCCACTTACTATTCTTCCTTGAGGAGTTTTAATTCCAATTCCAAAGTCCACCCAGTCCTGTAGGTTAGCATTTCTCTCCAGCAGCATTTTTAGAGAAACCTCTGCTTTTGCGTTGGATGGTTCGTTTGCTCGGACTGATGACCAGTATGCAACGTTCTCAATGTTCTCTGCTGTTTTCTCTAAATTTATTCTCAACTCAAGCAGTTCATTAAGCCTTTCCCTCATCTCAAAAGAGGAGCTGAGCAACCACTCATCCTCCTTTGGTTTAACTCTCTTGAAAAACTTGCTTATTCTTATCACAATTGATTTGAAAGAAATCAGCTCTGGGGGGGATTTTTTCAGCATTTCCTCGCAGCTTTTTATTTTTGGTTCAATAATATCACGCGAGTAGTTTTTCAACGAGTTGCCAAGCGAGTGAAGTTTTTGGGAGGATGCTTTCCAGAAGTTCACCTCGCATCTCTCCCTTGCTTTCTTTTCTGCAAGAAGTGGTTCAAAAGTCTCAACTGTTTCCATAAGTGTTATCCTGCAGGGGAGTATAAAAACTCATCTATTTCTCAAGCAGAACTGCATTCACAACTCCGTGCTGTCCTGGCCTGCTGGTTACCCTTGCCTTTCCTATTTCTGTTTCTATAACTGCTCCTTTTGTGATTATATTCATTCTCGCATGGTGCCTGTTATCTGGCGATTCCAAAACTGATTTTATTTTTGCTTTTTTTATTCCTTGGGGAGTTGCAACGTTCGCAAAAGAAGCTCTTTTGAGTTTTATTTTTTCCCTCCCTCCCCTTGTTCTTTCAACTCGTGCAAGTGGTTTCTCATCTATTTTCGTGCTCGTGAATGCACCGCCAACTTCGTGCAGGCGCTTATCCCTAAATTTTCTTAGTTTCTTGCCGCTTCCAGTTGTTTTCCTCTTTGGTTTTCCGTGAAATTGCTCCATATGAACACCTTTTTTATACAAGTTTTTTTATTATTATTCCTATGGAGTTCAGAGTTATTCCAGCAAGGACGAAGTTCCAGGATGTTGAGGCGCTTCTCTCCAGGATGAGGGAAGTTTCAAAGAGGAGAAAAGCTGTCATCCAAGCCTTCGACCCGGATATGGTTCTCTCTGAAAACCACCTTATATTTTCCGCTCAGCATGCTTTTAATGCTTTTGCTGAACGGAAAGCAGTTGCCAAAAAAATTGAGAGCGAGCTGTTGCTGTGGGCGGGTGCTACAAGGAGAATTGAGGAAGCTGTTAAGAGAGTTGGCGTGAAGGATCCGAAAAAGGTTGTTTTTCTTATTGAAAGAGGGAAGGAAGGGGTGCTGGAGGAGCTGGAAGCGGAAAGGGATGATTCAGTTTTGAAAATGAGCAAGGAGAAGGTGAGCAGAATAATTCATACGTTCAAAATAAATGAGAGAGCATGCGAGTGCTATTCGCTGGAGGAGCTTTTACTTGAAAAAATTGCAATGCAGGCGCTTGAAAGGTAGTTATCTGAACTCCTCGCTGAGCACTCTTTTAATCAACTTTGCTTTCTTCTTTCCAATTTTTTCAACTTCCCTCAACTCCTGCTCGCTCGCCTTCATAATGTTCTCTATTGTTTTGAATTTTTTCAGCAAAGCAACAGCGAGCTTTGGCCCAACTCCCGGTATGGATTCAACAACCATCCTCTGCTGCTCTGCAAGCGTGAGCGCTTTTTTGTTTCCTTTCAATCTCACAACCACTTCTTTCTCAAGCTGCTCTCTTCTTGCAAGAGCGAAAATCAGCTCAGCAGTTCCCTCCAAATCTCTTGTGAAGAAAACCTGAATCCCATAATCCAGTATAAGCGCAGAAAGCGCTCCAAGAAGAGCATTTCTGTTCACCCTCTCCTCAAATTCCTCTCCCTCAACTATCATAATACATTTCTCAAAGTTGTCAATCATGTTTTCGGCTTGCTTGAAAAGCCTTCCGTCAATTATTGAGCTTTCAAAATCGCTTCTCGTTTTTCTTTCAACAACCGCTCTCTCTGAAATTATGAAGTCACCAACAGGGAGAGTTTTTATTTTAACGACTGCTCCAAGCTCCCTCAGAATATCCGCAACAGCGCATCTGCTCTCCTTCTCATCCACAAATACTTCCACCCAGTTTTTCTTTTCCTTCTCTGAAAATTCAGGCAGAGAGCTCTGCTCCATTCAGTCACCACTTAAAATTAGCAGATACTTGTTTATTTGTGTTCCTTTAACCATCGCTCCATTTCCTTCTTAACAGAATCAAACTTTATTTTCTCTATCGCACCTTTCAGCATGCGCAGTTTAACTTCATCCGGCAGTTTTGACTCAGAGCAGAAGCCGAATGCATGCCTGCAGACTGATTCGTGGGGTGTTTCCTTTGCAACTGTGCAGATAAGCGCTGCTTTCCTCTCATCAACTAAATCCAGCTTCTTAATTCTGTCTATTGCAGCTTTGCATACCTCTGGGTTTTTGTGGGAAATCGCTATCTCAACAAGCTCCTCAGGGTTGTTTATCAAGTTCAATTTAAGTTTTTCCACAAGCGAGATACCGGGCATAACTTCTTTTTTTACAAGCGGAGTTTATTAATTGTATGTATAAAAAATGAAAGTTAAATTGAGCTGCAGAACTCCTCAATTTCTGAGAAGCTTATACTGCAGCCTGCAAACTTCAATCCATAAAGCACAGCTTCTATTGCACGCCTCTCCATGCTTCCATACTCCCTCAGCAAACCTCGCTCGTATCCCACTATCGCAAGCTCGGTGCTTCTGAAAAGATTTAACCCCTCTGTCGCATCCATAAATCTGCTCAAGTTTTTCTCATTAACCTGTATTTTTGTGCTGAACTCCGTTTCCATGTGTTTCTTCAGCTCATCAGGCGCTTCCACAAGCATCCTGGTTGTTCTCTCATCTATCATAATATTTTTAACGCCAAGCTCAACCGCAAGCGCAAGCGTTTCAGTTTCACCTTCGTGTATCAACTTAAGGTTCCTGCCGTTTATTGAGAAAATGCTGTTCCCAAGAGACAGAAGCTGAGAAGTTGCATTCCTCAGATTTGGAGTTTCAACAACTCGGATTGTTTTTTCAAGCAGAAGCTTCTTCAGCCTTATTGCGCCAAGCGTGTGGGATTTCACTTCAAGCGGGTGGTCAACAGCCTCTCGCTCAACTGCTTTTGAAATTATGAAGTAGCCATCAAGAGTTTTGCTAAGTTCAGAAAGCATCCATAGTAAACACGAGTCGGATAAAGAGATAAGTGAGCTTGAATCGCAGACTATGGAATTCCGCGGTATGCTAGCGGAATATTTTTCTGACATTTTTAAGCCTCTCGCTGATTGATTTTGTTTTGCCAACTCTGTCGTGCATGAGAGTTTTACCAGAGTAGCTCAGCACAGCGCTCTCGCTTGTACCGGTAAGCTCAATCGCGTTACCCAGCGAGAAACCCTGTGCGTATAAGTAGGAGGCGAACTTCAATCTTGCTTTGTTGAAAAGGCTCTGCACATATCTTCTGTCCTCAGTGTCAAGCGCTTTCAGCTCTTCTGAAATTGAGCTAAGATAAATTTTCATCTCATCTGGCTTGTTCTCCTCAAGTGAAACAACTGCATTGTGTAAACTTTCCTCAACTTTTTCAATGAACTCCTTCTTCACCCTTTTAATCCAGTAACGTGGTTTCTCAAGAACTTTTGCAAGCACGTATGAAACAATCGCAATGTCAAGAAGCTCTTTTTCCCCACCAATTGCAAATGAACTGACGCACCTATCGCTTATCTTCCTCAACTCTGAAAGCTCGTTTGTCATAAGCGCATTCAGCATTTCCTTCAATGCTTCTGTCGTGGTGTAACCCATGTGCTTGATTTAGGTGGATGTGATTTAAATATCTCGCCTCCGCGTTGAATATTTTTTAGTTCAGAGAAGAAAAATGGAATTTTCCGAGAGAACGAAATATTTATATACCCCCTCATTTCTAATCATGACACAATCATGATTAAAACAAGCATTAGTCATGATACTCTCAGGAGGTTGTTGAGGAATGTTCGACGTAAAAGTGGAGGAGGCTGAGAAGAAGAGTGTGGAGACGACGACTGTTGTCAAAAAAATTAAGGAAACAACTGAGATGGAGCTTCTTAGGGAGATTGTTGGTAGGCTTGAGGCAATAGAGGGCAGGCTGGAGGGAATTGAAAAGGAGCTGAAGAGGGAGATTGATGAGGAGATTCTTGGGGATGTTGATGAGAAGATAATTGAGTTTGTTAAGAAAAACGGAAAGGTGTGCGCGGATGATTTGCAGAGAGCGTTCAATTATAAAGGGAAGAATGCAGCGAGCGCGCGCTTGAATAAATTATATTCCCAGGGGCTGCTTGAGAAGAAGCAGGCTGGGAGGAGGGTGTATTACTTCGCGAAGTGATGCTGGCAAGGCGACCATATAACTCTCTTTGTAAGGGGTGGTTCGGCCATAAGTTCACCTCCAACATGCGGGGTTTTGCCCCGCATGTTGCCATCACCCCAAAGCTAATTCTATGAAATCAGGAAGTGTTCCTAACTTTTATTACATTATGTTTATCACTTTGATTACTACTCGAATACCGCGAGTATTTCTCCCTCTCCAATATCTTTCATTCCAGTTCTAATTCTCGTGTAATTTATATATAAGGTTCCGTAATACACCGCTCCAATGGTATTATTTTGCAATGGATTTCCATTCTCATCTGTGCATTTTATCTCAAGCCAAGGTCTCTCCGGGTCATTTGCTTTTGCTATATACGCAGAAGTACCATTATTTATTGTGATGCTATACCCTCCATAAGACACATTCCACGCATATCCACTCTTTCTACATGCGACACCGTTTATTTGTATGGGTTCGCCTATTTTCTGATTAATCTCAAGATCTAGACTGCCAGTTGCCGCATACAATTTCTTTGTTATGCATTCCATTCCTGAGGGCAGGAGAAGTGTTTCTGAAAAGTGGTCCGTAAACTTCCCAACTGCAATTTTTGTTTCTCCAGTCTCGTTAATAGTATAATTTACAAAAATCCATCCTACATAAATGTTATCAGTGCTGGTATTTTTAGGTACGTTCCCAGCAACATCAGTGCACCTCACTGCATGAGAAGTGCCAGGAAGGGATACCTCAGGAAGGAATGATGTAAATCTATATTTTGGGATTAGGATTACCGGGTCATCTGCATAGTTGTTTATGTAAGATGGTTGCGTCTTATTCTGTGTACATACAACACCGTTTATCAATATCGTTTCATTCTTGCTTGGGATGAGACGGAGTTTCAGATAACTTGTATCTGAGTAAACTTTAGCCTTGCAGAAGAACTCGCTAGACTGGAAAATACACTCCAACCTTGGTGGTTCAGGGGTATACTCAAGCTCAGAAACACGTAGGTAAAAAACCACAAATATTCCCGCAATACTAAGTAGGGTAAGGAGCGCAATGCGTATAGGGCTAAATCATACGTTTTCTCTGGTTTCTTTTCTACGATGTGAGTTATATCCTCAGATTTTTGTCTGGCGGATATTTTCTGAGCTACAACTCCTCCGGCCATCCCCAATACCCCACCCACGATAATGTAAAATGTAATTCTTATCAACAGCTCAACTGCTATTGCCGTCACGGATCTAGCCCAGACTGCAGACACGTCTTCTCCCTCCTCCACTCTAAGAGGAGAAACAAAACGTACAAAATAGCCATACCCTCCTCCGAATATAAGTAAAGCTACAAGCAACCTTGGCAATATGTAAGACATATAATTAACCAATGCTCCTGTCAGACCCGCTTCTATCAAGTCCAACCCATATTTCCTCACTGCTGAGTAGCCAGCATAGAGAAGAATAATGCTACTAAGTAGTGGGGATAAGCAACATAATAAAGACAGTACTGGATCAAACATTGGAATGCCCACGATGAGCAGCGCAATTGTTGGAATTAAGGATGCTCTCAGTATCTTCTTCCACTTCATTCAACCACCTAGAGAATTCAAATTTAACTTTTGTATGCTGCTCGCATAATTATAGGGTAGAACATTATAAACATGAATACTAGTAACAAAATTGCTCCAGATAACAACGTCAGAATAAGCGTGATAAATAGCATTCTCTCATTCAGCTTCTTTTGGTTGATATTCGCCCAAGTCCACACTGTAAGCCCAATAATTCCACCTAAAAATAAGAAAATAACCAGAGTCGTTAAATCATCCATTTCTTCAAGCTTTTTATTGAAGACTTGCTCGTTCTTTCGTAGTTTATTAATGATGATCAAAAACATGTAGAACATTAAAAGTATAATCAGCATTACTAGTGAGGAAAAAAAATTCATATGGAAAACAAAAAACAGCATAGCAAATAATAGCACCACAACAAAAGCCAATAGCAAGTTGCGCTCTACTTTGAACATATTCATACTTCCTACTAGTTTGATGCTTTTTGAGCTATATAAATTTACTCTTTACGAGACTGAGTTTTATAAATATATTTTGTGGATGGTTTGTTGGCGGATTATCAGTCCATCAGAAGGTATACGAGATTGTGAAGTCCACACTATTGCATGCCCCTTACAGTCTCTTCTTTTTCTTCTCTATCTCCTTTTTGAATTTTTCTATTTCTTTCTCATAATAATATACCAAATCAACATCCTTATCCTCGATGGCTCTGGAAAGCTTCTTTGAATGTTTATAGATCTGTCTTTCCAAGCTTTCAATCCCTTTTCTAATTCTCTTTTTTGACATCTTTCACCTCTTGAAGGAGATCCTCTAGTGCATCAACTAGCTTTACAAGCTCCTTTTTACTCATAGCGTATGCCTTTCTGCCATCTTTCTTTTCATTCCTATATACCTCAAAAGCTTTTTTAACAAGTTTTTTATCCTTAACAAATTCATTGAGCTTGTTTCTAACAGTCTCATAATCAGCACTTCCAGTTTCTAATATGCAGAGCAACCTGGCACGTAAAAAACAGGAGTAGCAAATGGCACCAATTATCCCATCGTCTATTTTAAAATTCAACATTTTTCTATTTATCTGTATTGCGCTCTCAGTTAATTCTAAATATTCTGAAATTTTCTCCTTTGGAATTTTGTACCCTCTTATCAACTCCGCCAAGCCATCCCCAAGTATTATCACACCTTTGTTTACGGCTTGTTTTAGCAAAAGAGGCTCAAAATTCAAATTGGCAATAAATTTTTCAGTTGTTAGAATATGCAAATCCAATTTTTCCATTCCTCCCAAAGCTTTCTCAATCTTTTCTTTGATTTCTTTGGGGACTACCAAAATGATATCGATGTCCCGTTTATCCCTCTCTTTCTTATCCACAATTGAGCCGTATACTACAAAAAGCTGAAGCTCATTCAAAAATGGCAACAGGTTATCTACGATTTCGGATAGAGATGGGTGAGTATTTATTATCTGCGTTATTCTCAGCCACCTCTCAGGTGCTATTGCGATATAGCGGCCTTTTGCAGGGGAAAAAATAGCCTTTTCAATTTTTAATTTGTATAACTCTTTTTTTGTTCTTTCCTTTTCAAAATTTAGTAAGGCAGATGCTCTATCCAAATCTAGCTCTTTTTCCCTAGAGAGTTTTGTAAGATATCCAAGTTGCCTGCTGCTTAACATGGTCTCTATTATAGTGACCTTAATATTTAAAGCTTTCATTAGTTTTTGTAAGATTTATTGTTTTACTAACTTTAAATGTTATGGAGTATTGCTTTTAGCCTTAACAGCGACACCTAACCAGAACCATCAGCTCCTCACACTCTTTCTGGTCCCTAAGCAATATCTCTTTGTATCTAACTTCCGGGGTTTTATGGTTAACCACACCATCACGGCATGATAAATAGAAGCACTTAGTTACGTGTTGAACTGCACTCCAACTATCTTTGAACCCTGCTTCGTCCTTGTCACCCCAATTGCAACGTCTGCTGAGGTGAGAACTGCATCGTTGTGGGTTACAACAATGAATTGCGTATCCTTCGAGAGTTCTTTCAGAAGTTTTGATAACTTCACGCTGTTCTCCTTATCAAGCGATGCGTCTGCCTCATCCAACAAATAGAACGGAGCTGGCTTGCACATGTGAATTGCAAAAACAAATAATAATGTGAGGAGCGATTTCTCACCTCCAGACATGGATTCAATGAACTTTGTTTCTCCTTTCTCTGTTTTCACCTGAATCTGCAAACCGCTTTCCAAAGGTGTTTCCGGGTTTTGTAAAACCAAGTCCCCCTCTCCCTCAAACGCATAACCAAAAAGCTTTCTGAAGTTGCTTCTGACTGCCTCGAAAGTTTCCATAAATATCGCAGACTTCTTCTTCTCAATTTCATCAATCATGTTCTGAATTGCTTTCTTCTCCTCGTCAAGCTTCTGAACCTTTTCCTTAATTTCCTTTATATCCCTGCTCTTCTCCTCATACAATTCAGGTGCTTTCAGATTTACATTCCCAAGCGCAGCAAGTTGTTGCTCCCCCTCAGCAATTCTCGCCTCAATCTCCTCCTTTGTTCCAGGCACTTGTTCTATGTCTTGGTAGGAGGCGCACTCTGTTTTCAGGTCAGCAAGCCTGGTTTCAAGGTTTGATTTCATCACCTCATACCTTGCCAAATCCTTGAAAAACTTCTCGTAGTTGAAACCGCTTTTTCCTTTCTCAAGCGCAAGCGCCTCAATCTGCCTTTCAATTGAGTTTCTCTCCTCAAAAAGTTTCTCCAAATCAGCGCTGACGTTTTTTATTTTGTTGCTTTTTTCCTCATATAATTTATTATCCCTCTGCAGAGATGCTTCCAGCTCGTTAATTTCACTTCGCAGTTTGTTTAACTCTTTCCTCAACGGCTCGCACTCCTCGTCAATTCCCTGTGCTCTTTTTTTGATAACCTCAAGCTCCGCGGTGCACCTAGCAAGCTCGGATTCAAATGATGTTTTTGTTGAGTTAAAATCATTAAGCTGCTTCTCAAACTCAGCCATCTTTCTCTTGAACTGCTCCTCCTTCTCAACGTCAAGCTGCTTCACAACTTCCTCAGAGGCTTTCTGCAAATCGCTGATTTCGGTTTTAAGCTTTTCAATTTCAGTATTCTTTTCAGCAATTTCTTTTGAACATTTTTCAATTTCCTCCTTCAAAGAAGAGAGAGCTTTCAAATGCTCCTCTCTACCTTTCTTTTCTCTCTCCTCAACTTGGAGTATGTGAGAGAGCTCAAGCTCCATTCCTTTTATTTTAACTTCAAGCTCGCTTTTCTCCTTCCTCCTCTTGCCCATCTCTTCTCTTATTGAGTAAAGGGAGTTCACAATTCCATCTCTCTCTGCCTTTATCTCCTGAAGCTGGGCGTTCAGCCTCTCCGCCTCCGCTCTCTCCTTGGCAAGCGATGAAACTCTTTTCATAACTCCTCCTGTTATCGCTCCAGAAACTTCAAGCAAATCTCCCTCCATAGTTACCATTCTTATCTTACCTATTCCAACTCTCTTGCCAGCTTCTATATTTTCAATAAGCAAAGTATCTCCAAAAACAAACTGAAAAACATTTGAATACTTTGCGTCAAAGCTCACAACTTCAATTAAAAACCCTTTTGAACCTTCCTTTCTGCTCAGCTCCTTCTGCTCATCAGTTATGAAGCGCGCTTTCACGTCAAGGGGTATGAATGTGCATCTGCCTGCCTTTGTTTTTTTCAAATATTCAATTGCTTTCGCAGCAGTGTCAACATCCTCAACAACTATGTAATCCAACCTGTTTCCAGCAGCTGCTTCTATTGCTGTGGCGTATTGCTCATCAAAGCTGCAAAGCTCCCCAACGGTTCCATAAACCCCGGGAAGCATTCCTTTCTGCTTCAGCTCAAGCACTGCTTTCACTCCCTGGTTTGTTTCCTTCAATGCTTCAAGCTTGCTTGAGAGAGTTACGTATTTTTCCTTCACCTCAAGCAACATTCTCTCGGTAGTTGGCAGCCTCTGGTTCAGCTCCTTCTCCCTCTCAAAAAGGGATGAGAGCTGCTTATCTATCTCCTCGCTGAGCTTTTTCAGCTCCTCAATCTCCTGTTTTATTTCGCTTTCCCTCTCCTTTTTCTCGGATGGAAGCTGTGATTCAAGTCTTCTCAGCTCCATCTCAGCAAACTGCTTTTTACTACCAAGCTTTTCAACCTCAACCTCGAGGTTTCGTATTCTTTCCTTCCTCTCCTCAAGCTGTTTCGTTATGTTTGCTGATTTCAGCTTAGCTTCATAAAACTCCTTCCCAAGCGCCTCCCCTTTTGAAACTCTATCTCTTTCATTAAGGAATGAGAGAGTCTGTCTCTCAACATCTGATATTTTTTCTTTTATGTTTGCCGATTCCTCCGAAAGCTGAATCATCCTCGCATTCAAAGATATTTTCTCATTTTCAAGAGAGCTCAGCCGTTGCTTCAACCTTTCAACTTCCCTCTCCTTCTGCTCCTTGCTTCCAATTGCAAGGTTTATTGAGGTTTTAAGCTGTTCAACTTCCATAACAAGCGAGCTTTTCTCCCTCTCAGCCTTCTCGTTTATCTGCTGCGTTATTTTATTCTTCCTCTCCTCAAGCTCCTTTATCTTCGCATCTATCTCAGCAACTTTTTTGCTCACTTCCTCCTCCTGGCTTTTCAGCTCAAGATACTTGTTGGTGACTCTTGTGAACTCCTTCTCAACTTTTTTCAATTCAATGAAAAGCAACGAACCCCTGTACTTTCTCAAACCAGCATTAATTTCATTATACTTCAACGCATCGTTTCTCTCCTTCTCAAGCTCGGAGAGGAAGCCCTCCCTCTCCTTAAGAACAATTGTTGCATCGTTTATTTTCTGCTCAACCTTGCTCAATTCAAGAAGCGCTTCCTTCTTCTTCTCCTCAAACTCAGAAATTCCCGCAACAGAGTCAATTATCTCCCTTCTTTCCTTTGGATTTATGTCAACTATCTTCTCCACTTCACCTTGTGCTATTATGTTATGGTTTCCTACCGCCACCCCTATTCTAGCAAGCTCATCAATTATTGAGGTGCGGGTCATTCTTTTCCCATCAAGCCTGTAGATTGTTTTGCCATCCTTCCTTATTGCTCTTTTCACCTCGTGCTTCTTCTCGCCGTTGAACTGCACGTATATTTCAGCCTTCTCCGAACCGTGAGAGATTAAATCCGCAACCTTCTTCGCCCTGAGGGATTTGAGGCTGTTCTCCCCAAGAGCAAAACGGATAGAATCAACAATATTTGACTTTCCACTTCCATTCGGGCCTGCTAGGCATACAAACCCTTTTGATAGGGGTATGTCAGCATACCTAAAAGATTTGAATCTCTTCAGCTTCACTCTTTCTATGTAAACCATAAACTCCCCAGAACGCACCTCTTCTTTTCACTGATCGCCACTATTTTTTTGATTTGGGTATTTATAAACCTAACGAGACGGTAAATTTCCATTGAACTATGGTTTTATGCCAAGCTGCCTGTAGAGAAGCTCCTTGTCAAGAGGTATCTCAAGCCCAAGAGCTTTATGAATGAACGCGAAGATTTCAACTGCGAGCTTTGGCTCTATACCACTGGTTTTCACTATATCCTTCAGTGTTGCTTTCTTATCTATCAATTCGTAAAGTAAAATTCCATCTCTTTTGTATTTATTGTATATAACCAAACCCTCCTCTCCGTATAACTCTTTAATTTCATTCGGAGTAAGCTGTTTCAGTTTCACCAATCCTCTCTCAGCAAGCGATGAAATTAAGCTGTCAAGATGAGCAGGATGAATTTTTGTTTCTTTCACAATTCTCACATTTGTCCTTTTTCCGTTCATTGAGGAAAATGCTTTCACTCCTTCATTCCCGTATTTTCTTAGAATATCCGTTTCTGTTTTTAACTTTGTGAGTAGGTTCATTCCAGTTAAAGTTGGTATGTATATCTCGTTGGTATCAAAGGTTATCTGAGCAGGCTTTGGTAACTCAACTGGTTTTGGTTTCTCGGGCGGTTTTGGAAGCTCAGCAGGTTTTTCAACTGGTTTTGGAGGTTCAATAGGAACTTTCTTTTCAACAGGTGGCTGAGGAGGCGATTTCATTATTGGCTTCTCCATCGCTTCCTTCGGTTTCTCAAGCTTTATTATTCCCTCGGAATTCATGAACTCAAGTATTTTCACAAGCTCCTCCTCGCTCATCTTTGTCTGGTTGAGTATATCGCGCGGTGTTTTCAACTCATCAATCAATGAATAGACATTCAAACCTGCCTCGCCAAACCGCTCGTATAGTTTTTTCTCAAGAGGAGTTTGTGGTATGCGTTGGGGTAGCTGCACTTCAGGTTTTTTCTCAGGGAGCTCTGGTGGTTTGACTTCTGTTTTTTGCGGTTCTAATATTTTTGGTGGTTCTGGCTGTTTTGGAAGTTCCGGAGCTGGTGGCTTCTCAGCTTCCTTCACCATCATCATCTCAAGCGCAGAGCTTTTCTCCTTAACTTCCTCTGTTTTTACCAGTGGTATGGGGGGTATTTCTTTTGGAACAGGAGCTTCCTTAACAGCAAGCTCTGGTGGTTTTTGCATTTCTCCTTTGAATGCTTCTTTCTGCCCAAGGTAGTTAATTATATCCAAAAACTTATCCTCTCTCATTCCAACTTTCTTCATTATCTCCTCAGCGCTTGACTTCCCGTCGATGAGGAGGTAAACCTTAACCCCTTCAGCTCCGTATCTGTCTGCAAGCTCCTTCTCCAGTTTATACCTCTCAACCGCACCGAGAGGCTTTTTCTCCAGTATTTTTTTAGACAAGTCCTCCATCGCCCCACTCCTTAGAATAAGTTTATTTCATCATTTTCTCCATTTCAACCTCATAAACTGTCTTGAGCTGGATGAGGTTTTCCTGCTCCATGAAGCTCAGAATTTCCATAAGCTTCTTCTCATCAACTCCCACTTCTGCCTTTATTTCCTCAGCATTCTTCATTGAATTAACCGAAAGATAAACCTTTATTCCCTCATCCCCGAATTTTTCGTATAGTTTGCTTTCTGCCTTGAACCTCTCAAACGCGCTCAGCTCTTTTTTTATTGGTATTATTCCTATAAGCTCCCCACCCATTTCATTCATAGTTTCCCCTCTGTCTATATTGATATAATACCAAACCTTTATTAATAATTACCAGTGAAAATCCATACATGGCTCGCCAGGATGTCACGATAAGCACGGGTGTGGATGACCTTGTGAGACTTGTTAGGGAGAGGGAGAGAATTGAGTTAAGAGAAGCTGCGGTTGAGCTTGGGCTTTCTCAGGGTGTGATTGAGGAGTGGGCGAAAGTGCTTGAGAAGGAAGGAGTGGTGAGAATAGAGTACCAGCTTACAAAAGTTTATTTGACAACGCCAACTCCGGGAAAAACAGAAGCACAGAAGAAGGCGAAGGAGATAAGCGATATGCAGGTAACCCTTGCCAGAGAGCTGGAGACACAGCTTAAAAGAGTGGAGAGAGTTGGAAGGGAGCTTGATGAAATGAGAAATGAATTTGTTGGTGTTTCAAAAACTTTTGAGGAGAAGCTGGCGAATGTGAGGCAGAGGGTGAGGGAGCTGGATTCGCTGGAAAAGCAATACCTTGAGCTGTGCTATAGAATCTCCTGCGCAAACGAGAGATTGCTCTCTGATGCTGAAGCGCTTAGAAAAAGTATAGAGGAATGCGAGAAGAAGCTTGATAGAATAAGGAAGGTGAGGGAGGAGTTTGAAGCTCCGGCAAAGAGTGGAGGAAAATGAACGGAAAGAAAGAGGAGCTCAAAGAAATGTTCAGCAGAAGTTTGGGGCAAGTTGAGAGAGAAAAGGAAGTTAATAGAGTTGTTAGTGAATTGGAGAGTAGTTGGAGCAGGTATAACGCTGAGCTTGTTGAGATAAGGAAGAGGACGCACGCAGGCAGAATTGGTGAGTTGGAGGGGAAGAGAAGGGAGCTTCAGGGGAAAGTTGAGAAGAAAATGGAGGAAGTAAGAAAGGAGCTTGATGGGTTGCATAAGATGATTGAGAAGTATGAGAAGAAAATAAGGGAAAAGGATGAGGCTGAAAGGGAGCTGATGGCGCTTGAGGAAATTAAGGTTATGCTTAGCGAAAGGCTGAGGAGGATTATGGAAAGGGTAAGCAGGCTGAAGGTGAGGAAGGGCTCGGATATTGAAAAGCTACTTTCTGAAGCAAGAGAGCTTGAGGTGGAAGTTGAGAGAAGCGGGGAGGAGGTTCTGGATTTTGAGAGGGAGTACAGCAAATTCCTCAGCATAATGAAGGAGTTGAGTGGATAAATTTATATTCCACTCCAAAAAAGATTATTATGGTGGTTTATTGAGCGACCAGCAAGTTAGTGAAGGAGTGCTGGAGGAGTACAACTTCATGGCAGGCGATATACCAGTTACAGTTAAGATAACACAGACTAAGAAGGATTTTGTGCCGCATTATGAGATTGGAGTGAAAGGATTGGGGGAGGGAACGAGAATTGTTTTGAATACTCTGCGAGGGGAGCTGATAACAGATGTTAAGCTTGATGCCGAGGAGCTGATGAACCCAAAGCTGATAGATCAAGTGAAGAAGAAGTTTGAGGAGAAGGCGATGAAGCTGATTGATAAGCACTTTCTCTCCCTTTCTGAGGATGCGAAGAAGCTGCTTGCATCTTACCTTGTTCAGAATATGCTTGGGCTGGGCGATTTAGAAACTCCGATTCATGATGAGAACCTTGAGGAGATTGTTGTTAATGGAGCATCTGAGCCTGTTTGGGTTTTTCATAAGAGGCATGGGTGGTGCAAGACGAATCTTTTTATAAAGGATGAGGAAACCATATACGAGTATGCTGCAAGCGTTGGGAGGAGGGTTGGGAGGCAGATAACTGTTTTGAACCCATTGATGGATGCGACGCTTACGGATGGTTCAAGAGTTAATGCAACGCTCCATCCAATTTCAGTATGCGGAAACACAATAACGATAAGGAAGTTCTCAAAGAATCCGTGGACGATTACTGCGGTGCTTGAGAGGAACACGATAAGCCCAGAAGCGGCTTCTTTGATATGGTTGTGCATACAGAATGAGCTTTCGCTGATTGTTTCGGGTGGAACGGCCAGCGGAAAAACTTCATTCCTGAACTCAATTGCTTGCTTCTTTCCACCAAACCACAGAATAATTACAATAGAGGATACTTCTGAGCTTACTCTGCCAAAACACTTGCAGTGGGTGCCAATGTTGACAAGGCAGCCGAACCCAGAAGGAAAAGGAGAGGTAACTATGCTGGATTTGCTGGTTAATGCTTTGAGGCAGAGACCTGACAGACTGCTTGTCGGAGAGATAAGGAGGCAGAGGGAAGCAGAGGTGCTTTTTGAGGCGATGCACACGGGGCACTCTGTTTACGCAACGCTGCACGCAGATAACGCAGGCGACACGATAACAAGGTTAACCAACCCCCCAATCAGTATACCGAAGAGCATGCTTGACGCGCTTGCCGGAATTGTGGTTCAGTTCAGACACAGAAGGCTGGGGATAAGGAGGATGCTGGAGTTCGCTGAAATACTGAAGGGAGGGGATATAAACGTGATAGCAAGGTGGGATTTGAAAACTGATTCAATAAAGGAGATAAATGAGCTGACTGTGCTTGCGGATACGCTTTCACTTTATGCTGGTATGACAAGGAAGGAGATTGTGGAGGATATTGCCGAAAAGACGAGAGTTTTGAAGTGGATGTTGAAGAATCAGATAAGGGATGTTGATAACGTTGGGTTGGTGGTTTCAAGGTATTACCGCAACAGGGATGAGATGATGGAGATTGTGAATAAGGATCAGCCTTGGAGTGAGGAGTTAGGTATTTATGGAAGCGGGTGAAGCTGAGCAGATAGCGCCAGAGGTGCCTGAGGGAGCCAGCGAGGAGTTCTTGCGGTATTCCGCGGAAGTGAAGAGATTGGAGAGGAAAGCTCTTCAAATTAAAAGAACAATGGGGGTTGATGGGAATGTTTTCAGCGAGTTTGATATTGAGAGCATATCAGTAAAAACTTATGAGGAGGCGCTTGAAAGGGCAAGAAGAATAGAGAGTGGTGGGGTTAAGGGAACAGGTAAAAAGGAGGTTCCTGAGCCTGAAAGTATATTGAGTGAGGAGGAGCTCATCAGAATACCTAAGGAGAAAATTGAGGTAGTTGCAAGAAGCGAGAAAGAGATACTTGAGGAGGAGAGGAAGTTAAAAGAGATGAAGGAGAAGTTCGCAAAGCTGCTTTCAGAGATTCCAAAAGAGGAACCTGAGAAACCAAAGCTGTTGGAGGAGGCGGCAAAAAAAGCAGAGGAGAAACCTGTTGAGGAAGGCAAACCGGAGGAGATAAAGGAGTTAAGTGAGAATTTCAAGAGAATAATGATGAAGAAGGAGGAGAGGGAGAAGAAGGAGAGAATAAGGAAAATGAAAAAGGAAATTGAGGAGATGCTTGAAAGCGGTGAGATGTGATGGCGGAAGTTGAGAAAAAGGAGGAGATGAAGCGGATATTGGAGAAGATGGCACCTAAGAAAGAAGTAGCAAAGGCGCCTGAGGCTGCAGCACCGAAAGTGAAAATGGGGTGGGGGAGACGAATTGTTGGAGTTGTGGTGAAGCAGTTTCCGGATTTGCCAAGAAAGCTGGAAATGGCAGATATGGCAATTGACCCAAAGGATTTTGTTGCGAGGACGCTTGTGAATGCGCTTGTTATGATGGTGCTTTTCACGTTTGTGCTGAGCCTTCTCGCATCGGAGATGAAATTCCCATTAATTTTTGTTGCACTCATTGCTCCAATAATATTCTTTGCTTTCTTTATGATGGGGATGGGTGCTGTTGATGTTAGGATAAGCCAGAAGGCAAGGGAGGTTGACAGAGATGCTTTGTTTGCTGGGAGGGATATTTTGATTGCGCTGAAGTCAGGGGCACCTCTTTTCAATGCATTGGTTGGAGTGAGAAAGGATTATGGGGCAACAAGCAGGGAGTTTCAGAAAATAGTTGAAAAAATAGACAGTGGAATACCGCCAGAGATAGCACTGCAACAAGCGTATGAATCGAACAAAGCACCTTCTTTCAGAAGGATAATACTGCAAATTCTCATGTCACTGCGCTCTGGCTCGGATATAGCTACTGGGTTGGAAACTGCGCTGAATCAGATTTCGCAGGAGCAGGTTATAGAGATAAAAAGATATGGGCAGAAGCTGAACCCAATTGCGATGTTCTACATGCTGTTTGCAATAATACTTCCTTCGTTGGGAGTTGCAATTGGGGTGATACTGAGTTCATTTATAAACCTGGGTGTTGATTTTGGAGTGCTGCTTGTGGTTTTGGTTGTACTGGCGCTTATACAGTATACTTTTCTCACAATAATAAAATCATCAAGGCCGAGCTTTGATATATGAGGTAGGAGGATGGCTGAAGTTTATGGCGTGCTGGGAAGGTTGCTGAAAAGGGAATGGATAGTGAAAATAGAGGATACGCTGTCTATGGCTGGAGTTGATATATCGCCAGAAACATTTACTGGGATGGTTCTGCTTTTTGTGTTTGGGGTTCCAATTCCGGTGTTTATATTTCTGAGCAGAGCGCTTCCAGACGTTGCAATCATAGCTGCTGCTGGAGTGATGATTCTTGATGGGCTTATTGTTTATGTTTTAATTAGAATGAGGATAGATAACAGAAGGAAGCAGATAGAGGAGGTGCTTCCTGATTTTCTGCAGATATGCGCTGCAAACGTAAGGGCGGGAATGTCACTGGAGAGGGCTTTGTGGTTTGCGGCAAGGCCGGAGTTTGGTTTGCTTTCTGAGGAGATTGCAGATACTACAAGAAGGACGTTTGGGGGGGAGCCTTTCACGCAGGCGTTGAGGAGGCTTTCAAGGAAGTTTGAGTCAAGACAGCTTACAAGAACGGTTAACCTTTTGATTGAGGAGAGCTCAAGCGGAGGTGAGGTTGCAACCCTGCTTGACAAGTGCGCTTGGGATGCAAGGCAGATTCAGATACTGCATAAGGAGATTTCTGAAATGATGTTGATGTATGTTATATTCATTGTTTTTGCATCCTGTATAGGGGCGCCTATGCTTTATGGTTTATCCTACCAGCTCATCAGCGCAACGAATAAAATATGGGGTAATATACTGGAGCAGAATCCACAGGGGTTCCCGAAAGTTGGCGTTATGTCTTTGTTACAGCCAAGCCCACCAAAGGTTTCAACAGAGGATTTTTATAAATTCTCAATTATAGCAACTATACTTGTAACGTTTTCAGCGTCTTTTATAGTTGCTGTTGTGAACACTGGCTCGTGGATTAATGGTTTCAAATATGCTCCTTTCTTCATAGGTTTAGGTTTAGGAGTGTTTTTCATAATCACAATGGTTTTCAGCTTGGTGTTTGCTTCTTTGCTTGTTTAATCAGCAGATACATATGCAGGTTGCACAGCTGTTCTGGCAGGAGTACCAGGGGTAGCATGGGCAACGTAAGCTGCAGTCGCAGCATGTTTTACCAACTGGGCAACCGCAGTCAACACAGCAGTCAAACTGAGTTTCTGTGTCCTCGCATTTTTTGTTTCCACAAACTGCACCGCCATAGTTGAGAGCAAGCATTTCCGCATCATATACGCGGAGGTGAGTGAATGCACCTGTTGGGGTTACCAAAGCAACTTCATTGTCAAGGTAGAAGTGAGGCAGGTTATCATCGGTACATACTGAAACGTTCTCGCAGTTCGGCATTCCCTTTATTTTGTATTTGTTTGGAGTGGCTGTTTTGTTGAAGTAGTAATAATCAATTGATGTTTTTGGAACTCGGAATTGGTCAACTCGCACAAATGATTCTATTCCGTATGGTGATGGGCCGAACTGGCCGTATAATCGCATAAGGAAGCTTGGAGCAAGCTTGGATTCCGTGTAGTATCCGTTTAAGTAGAATTCCCTGAGCTTTGAGATATCCTGAACAACGTTATAATCTCCATTAAGAAGCACGTATGAGGAGTTTGAGATGTTGGAGTAAACAGTGCGTTGGGAGAAGTTGAAGAGGTAGGGCTTTCCAACAATATCTGGATGATTGATGCAGTCCGTTGCATTCTTTATACATGTATCATCCTCAAATATCAGGCCAGCAAATTCCTTTATTGCTGAGCACAAAGTAACATTGGCAATCAGCGATGAATCTTTAACGAGGAGTATTTTTGAGCTGTCAACAAGTGGAGTTATGTTATTGCAGTTTGGCTTGTTTACAGCTGGTTTCACAACCATCGCATAAATCCAGCTTGAAGCATGGGAAGCGGTTGTGTTTCCAATAATTTTGACAAATGGTCCTGAGAGCGGGTTTTGCTTCACCACTTTGTGGTAGGTTGTTGTGCTGTTCAATGAATAAACTGGGTCCTCAAATGTAAGTACTGCTGGGTGGAGCTCACCTGAGAATGAAACGCGGTATGTTGTGGAGTTCCTCCCTATGTCAAAGCATGTTCTGTTGCAAACAACGTCAATTGAGTTCGGTCCCAGGTAGAGCTGGTCTGTTATAAGTTGATATAAACCGAGCGTTGCATTGAACCACATCTGGTTTGGCACTCCATTTATGTTCAGGGTGCAGGTTGCTCCCTCAATAATTTTACTATCGGTAACATTTGTGTAGTTAACTGTGAAGTTCACCATAGCTCCGTAGGGTGCAGTTTCTGGTGTTGCGTTTATTATTGTTATAACTGGGTACGGATCAAGAATGAAGTATGTATTAGTAGTTGTTTCCCTGTATCTGAAACCAGGCGCATATGCGCTGCAGTTCCACGTGTTTTCGCCTGGAGGAAGCTCGTTTGTTTCATAGTAATAGACTCCCAAAGTTTCATCAAACTTCACATCTGGGATTTCAACTCCCCAGGAAGTGTGAATCTGCGAGTTTATCGTTAGGTTTACCATTGTGTTTTGAGCTGGTTTTATTGGAGCTGAAACGTTTCCATCAGTGTAGTTGCAGGTAAATCTGACAAACGTTGCGTAGCACACTGGTGTTGGTTGGGGTTCTGCCGAGGTATTTAGGTTCGCACATGGAGTGTTGTTCCATCCTCCCCAGTAGCAGTTCGCTTCATCACAACTTCTCAGCGCTACGCTCACTGAGCCGTTTACTCCTTTGTTGCAGAACATGCAGTCAGCTGAGGGGCTTGGGTGGTAGTAGAACATATCATTTTCTCCATCATCGCCACAGCAGCAGGAGGAAGCGGTGCAGTTTTCTGGTATTGAACCAGTAAGCGCAGTATACCAAGTTCCGTTGCTACCTGTATTGTTGAACATTGTACAATCCTCCTTTCTCCCATCCCAGTTCACATTATAAAGGAATAAACTGATTGATTCGTTAACAGAGTTGTTGCACTGCGGATCAGACGTGCAGGTTAGGTTTGCTGTACAGTCGTTAGCTATCTGTCCTGCTGGAGCAGATGCAGTGTCGATAGGTGGTTTGGGGTCAACCGTTCCATTCGTAGTGATTATGCCAACTCCCTTGTTTTCATAGCCAGTATGGTAGAAAGTTATGTTGGCAACCCAGTCCCCTTCAACAGAATAATTTTTGAGGAAGTTATATGCGCAGCGGAAGTTGCTTCTGTTCACTAAGTTTGATGAGGTGGTGTTGAAACCGCATACTGTTGGAGTGTCAAAGTCAGCTGTTGAATAACCCAAAAATACACAGCTCATATTATCATTTATAACTGGGATGCCAAGTGGGTTGAAGATAGTTACTCTTGCAGATGTGTTGAGGCAGCCAACGCAGAGCTGGGGGTATTGAACTGAGATTGTTTGGGTGGTGGTTTGCGCAAGGTTTCCATACGTGTCGTTTGCGTAGAATTTGTATGAAACTGTTTTGCCAGCGCAGGCAGCAGAAATGGTTTTTGTAGTGTTCGTCCAGTTGCCTACTTGGAAGCTTTGGGGAGCATCATCAACCCAAGTATCACAGCTCTCTCCCCCTCCACTCCAGGAGAACCAGTATTGACTTAAAGCAGTGTTGTCGCTCCACTGAGAGTAAAATAAAACATCTTGGTTTGTTGTTGGAGCTGATGAGTTTGTTGCGAAGTTAGAGTAAATTGGTGGTTGTGAATCAATAACACCAATGATTACATTGAGGTAAGCATAATCCACATATGCTGTTAAGGTATGTCCTGTTTTACTCTGATTTCCTCTAACTGCGAACTGAACTAACCCAGAAGTGGAATTGTAAACGAGGGATTTGTTTGAAGCATCAAAAACCGCACAATAGGTGTTTTCTGAGTTGTAAGGAAGGGTTTGCCATGAAACCCATAAGGAAGTTTGAGTGTTATACCATAATAAGTTGGAGGAGTAAGAGCCACCAGTTGAATTGTATTTACCTTCCCAGCAGAAGTTCAATTGAGTTATATCATTCCAATTGAATGCGGAGAGGTTGAAAGTGTATCTCTGAAAGGTATATTTGTAGCTAGGGGTGTTACTCTCGCAACCATCTGAGCTAATTTCATTAGCGTCGTATAATCCCGGTGTGCAGGTGTAATAACATGCACCTCCATTAACGCAGGATGCGGTGCCACTACAAAAATACTCACCTAGTATTCTTCTGCAAGAGCATCCAGTTACATATGTTATACAGGTATAGCTACTTATAACCTCGCCAGGAGCGGGGGAGCAGACCGGACTGGCAAGGTTGCAAGTTCCCCGGATACAGTCAGAAGCCCTTCCGCATTCGATACTAGCATCGCAACCCAACCCGATTCCAGTTGGGGGGTTGCAAGCTGATGTTAGAAGTTGTTGGGCAGTTGAGGTTGAGTAAACGTCATTTGATGTATTTATATAATCATAAGCGGCAAATTCGGATGATGCGGCGAATGGGGATATATCATTTGTAGAAGAAACTAGGTACGCTTTATGCACGGAGCTAGGCAGAAGCTGGGTTGTTTCGCTTGCGCTGAGCGCAACCATGTAGAGAATGAGTAATGATAACTTCAACAGATTTAATTTTGCGTTTCTCATATCAACCTCCATAAGTGTAATTTGTTAATGGAATTGTCACAAGTATTGGGGTTAAATCCCTTCTGAAAACTGAATCAAGCGATTTATCAGTTATATTTAGATGAAGATTGTATCCAATTTTAACGTTCCATGGGTCTGATTGGTATATTCCAATGTTATCCCGGTATATGCTGACGTTAAAGCCTGCCTTCTCACCAAGTTGTATCATCCTTGCATCCCACTCCTTTAAAGTTAAATTGCCCATATGATCCGGGCTTGAGAAACTTACGTTGTTTCCATCCATCTTCGTGTAATTTTCTTTTCCTCCAAGAGTTGCGTTGTACATCAATTCATATATGCAATTCCTGTCGAAGCACTTTGCATTATTGAGAAATTTGCTTTCATTATTATACGCGACATATGCAGCGGCAGTTCTCAAAGCATTCGCCCCGCAGAGAAGAGTTGTTCTCTCTGCATCCTCCCGTATCATCTGCGCAAATTCATTCATTTTATTTATTCTCATTGAAACAACAACCTGCTCTTCCTGAGATTCCCTGATGCGCGTCCAAGCAGTTACTGAAATTAGAACGAGGAAGAAGAATATGAAAATCAGCAGGGTGAAGAAGAAACCCTTCCTCATAACGCACCTCAATTCCAAATCATTAATCTTATTTCTATGGGGCGATTGTAATACACCATGGTGCCTGTTCGCACCACCCCAGAGATATATTTACTTTCCTGTATTAAAATCCTTCGGTATTTGGTTTGATTGCAGTCGTTTGTGTATAGTGAATCCCACGGAGCACCTGCTCTCCCATCGCAGTAGAACCCAGTCATGCCCTGTCCCTTCACAACAAGCTCAAAGCCATATCTGCTCGGTATTGCAGAATCAAGAAACTCCTTTGCAAGAGCTACCGCACACTCCTTCTTTCCGATATACCAGAATGCTGCAATTGAGTCAAGTATTGACATATTTTCATCCCATGCGGAGCAGTTTCCAAATGCGTATAAGTTTCCGTTATTCGCTCCAATGAATATTCTCCCATTAACAACTGCTGGGGAGGAATAGATTGATGCGTTAACTTTGTAGCGCCATAACGGGTTGTTCACATCTATGTCATATTTGGGGTATACCGCAATAACTCCGTCGTTTGTTGCAACAACAATTGTGTCATTAGCAATGACTGGGGAGGAGTGAATTATTGAGTTTAAACTCCTTACATAGAAGGAGCGAGTTGTGAGGTTCACAACGCATATCCCGTTTGTATAACCGATATAGGCAGTATCATTGTCAATAACAGGAGAGGAAGTAAAGTTGTATGCGCCTATTGATATGTTCCACATCTGAGTTCCGTTTGTTATATTTATTGCATAGAAGTAATGCCCAGTGCCAATGTAAACTTCATCTCCTCTGGTTGCTGGGGATGGGTCAAGAAACGTGGTTGGAGTTGGGTCGGTTATCTCATACCGCCACAACAACTTTCCATTTTCCTCATCAAGAGCGTAGAGAAATCCAAAGTTCGCGCCACCTCCAAAAAGTGGAGAGAATACAAATACTTTTCCGTTGTATACTGCTGGAGAGGAGCTGATGTTTCCTTGTGCTGTGAAATTCCAAACTGACTTTCCAGAATCCTCATCAAAAGCATAAATTGTGCTATCCATTGAAGCGATGAAAACTTTTCCGTTATGAACCTTTGGTGAGGAAACGATTCTGTCTCCCAGAGTGACGTTCCACAGAAGATTTCCTCCCTCATCCAAAACGTAGAAATCGTTGCTTAAACCACCTATGAAAATCTTGCCATTCTGGAATGCTGGTGAGGAGTCAGTTGAGATTGGCAGATACCAAAGCTTCACCCCAGTATTTTCATCAAAAGCATACGTCCCGTTGCGAGATGCCACCACAACTTTCCCGTTATCTACTGAAGGGGAGGAATAAACTGGCACGTTGACCCCAAATGGCCCAACCCTTGTTATCCACCATACAGATGAGGAGTTTGGGTTTATTGATAATATGGAGAGGGAGGAGGCATTGTTGTTAAGAGTTCTTCGGAACATAGGCCATCTGGAGAGAGAATTGTTCTTCACGTATAGTAAATAATTGGCGTAAGGGTAGTTTGATTTTCCGGTGATATTTGAAAGTTTTAGCTCGCTCATCACATTCAAAGTATCCTTTGCAAGCGACTGATACTGCTGAACGTAAGTTCTTGGCACGTAGTTGATGAGAAGCAGAATGGAGAGCATAATTGTTATGAGGTAGAAAGCAATAATTGCGTCTGCTGTGAATATAAATGCTTTGTGTTTCATTGATGAGGTATTGTGGCATGGAGGTATAAAATATTATAGTTTATAATGCCGAATTTATAATGCCGAATGCAAAGAGAGGAAAGCTAGTTTGGAGCATTAGTTATAAACATGGCTTTATTGCATATTCATTATTTGATTTGTTTATGGCTTTTCTTACTGCTTCGCGAATCATTGCCCTGGGGATGTAACGGTATTTCTTCCCCCGGTATGAGTAGGCACGGCACTCGCAGGCATTTTCTGAGAGGATGCTACACCCTTGACATAAAGTGAAACGTGAACTTTTTCTTCTGTTTGTCAACTCTTCAATGTCTTTTCTGTTTATCAAAATTGAGTTTGACTCACTAAGCCTGCTGACGGGAAGCTTCGTTGTTTTGAGTTCAACTCCTGACTCGTAAGCACTTCGCGCAAGTCCCGCAGGGTTTTCTCCACATTATTGTCTGCAGTCCTGCATCTGCTGCAGGTATTCCTATCGAAAAACTTGAATTTAAATCTAGTCTTTTCTTGGGCATATTCTCAGTTATACTGAGTTTTGAGATTAAATAAATATGCATAAGAGAAAAAATCATTTGTCTGCATTTTCCGTATTTGATTTTGGAGTTTTTGTGGAGAATCGTTCTATGAGCTCAGCTTTTGAAGTAGAGAGGAATTTGGAGTAGATGGCTACAATTATTGGTTTCATAATCACGTAGGCAGTCATCAATGCCGAGAAAAGCTTCGCCGAGATGAACCCAGAGGTGAATAGAAGAGTTTCAGAGACGATACTTGTGCTGAACTTTACGCAGAGCCCAACACCCAGTATGAATGCGTGTTTTATGCCGAATAATTTTCGGAATAGTATAACGGATGCTAGAACTCTTGCAGTAAATGAAACCAGCACGATGAGAATTGCTAGTGAGGGGGAAGCGATGAAAGAGGAGAAAGAGATTTTGATTCCAAGGCTCAGAAAGAAGAATGGGGAGAGGAACATGCTCAGGAAGTTTATTAACTTCCTGTTTTCCTTCAGCATTTTATCCGGGAATGCTTGTTGCACAACTACTCCACTTATAATGGCGGCGACTGGAGCTAGATTTTCATAAACCAACCCACTCAAAGCAATGAATGAGAATGGAATGACGAGGGTTAAGAATATTGGGACGTACAGTGGAGGTTGAACTTTTTCTAGAATTTTTCTAATTCCATCCCTTATTTTTAGTATTCCAAGTGTCACTAGAAGTAGACCTCCCAACCCGGAGAAAACTGATATAATGCTTGCTGTATTTTGCACCTCGCCTGCTGAATGAAGAAGGGGTAATGTTGCGATTATTGCGAGCATTCCCACTTCCACAATATCATCAAAAACGCCCATTCCCAGTGATAACTGGCCAAACTTCGTATGCACCAAATCAAATTCAGAGAGTATTGCGAATAGGACTACCTCGCCAATTGTTCCAAAAGTTATGCCCGCAATAAGTGCGATGGGGAAGGAGTTGCTTACGTCCGCTGGGAATAGGAAATAGAAAAGCATAGCTAGCATAAGGCCTTCAAAAAAGCAGAGTGAAATATCTCCCAAAGCGATGTACGCCCCCAGCGATTTAATCTCCTCCAAATCTAAGTCTAAGCCAATTGTGAATAGAAGGATGAGCATTCCGAGGTTTGCTAGAAGATTGAAGCTTTCACTTTTTGTACTCTGGGTGAAAAGGCCGAAAGCAGAAAAGATTATGCCAAACATAACCAGCGCAAACATCCAAGGCATTTTCAAGTACTTATCTGTGAGATAGCCAATAATCAGGGCGGTTGCATACACAACAGCTGTTAGCAGCAATATTTCTTCCATACAATCCCATTACCTATTTTTAGTAAACCCACCCCAGCATCTCGGCGCCCATAAGCCAGCCTATGAATGTTGAGAATACAACCACTAGAGCAAGATATACTGCTGTTCTTTTCCACCCAATTATCTTGGCAACCGCCATTGCGCTTGGCAGGCTCAGCGCTGGGTCTGCCAGAAATTCGCTTAATGCAGCTCCCCTTCCCATCCCAAGGGAAACAAGCGTCTGAGTGAGAGGCACCTCAGTAAGGGAGGAGAAGTAGGAGAACGCTCCCAAAAAGGAGATGAGGAAGCACGACCAAAGGCTGTCTCCACCGATGTATTTCTGCACAAGCTCCTGAGGAAGAATTGCTCTTATTGCACCTGCCAGAAAGACACCAACCAGCAGGTATGGGAATATCATGATGAAGAAATCCCATGTTGCCTTCATCCAATCTTTGAAAAGCTCCTTCTTGCTTTTTTTAGCCTTCAATTCTGACTCGCCCAGCGGTGCTATTGGCCCCTTTCCCTTATGCTCGGTTTTCTCAGGAGGAAAAACAAACTCGATTATATTGCCAACTGCGAATGCGATGAGAATTGCAAAGACAGCTCTCAGAAGCGCCATTTTCGTTCCGAAAACGCTTCCGGTAAGCGCGAATGCAGCCAAATTTATAGCAGGCCAGGAGTAGAGAAGTGCAATCGCAGGCCCTAAACCTGCGCCTCTTTTGTAAACTCCTGCGAAGAATGGAATAACCGTGCAGGAGCAGACTGAGAAGAACATCCCAGAAGCAGAAGCAAGAATGTAAGCAAGAGCTCGGTTTGCTCCTCCAAGTATTTTCATTATCCAGCTTTTCGGCACAGCGGTGTTTATCAAGCCTGCAACGAAGAAAGCCGGTATCAAACAGGTTAGAGTATGCTGTGTCACATACTCAACCAGCAGGTTAACTCCTCCATTAAACATGCTTACAACTACTTCCCACGTAAAAATCACCTCTTATTCTTTGTAAGAAGAGTCAGCGCTTTTATGAACTCATCTTTTTTAGGTATGCTTCCCTGGAAGATTATCACATCGTCAACAGCAACAGCAGGAGTCATCATAACTCCGAACTCAATCATTGTGTTTATGTCACTTATTTTCTTCACATCTGCTTTGATTCCAGCTTCAGCCAAAGCCTCTCGGATAACTTTTTCTGTTATAACACATTTTGCGCATCCCGGTCCAAAGATTTTTATCTCCATAGGCTCACCCCAGCATCTTGATAACATTTAGAACTCTTTTGTCCTTTATTCTGTAGAGTATGTTTTTACCCTTCCTTCTTTGGGAGAGCACACCTGCATGTAAGAGAATTTTGAGATGCTGTGAAACTGTCGGCTGTGATTTTTTAGCGAACGGAACTACTTCGCAGGCGCATACTTCACCATCACCTATGAAAAGCAGTATTCTAAGCCTTGTCTCATCGGCAAGTGCTTTGAGAATTTTAACTTTGTTTTTCATATATTGTTATATTTGAATATATGGATATATAAACTTATGCATTAAATTAGAAAATTCAGTTTTATGCAAGAGTTTTCAAAGAAGCTAGTGCAAAATAAGTGTTGTCAAGCGTTGAAATTCCCTGAAAGATTGACCTTCTGAACCCTCCATCTATGTTCTGGCAGGATACAATAAATCTTTCAGTTCTTTCTGGGTGCTTCAGCTTGATGCCAAGCAGTTTTGCGCATTCAATTCCGAAATATGTGTCTTCTATGTAAGGAGGGGTTATGTGAGGAATTGAAGTGAAACCACCCTCTCTGTGCTCACACCCCTCAACAAACTTTTTTGTTTTCTCAAGTTTATTCAGAGGGTAGTTTGCGGCATGTAAGCAGGAAAGCGCGTAGAAAGTTGAAATTATATCGGATGAACCAACCCCAAAGCCACCATGCTTTCCCTCGGGGAGAATCCACTCAACTTCAGAGGTGGTGATTTTCCTTCCAAAAGTTTTTAGAATTTCAACAATGCAGTATGTGTATTTGTATGGTGATGAGGAAACATCGTACTCCGCAGATAGGAAATCTGAAACAACTTCTCCTTTCACAAGTTTTTTCTTCTTGAGATAGCTTTCCAGCCAGCTCAGGAAGTGCAGCTCTCTTGGCTTGCTTCCAAGAAGCTCAAGCGCTTTCACAACGTAGAAAGCGGATGTCATGCTGGAGAAGCTTCCTTTCTCATTTTGTAAGTTAAGAAGGTATTCCTCTGTTTTATGTTTCTGCGGAATGGTCTCCCCAAGCATTTTCAGTATCGAGATTGCATAGAAGGTATCCGAGGAGCTTGAGGGAAACTCGGAGCCGTATTGGGGAGGACAGAAACCATACCCCCCATCCTCATTTCTTCTTTTCAGCACAAACTTGATTATTTTCTCTTTATTCAGCAAGTATTTCATCACCGCACCTTTCTTTAGAAGCAGAAGCTATCAGCCCAAGGGGCGGTTTTGCCTCAACGGCAAGGTGAGCTTCATCACCATAGGTTTAATGTTAGATTTAATTTAAATAATTAACCGGAAGCGTCACTTCATCCTAAATATTTTCTTGTGAGTTCTCCCTGAACCGTTTTCTATCTGCTTTTATCTGCGATGGCAATGCAAATCTTCCGTAAGGAGTTTGCTTAGTTTTGGCTCCCGAAACTTCCCCGCGGTGGAGGATTATTTCATTTCCATAAAATGAGAGCAACCTTGCAATTTTCCTTGCACGCCAAGTCCCTCTTGCAATATTTTTCTCAACACGTTGTTTTAGATTTATTCTCCTTGAAATTTTTGGGTTTACTATATGTATGTCTCCCGAAGGCTGCCAGTTTAAACCCAGTGCTTCTTCTGCCGTCCTACAACTGAAATAAAATTCGTTGGTTCCCAAAAAAAGCGCAACCGCCTGCGAGAGAACCTTGAGTGGTTTTTCTATGAATGCAGCTTTTCTTTCCTCCTCAAGCGGAACATAGTAAATTCCTTTGAAAGGCGTTGGGAATAGCTTGAGAGAGGAGCACATAGCGAGAATTTCCTTCTCGCTCAACCCTTCTGAGCGCAGCTGTGCAAAACTGACTGCCTGCTTAGGAAGCATCAGAAATCACCTTTTGGAAAGCTGCTGCATCCTCCTGGTTTACCGCCATAGCGCTTATAGTATCAGCGCCCTTTGGAGAACCACTTTTTTTGATCAACTTTTTCACCATCGCAGAAGCGCCTTTCCCTTTCAAAATGCAGAATATGTCAAACAGGTCTCTTGCCTCGTTTCTTTCTCTGTAAGCAGAAAGCTTCATTTTGAGGATATCTTCAAGCGAAGCTACTCTTATCTTTGTGCCTCCAAAAACGTGCTCTTGCAATTTCTTGAGTTTTAGCTCTGGCTCGAAAACCTCAACTTTTATACTTGTATCCTCGAACTGAATGATGAACTGGTTCCTGAAAGCCCCCGGCACAGTTCGGTAGCCTTTCTTGGAGAGGCAGCCCTTGAGCTCTTCCTTTAGCTTTGTTTCATCCCCGGCTATTGGAACGAAGTCCAAATCCACGCTCACACGGTGCTTTAGGTAGAAAAGGGCAAGCGCTGTCCCACCAACGAGAATTAATCTTCCCTGTGCACATTCAGCAACATCCGGAAGTATCTCCAGCACCTTTTTATATTTTCTATTGAATGATTCATCCATGATAACATTGCAGTGCTAAACTATATAAATCTTATTATTACTACATTAAAATTTATTTAATATAAATTAAACATGATCGACTGGGGGATAGTTCGTTCACGTGCCTGCGTCTACTCAATAATCTATAGATTGCTGCAGAATTGGACACTTTTGTTAGGGGGTTGATGGGTAGAAAAGCAGGATACTAGGATGATACAAGATGCAGGGGGTGGGATTTGAACCCACGAACCCACTATGGGACGAGGTTCTGAGCCTCGCACATTTGACCAGGCTTTGCTACCCCTGCAACGAATATATTTTAATTAACAATATAAAAAGAGTTATTGTTAAAAAGAAGTGGGAATAAAAACCAATTGTGGTGGTGTCTATGGATTTGTTTCTGTTAGTTCCTCTCGGCTCGTTGATTGCTCTTTTCTTTGCGGGTTACCTTGTTTATAAAGTAGTTAAACATGAGGAGGGGGATGAGGAGATAAAGAGCATATCGGCGTATATACGGGAGGGTGCAAGCGCATACCTGAGAAGGCAGTATTTAACAGTTGGAGCGATAGGTTTTATTGTTTTTCTTGTTCTGCTTGCGCTTGCGTATTTTGATGAAATATCTTACTTTGTTGCTTATGCATTTGTGCACGGAATGATAAGCTGCGCGCTTGCTGGTTTCATTGGAATGTCAATTTCAACAAGGGCGAATGGGAGAACAACATTTGCTGCAAAAACAAGTTTCAGCCGTGCGCTTGATATTGCTTTCAGCAGCGGGGCGGTTATGGGTTTGTGTGTTGTTGGCATTGTTTTGATGGATATAACAATCTGGTATTCAATTCTCAATTACTTCTACCCAGGGCAGCTTGAGCTTATAACCGATGTTATGGTTTCATCTGTGATTGGAACGAGTTTGATGGCATTCTTCGCAAGGGTTGGCGGTGGAATTTATACAAAGGCTGCTGACGTTGGAGCTGACCTTGTTGGGAAGATTGAAAAGGGAATTCCCGAAGATGACCCGAGGAATGCTGCGGTGATTGCGGATCAGGTTGGTGACAATGTGGGTGATGTTGCGGGGATGGGTGCGGATTTGCATGAGTCATATGCAAGCGCAACGCTTGCTGCGATGGCGCTTGGCGCATTTGCGTTTGCAGCGCTTAACATGAGCTTCAATGCGATGATGGTTCCTCTTTTGATAATGGTTGGGGGGGTTATTTCGTCGATAGTTGGGACGTTTTTTGTGAAAATTGAGGGGGAGAGAGTTAGATATAGAGAGCTACTTATGGCGTTGAGGAGAGGGGTTTACGCCACGTCAATTCTCTCCTTGGTTTTTTCACTCATTATTATTTACCTGTTGCTTGGCGCTGAGCATATATGGCTTTGGGGCGCGATTGCTGCTGGCTTGATTGCAGGCGCAGTGATTGGTTACGTCAGCGAGTATTACACTTCTTGCGCATATGCTCCAACAAGAAGAGTTGCTTTGTCTGCTGAAAGTGGAACCGCAACTCTTATAATAAGTGGTTTGTCTGTTGGGATGCTGAGCACGGCAATTCCAATTATAATTGTAAGTATGGTTTCAGTGCTTGGCTATTACCTTGCAGGCGGAGCAGTCAATCATGAGCTTGGCTTGTACGGAGTTGCTTTGACTGCTGTTGGTATGTTAAGCACACTTGGTATGACGCTTGCAACAGATGCATACGGGCCTGTTGCGGATAACGCAGCCGGAATTGCGGAGATGACGCACCAGCCACCTAAGATAAGGAGCAGGCTGGATGCGCTGGATGCGATTGGTAATACAACTGCTGCAACAGGAAAAGGATATGTGATTGCATCTGGTGCGCTTACGGTTATTGCGCTTATAACAACGTATACTCAGTTGGTTAACAAGATAATTGCGCCTGATTCAATTTCATTAAGTTTATCCGAGCCGCTTGTTATAGCTGGTTTGTTCATAGGAGGTATGCTTCCATTTGTTTTCAGCTCAACAACCATGAAGGCAGTTGGCCACACGGCTGAGAGTATAGTTGCAGAAGTAAGAAAGCAGTGGAGAGTTAAAGGAGTGCGGGAGGGAAAGGTGAAGCCTGATTATGCGAGGTGCGTTGATATATGCACAAGAGCGGCTTTGGGCGCGCTTTCAAAGCCAGCTCTTATAGCGATTCTCACCCCAATTATCGTTGGGTTTATACTTGGGCCGAAGGGAGCGGTTTCTCTTCTCATAGGAGCATTGGTTTCATCTTTTTCAATGGCGCTTATGATGGCAAACGCTGGAGCTGTGTGGGATAATGCAAAAAAATACATTGAGGCGGGGCATCACGGAGGAAAAGGTTCGGAGCAGCATAAAGCAGCAATTGTTGGTGATACAATCGGGGATCCGTTCAAGGATACATCCGGTCCATCGCTGGATGGGTTGATAAAGCTGATGACAATGGTTTCGCTGGCAATTGCGCCAGTGATTGTGAAGTATGCATTGCTGAGGTAATCATTTGAAAAAGCTTTTTGGAGTGGATAGAAACGTAGTTGCTTTGGGAGTTGTCAGTTTTTTCACAGATGTTTCAAGCGAGATGATTTTTCCCCTTCTTCCAATTTTTGTAACCTCAGTTTTAGGGGCGGGGAAGGAAGTGCTTGGATTGATTGAAGGAGTTGCTGACAGCGCGTCAAGTTTGTTTGATATTTTTGTTGGTTATCTGTCTGATAAAATGAGGAGAAGGAAGGATTTTGTTGTTGCTGGTTACGGGCTTTCTTCAATAGTTAAAATAGGTATTGCGCTTTCAACAAGCTGGTGGCATGTTTTAATTATGCGTGGTTTGGAGAGGTTGGGGAAGGGGTTGAGAACTGCTCCAAGGGATTCAATAATCGCTGCCTCTGCTGAAAGGAAAGGAAGGGGGAGGGCATTTGGGTTGCACAGGGCGATGGATACTTTTGGCGCAGTTGTCGGACCATTATTTGCTTATTTTATTTTGAAGTTTGTTGGAGAAAGTGAAGCAGGATACCGCTCTGTTTTCTATGCTGCTCTCCTTCCTGCTTTTATTGCAGTTGCAGTGATAATTCTGTTTGTGAGGGAACCGAGAAAGAAGGTTGAAATTCCAAAAAAGCATCCTTTCTGGGAGTCAATGAGAAAAACTTCTGGTGAGTATAAAAAATTCCTTGCAGTTTCAGTTGTTTTTTCTCTTGCTTACTTCAGCTTTGCTTTCTTCATTGTCAGAGCTGCGGATATTGGGGTGAGGGCAGAGGATGTGATTCTGCTGTATGTTCTTTATAATGTAGTTTACATGTTGTTTGCAATTCCCTCTGGCTTGCTTTCAGATAAAGTTGGGAGAAAGCCGGTGATTGCAGGCGCGTTTCTTCTTTATGGGGTGATTTGTTTAGGGTTTGCGTTTGCAAGCGAGTGGTGGCATGCAGCGCTTCTTTTCATTCTTTACGGTGTTTTTGTTTCTGCAGATGAATCAGTGAACAAAGCATATATATCTGATTTGGAGCCGGATGAGAGAAGGGCGATGGCGCTTGGGGCATATAACACTGCTGTTGCTGCAACGTATCTGCCAGCAAGCTTGTTGATTGGTTTTCTCTGGGGCACGCAAGGAGCGGTTGTTGGATTTGGAGTTGCTGGCGTAATTGGAGTAATCTCAGCTTTTGCGATGTTTATGTGCTGCAAGTAGTTTATCCTTTTATTGCATTCAAATATTTCTCATAAAGCCTTGCGTACGCAACTGCCTCTGGGCTTTTGAATTCACCTTCCTCTTTAACACTGATTATTCCATTTCTTTTCTCATCGTATGGAATTTTTCTGCTTATCGTGTCAAGCATTATATTCTCTTCTTTCACTCCCAAATCCTTCAGCAGTAAGTATATTTTCCTTCTCTCGCTTGGCTTTGCTCCAAGCTGGTTGCTTTCAGCCATGTTGAATATAACAATCTCTGCCATGATGTGGGCTGCTTTTTCCTCAAGTGTTTTGGAGCCTGCGCGATGAGGGAATTGCACAAGCTCCATAAGCTTCATTTCGTACAGATTGCCGAGCTGGCACAGCTTCCTTGAGCTCGGGTGCTCAAGCGAGTCAACAACTGATTGATACGCAGTTTTTATTTTGTTGTATCTCTCCTCCTCTTCCTTCGTTGCATTAAGGCGCAGACGGATGAAAAAAGACGGTTGCTCAAGTTTCTGCGATTTCATAAGTAAGTTATGGAAATAGGAATATTAAAGAATTTGCAAATAAGCTTTATACTGGACAGCTAAACTTAAGCGGAGTGCATGTGCCCCTACTCCCACCATCAATACGCTGGGTGCAACATCTGGAGCCGGGCGGGCAAGGACAATCGCCGGGACAACTGCCACAGTCCTCACCAACATCGCAAACACCATTGTTATTACATGAAGGTGGTTGAGGGATACCCATGCAATCCTCTGGGCAGCTGAGGAAGTCCTCTCCTGGATCGCATGAACCATCGCCACAAAAGTGGCATAGACAGTCAGCCGGGCAGTTACCGCAGTCTTCTCCAGGGTTGCAGGAGCCATCGCCGCAGTATGAAGTTGGCAGAGAAGATGAACCTATCTCGTAGGTTGTCAATAGCGAACCTACAACAACTCTTGTCATCTGGGTATCTGCCTCTATATATTTTATGTATATCTTGCCATTGTAGATTGTTCCAAATGATGTATCGCTTATTGGTTTTCCGTTGGCGTCAACACAGGAGATGCTGAGCCATTGCTTTGAGGGATCATTTGGATTGGAGAGAATTGCCTGAGTTCCTGACATCATTACAATTCTGTTTTCAGGCGCACCGTAAGTAATTACCCCGTTAGTTGCGAAATCATCGCTGGTGTTTTGGGTGCAGTTAACCCCAGTTACTATAATAGTGCGTCCAGTTGCCTGCCCAACAAGCAAGTAGAGTTTGCCACTCCCAGCGGACAGCTGATGCGTAACGCAACTGAACCCAGTTGGGAAGATGCAGTAGGTTGGAGTTCTTGGTTTTAAAATGCCCAAATAGAATAGAATTGCCAGCACCACCATAATTATCAGTATTGCCCACCCGTAGGTCATAAGGTATTCCATTGCTGTTTGGCACTTCCTATACCTCATCTTATATTTGTGAGTTGGATGTGGTATTTAATGTTTCTGTAGTAGCTTCGATAGTTTTGAGTGGGGCTGCTGAGATTTGAACTCAGGTCACGGGGTCCCGGACCCCGGAGCATACCAGACTAGCCCACAGCCCCATAGTTTAAATATAACCGAACAAATAATTAAAACCTGCAGGTGTTTACGTGAAGGACCCTTTTCTGCATGCGAAAGAGGAAGTGGTTAAACTTGTTGAGGAGAGCTGCAAGAAGCTGAAGTTTCAAGTCAGCAAGGAGGAGATTGAAAGAAGTTTGGAGTATCCAAAGGAGCAGTTTGGAGATTTGGCAAGCGCGGTTTGCTTTGAGCTTGCAAAAAGAGAGAAGAAAGCTCCTCGTGCGATTGCGGAAAAAATAAAAGATAGTATTAGAAAGAGCGAGCTTGTTGAAAGAGTGGAGGTTGCAGGTGCGGGTTATCTTAATTTCTATTTCAATTATGAGAAGTTTGCAAAGCTGACAGTTGAGGCGGTTGAGAAAAATAAAAAATATGGGGAAGTTGATTTCGGAAAAGGAAGGAAAGCGCTTGTTGAATTTCCGTCAGTCAACCCAAACAAACCGTGGCATATCGGGCATTTGAGGAATGCTCTGCTTGGTGACTCGGTTGCGAGAATTCTTGAGTTTGCTGGGTATAAAGTTGAGAGAGAAAACTATATTGATGATTTGGGTTTGCAGGTAGCGCAGAGCGTATGGGGGTATATGAAATTGAATAATAAAGTTGAGGGGAAGGTTGACCATTGGCTTGGGAAGCAGTATGTGGAAGTTGCAAAAAGAAGTGGTGAGGAAGAAGTTGAGAGAGAAGTGAGAGAGATAATGAAAAAGCTTGAGGAGGGAGGGAATGAAATTTCCAAGCTGGGGAGGGAGCTTGCTGAGAGATGCGTGAAAGCGCAGTACGAAACTGCTTTCAAATTGAATGTTTATCAGGATGTGCTTATCTGGGAGAGCGATATTGTTAGGACAAGAATACTTGAGGATGCAATTGAGATGTTGGTTAAAAAGGGTGCGGCTGTGAGGGAAAGCGAAGGGGAGAATGCTGGCTGTATTGTTGCGAAGCTTGAGGGGATGAGGGAGTTTGTGGATATGGAAAACCCAGATAAAATTTTAATTCGCTCTGATGGAACAGCAACGTATACTGGTAAGGATGTTGCTTTTCAGATGTGGAAGTTCGGCATTCTTCCAAACAGATTCAAATTCAGCGTTTTTATGAAGCAGCCGAATGCAAAGATGCTTTACACAACAAGTTCAAAGGGAAAGAGGATGGGTTTTGGAAAGGCGGATTTGGTTGTTAATGTGATTGGGGTGGAACAGAGGTATCCTCAGAAAGTTTTGACAAGCTTGCTGAGGAGGATGGGGTATGAGAAGGAAGCGGATAACTCAGTTCATCTTTCCTATGAGCATGCGTGGTTGCCTGATGAGAGGTTTTCTGGCAGAGAAGGAACTTGGGTTGGTTACACTGCAGATGAATTGGTTGAAAAGGCAGTTGAGTACGCGAAAGGTGAAATAAAAAATAGATTTAGGGAGATGGGCGAGAAGGAGAAGGAGGAAATTGCGAAAGCGGTTGGAGTTGGTGGGGTGAGGTTTGATTTTCTTAGGATGTCTCCTGAGAAAAAGATAGTATTCAGATGGGAAGAAGCGCTGAACTTTGAGGGGGACAGCGCTCCGTATATACAATACTCGCATGCAAGAGCTGCGAGGATTATTGAGAAAGCACCAAAAGGAAAAGGAGCGGTGGATTACTCGGTTCTAACCTCACCTGATGAGAGAAGGCTTGTTAAGCTTATTGCAAAATTTCCCTCAGTTGTCAGAAGTGCTGCAAGGGATTGTAGACCTCATTATGTTGCGGATTATTTGATTGATTTGGCAACTGCTTTCAGCAAGTTTTATACAACCTGTCCTGTGCTTACTGCTCCTGAGAAGGAGAGAGCTGCAAGGCTGGCTTTGGTGAGATGCACGAAAAGAGTTTTGAGGAATGGATTAGAATTACTTGGAATAGAAGCAGTGGAGAGAATGTAGTGAAATGTAACCATGGTTACATAGCACGTGATTTAAAATTAGTCCTGTTTCTTCCATAATTTCAGCCTTTCAAACATTCCCTTCATTTTAACTTCCTCAGATTTTAACTTTTCTATACTCGTCTCTCCTTCAGCAAGCTTTTCCGTATCAACTTTGAAAACTTTTAGAAAAGGTGTTATCACAATGAGCGTTCCATCTTCCATTATACCCGGTCGCATATTGGAATCACCACATGCTTTCTCAAAATTTCTCAAGTTTTCCTCACCAACTGATTGGACAAGTGAGTAATACATCCTGAACCCTTCTGATGCTCTTGCGAAGTGCATTATGAGTTTCTCCCTGCGCTTCCCCTCATCAAAGTATAACTGGGGAGTGAGCTCTGCGATGTGTCTCATCAATTGAAGCGCATTATACGCCGCAAGCGCATCATCCTCGCTCCTTGCAAGCGACATTTCAGTAAACACCGCCCTTCCCTCGGAATACCTTCTCTGAGCTCTTTTTATATTCTTTGGGCAGAGAAGAATTTCTCTGTGAGACCAGGGTTCGTTATAATGCGCTAGCTCGTGCAGAACCCCATCCGGAACATCTATTATCTGCAAACCTTCCTTGAAACCAATTTTGTTTGAATCGCGGTAACATCTGCAATTAGCATCCTTGTATTCCTTTATTTCAATTTTGAATTCACTGCCCGCTTTCTCTTTTACGTAATTTGAAAGAAAACGCTTCATCTCTTTTGTATCCTCAACTCTTTCAGGCAGGTTATTTCTCTTCGCAAAAAGTTTGTTCAGCTCACCCTCAACCCATCCCAGTTCCGCCATAACTGTGAATTCACCCGTTCTGCATTTTCCAGTAATTAACATTCCAAACTTGGCAGGGTTTTTGATTTTCTCTAGAAAATCTGTTTGGAAACCAAGTTTTTCAAGCTTCTGCTTTGCAGTTTCCCAGAACTCTCCGTAAAGTTTGTCAAGCTTGCTGTCCAGCATCAGACTGCGCATCCTGGCAAGGTTCTTCAAGTTCTCCTGCTCTATCTCCATCCTCTCCTTCACTGTCACGACAAGCATGATTGAATTGCTCGTTTTTTATATTTAAAACAACCGGAAGCAGAAAACACATTAATAAATATTGCTTGCATAAATCTAATGCACGGAGGTGCATATTCTTTCTGAAATTGTTGAGCTAGGAGAAGGGCCCGTAGCTCAGCTTGGATAGAGCGGCAAGAGCGATCCCGCAAGCCTTCTAAGCTGAAGGTCGTGGGTTCAAATCCCACCGGGCCCGCTTGATTTTCAGGTGGTGAAATGGCAAAGACAAAAGTGGAGCAGATAATAACTATGATGGAGCAAGTTGAGAACGACACATCCATACCGAAGAATGTGAGGAAAGCCGTGACAGATGCGAAGGAGAAGCTGAAAAGCAAGGAAGGGGATTTGAGAACGAGGGCAAGCGCAGCAATTTACCTGCTTGATGAGGTGAGCAACGACATAAACATGCCAATGCATGCCCGAACCCAGATTTGGACAATTATGGGTGCGCTGGAAACAGTGAAAGGCTGAAGCAGATGGATGAGGAGGAAATTGTGAAATTCTTCGGGAAGGAGGATGTTTTGCTTAGCCCAGACGCTGTGGAGTTTATTAAGGAGAAAAACGACGAGTCACTTCTTAAAAAAATCCTTGAGAGAAAGGGAGAGGAGGTTTTTATAACAAAGGAGTTTGTTGAGAAGCTTATTGAGGAGGAGAAGAAAATTCCTCTTCCTGCAGTTGAGGTTAAGAGAGCAATTGACTTCAAGCCAATTGCAAAGGAGTATTCACCCCAACTGAAATTCCTCAAGGAGTACGATGTGAGCGGGAAGTGCAGCTGCGGGGGAAGCGTTGATGATTTTGTGAAACTTTTCAGGGATAGGCTGAAAAGAACGAGAAGGATACTGGAGATGCGGGCAGGCGCAACTGGAATAACGAACATCAGCGAGATAGGTGGTTTTGCAAAGGAAAGAGAGATCAGGATAGTGGGGATGGTGACAAGCAAAGCGATCACAAAGAAAGGGCACATAATGATTGAGCTTGAGGGTGAGGACGGAGTCGCAAAGGTTCTTGCTCTGAAATCAGAAAGAGAACCGCAGAGGAGCTGCTTTGAAAAGGCAAACACTCTTCTTTTGGATGAGGTTGTTGCAATAGACGGCAGAGTTTCTGAACCATTCATAATTGCAAACGACATTATCTGGCCTGACATTCCAATAAGAAATCAGAAAGTAATTGACAGAGAAGTTTGTATTGCATTCCTTTCCGATTTGCACGTTGGGAGCAGATTCTTCCTCCAGGAGGAGTTTCAGAAAATGCTCAGGTGGCTGAACGGCGAAATAGAGGAGGGGAATGGGAGGGAACTCGCGGGGAGGGTGAAGTATATTATTATTGCTGGCGATTTGGTTGATGGGATTGGAATCTACCCTGAGCAGGAGAGGGAGCTTGTTGTGAAGGATATATACGAACAATACGATATGTTTATGAAATTTCTTGAGTCAATTCCGGAGCACATTGAGATAATTGTATCGCCTGGCAACCACGATGCAGTGAGGAGAGCAGAGCCGCAGCCAAGCATTGAGAGAGAACTTCTGAAAGTGAGCAACGGGAGAGTTCACACTGTTGGCAGTCCCTCTCTTGTTGAAATTGAGGGATTTAAAACGCTTATCTACCATGGAACCTCCCTTGACTCAATCATCGCAGGCATACCTGGGATGAGCTATCAACATCCTGAAAAGCCGATGGTTGAATTGTTGAAAAGAAGAAACCTCAGCCCAATATACGGGGAGAACCCAATCGTTCCAGAGAGCAGGGATTATATGCTGATTGAGGAAGTTCCCGATATTGTACATATGGGGCACGTTCACAAGAACGGCTATGATAACTACAAGGGAACTGTTGTTGTCAACTCAGGCACATGGCAGAAGCAAACTGATTTTCAGCTGAAGCAGGGGCACACTCCAAGCCCATGCATATTGCCAATACTTGATTTGAGAAGTGGGAGGATGAATGTTATAAACTTTATGAAAGGTTAATTCTATGAAGGAGTATTTTGAAAGCTTGCAGAAGGGGTTTGCTGATGCGTATTCAATCGCAGAGAAAGTGCGCGCAGCTGGAGTTGACCCTGAGGAGAAACCGGAGATAGTGCCTGCTGAGGACATTGCTGCAAGGGTTGAGGGGATAGTTGGTCCTGAGGGAATAGCGAAGAGGATAAGGGAGCTTGGAGTTGAGAAGAAGAGGGAAGCACTGGCTTTTGACATTGTGAGGGAGATAATTGAAACGAATAAGGGAGAGCCCGAGAGAGTTATTGAGCAAGCTGTCAGAACAGGTGTTGCAATTCTTACAGAAGGAGTGCTTGTCGCCCCAACAGAAGGAATCTCAAGCATAAGGATAAAAACAAATCCAGATGGAAGCAACTACCTCGCGATGTATTTCTCAGGCCCAATAAGAAGCGCAGGTGGAACTGTCGCAGCGCTGAGCGTTGCGCTTGCGGACTTTGCGAGAAGAAAGTTCAACATAGCTGATTATAGACCTACTGACACCGAAGTTGAGAGATACGTTGAGGAGATTGCTTTATACGATGTCAGGGCGGCAAGGTTGCAGTATAGACCAACTGATGATGAGATAAGGATAATTGTGAAGAATTGTCCAGTATGCATCGACGGGGAGCCAACAGAGGAGTTTGAGGTTTCTGTTCATAAGGATTTGCCAAGAATTGAAACAAACAGAATAAGGGGAGGGATGTGCCTTGTTATTGCGGAGGGAATTGCACAGAAAGCCAGCAAAGTTCTCAGGTACACAAAAAACATTGGTTTGAACTGGAGCTGGCTTGAGGCGTGCGTGAAGGTTCCAAAGAAGGAAACAGGCGGTGAGGTTAAACCAAACAGCCTCTACCTTGAGGATATTGTTGCAGGCAGACCTATTTTCAGCTATCCATCTGAGAAAGGAGGTTTCCGACTCAGGTATGGGAGAACAAGGATGACCGGAATTGCTGCAAAAGCAGTTCATCCCGCAACAATGGTTCTGCTTGATGGTTTTCTGGCAATTGGAACTCAGATGAAGGTGGAAAGACCGGGGAAGGGTTGTGTTGTCACTCCCTGCAGCACAATAGAGGGTCCATTTGTGAAGCTGAGGGATGGAAGCGTGTTACAGGTAAAGACTGCTGAGGAAGCAGAAAAAATAAAGGAGAATGTTGAGTTGATACTCTCGCTTGGCGATATGCTTGTTTCTTATGGTGATTTCTACAAAGCAAACCACCCCCTCATGCCGACTGGCTACTGCGAGGAGTTCTGGCTGAAGGAGCTTGAGAGAAGCGCAAAGGAGAAGGGAGTTGATCCCAGAACAGCTGTGCCTCCAGAGTTAAGTGGGGAGGATGCATTTAGAATATCAGAAAAGTTCAACATACCCCTCCACCCTCGCTACACATATTTGTGGCATGATATAAACTGCGATGAATTAAAGGAGCTTGCGGAATGGCTTGCAAAAGGAAAGTTAATTTACGACTGGTTCAAACTGAAGGAGCTGAGAGTTGAAAACGGGGATGGAAAGAGGGTGCTTGAGAAGCTGTGCGTTCCTCATACTGTTGAGGGAAACGAAGTTGTGTTGAGGGAGCACGCGCTACCCCTTCTCATGTCTCTGGGAATGCTGCAGAACAGGAGAATAAGCATTGAAAAATTCAACAGCGCTTTCTCAAAGGAAAAGAAAGCAATTGATATTGTGAGGGAGCTTGCTGGCGTGAAAATAATGGAGAAGGCTCCCGTGTATATTGGTGCAAGAATGGGAAGACCCGAGAAGGCAAGGGAGAGAAAAATGAAGCCTGCCCCCCACGTGCTCTTCCCAATAGGCAACTGGGGGGGCAAAACACGTGATATAATAGCTGCTTACAGAAGAGCGAAGGATAATGAAAGATTTGAGGGAGGAAAGGTGATTGTTGAAGTTGGGAGGATGAAATGCCCTGAATGCGGAAGGATTTTCACAACAAACAAATGTCCTCTCTGCAAACTGAAAACAATTCCAAGCAGGGTTTGCTTGAAATGCGGAAGTGAGGTTGCTGGAGACGTTTGTGAGAAGTGCAAAGCAAAAGCATCCGAATCCGACTCGCGAGCAATACCACTTGTTGAGCTTGTTGAGGAAGCTGAGAGGAAATGCGGAAGCCTTCCAGCTGAGTTAAAAGGAGTGAAGGGAATGACAAGCAGGGCAAAGATTCCTGAGCCGTTGGAGAAGGGAATTCTGAGAGCAAAGCATGGAGTTTTTGTTTTCAAGGATGGAACTGCAAGGTTTGATGCAACAAACATTCCTCTCACTCACTTCAAACCAAAGGAAATTGGGGTGAGCGTTGAAAAGCTCAAGGAGCTTGGTTACACAAAGGATTGGGAGGGAAAGGAGCTGAAGGATGAAAATCAGTTGGTTGAGCTGAAACCGCAGGATGTTATCATATCCGAAAATGGAGCGGAGTATTTGAAAGGAGTTGCAAACTTTGTTGACGATGAGCTTGTTTATCTTTATGGTTTGCCCCCGTATTACAAGCTGAATGGAAAGGAGGAGCTTGTTGGAAAACTTGTTGTCACTCTTTCACCACACACCTCCTGCGGTGTTCTTGGAAGGATAATCGGATTCACAAAAGCAAATGTTGGGTATGCTCATCCTTACATGATTTCGGCAAGGAGAAGGAATGCTGATGGGGATGAGGATTCAACAATGCTGCTGCTCGATGCCCTAATTAACTTCTCAAGAAAGTTCCTTCCAGATAGCAGAGGGGGAACAATGGATGCTTGCCTTGTTTTGACAACTGTGATTGACCCAAGGGAAGTTGATGATGAGGTTCATGCGATGGAGGTTTGCAGGGAGTATCCGCTTGAGCTTTATGAGGCAAGCCTTAGGTTTGAAAACCCCGCTGAGGTGAAAATTGAAAAAGTGCTTGACAGGTTAGGGAAGGAGGAGCAGTACGCAGGTATAAGTTTTACTCACGAAGTTGGCTCTCTTGAGAGCGTTCCACTCGTAACTAATTATGTAAAACTGAGAACTATGAAAGAAAAAGTTGATGCTCAGTTTAACCTATCTGAAAAAGTTAGAGCAGTTAATGTGAGGAACGCAGCCGAAAGATTGATACTGAGCCACTTTCTACCAGATTTGTACGGAAACTTAAGGTCTTTTTCAAGACAGGTTTTCAGGTGCGTGAGCTGCAACAGCAAGTACAGGAGAGTTCCACTTTCAGGTAAGTGCAGGAGATGCGGAGGGAAGCTCGTGCTTACAATTTCAAAAGGTGGAATTGAGAAATATCTGAAAATCTCGCAGGAGCTTGTTGAGAGATACCAGCTGCCCAGTTATCTGAAGCAGAGGCTGCAGCTTCTTGAAAGTGATCTGTCATCTGTTTTTGGGAATGAAGATAAGAAGCAGTTCAGCCTTTCTGAGTTCATGTAGCCATACAATAAAGAAAGTATTAAATTTTATTTTTGCTGAATTCTATTGGTGGTTATATGAAAAAAATTATTCTTGCACTTGCACTTATCCTGCTTGCTGGCTGTTTGATATTTCCACCTGAAAACAAATACGAGCTCTTCTCTTATTTACCTTCTGAGGGTGCAACAAATGCTCTTTTCATTGATGCAAAGGAGGAGGGGTTCAGCGAGCTGAGCTCCCTTCTTGGAGTTGTCATGGGTGGTGCAAAGTTGAAAGAAATTAAAGGAATGCAGTTTGCGCTTCTTGGGTATGGAGATGGGGGAAGTGCAGGTGTAATTAGGCTGAAAACAGATATGGATGTGAACGAACTGATCAGAATGCTTCCCTACGGAGAGATGGAATTCAGAAATGAAACAAAGTTTATTGGTGGTAAAGAGGTGATACTGCTTTACCCGAAGTATATTTACTCTGAGTATGATAGAAATAAGGAGAATCCTTTGTGCATGTGGAGGGAGGGGGAGTGGTTGAGTTTTCTCTACTGCCAGCCTGGGTATCGTTATGTTATGGATAGTATGACAAAAATAAGTAGTAACGATAACTTCAGGTGTGACGTAATACTGGAGCAGAAGTACGACACAAAAAAAGCTGAGGAGCTTCTTTCAGAAAGCACGGCAATGAAGCAAAAACTCTCAGCAGGTGGCACATTATTTGGCGAGGCAGTTGGTTATGTTGAGAACCAAAGTATTTACGTTTCTGTTTTTGGGGATGAGAAAGCTGATTATGGAGTTGTGATTAGCAAGGGAGGCAGAAGAGGAGCGAGTTTGTGTTATAATGACTCCTCCTCAAAATCAGCAGAAATTGTGAGAAGAGGTAGTAGAGAGGCGTGCGTGAAGGAATATGAAGGAGGAAGCTCCTCCACGCTGCCGAGTTTATCAAGGATGAGCTTCATATACGCGGAGAGGAGGGTTGGTGACTACTCAGTAGTTGCCATTACCTATCCAAAGGAGAGCAAGCAAGCTGTTAGAAGCAGTGTTGAGAACATAGTATTCGGTACTGAGTTGGGAGGTGAGGAGGGAAGATGGACGGATAAGATGAATTTAACAGTGAGAGTTTATGAGAGGGTTGGCAGCCAGAACATACCAGTTGGGGATGCAAAAGTTGAGCTGTATAGCTATTCATATCCGGGTTATGGGTATGAGTATGTGGATGTAGTTGATGGAGTGAGCAGAAGAAAACTTGTCAAAACAGCATACACAGATAACAATGGAGTTGCGAAGTTTGAAAACCTTGAGGTTGCAAGCTATACTGTTGAGGTGAGCAAGCAGGGTTATGTGAAAGGAACTGATTACGTTTACGCTGGAGAAACAAACTCCACCGTGAGCTTGCAGAAGATGGGACCACTTGTTGTTACTGTAAAGGAGTCTGGAGGAACGCCTATTGCAGAGGCAACTGTGAGATTATACAACAGAACACTGAGTTATGATTATGAGTTGATAAGAACAGCGTATACTAATGAAATGGGAGTTGCTGATTTTGGGATGCTTGAGATTGATTACGGAAGAGCAGTTGTGAGCAAAGAGGGTTATAAGAATTATACCGCTTATGTATCATCTTCCTCAAGAAACATAACTGTTTACCTGACGAAGGAAGTTAGGTATAACTACACTGGACAACCATTTACGGTAACAGTAAGAAGTTATGATTCAGAAGAACTTATGATTAATGTTGAAGAGGCAAAGGTGAGTATTTATAACAAAACTCCACCTGGTTACGTGCTTGCTTCCACTAACTACACAAACTCAAACGGCGTTGCAGTTTTAAAAGGAGATGGAATTGGAGATGGAAAAATAGAGGTTGAGAAGGCGGGTTATGAAAAATATAGCCAGGAGTTTTATTACTACAACGGCAGGAATATGGTGGTATACCTAACTGCTCTTGGCTCAAAACAAACGCATGGTTGGGATAAGATACTCACCAGCGAAAACTGCAGCGGAAACTTCAGTGTTAGAATCTGGCCTTCGGAAGCTGCAACTGCTAGCTGCACAACCAGCACGGGCGCTGTTCTTTCATCAACCGGCGTGAACTCTGCGGATTGGTTTAATTATGGTGGATGTGGTGGCTGGAAAAGGTATAACGTGACTCCTGGCTCGCAGGTTAAGATACATGGGTATACCGACAGCTGCGCAGGCTGCACTCTGTGGCATATAAATTACTATTTACACGATTACTACAACTCCACCTGGCACAGAGTTGGCTACGTGGATGGGCCTGACGAAAGAGGAGCAACGCACGACTTTTGTTACACCCCAAAAGGCAGTATGATAAGCATAGAAGCTGAGACTGGTTTCTACGTGCAGGTATTCACAAACCAGTAGCTCTGCCATACCGGTACACATACTGCTGGGCGTAACCGGCATACTCCCCCCAGTAGTTTCTTGCAAATTCTCTTATTTCCAAATCTGTTGCTTTCTTTCCTTTGAAGTAAACCCTCTTCATTGTTTTTCTCACCCAAACATCTACTGGGAATGCTTCAAGCTTTCCATAAGCAAACAGCATAACGCAGTCAGCTATCTTTTCACCTACTCCCTCCACTCTCATCAACTCCATTCTGCCCTCCTCATAACTCATCTCCGCCAAGCTCCCTAAATCAATTTTCTCCAAGCACATTCTTGCTGCATTTTTCAAGTAACCTGCTCTGAAACCAAGCTTGCATTTTTTCAATAAACCCAAATCTGCTTCTGAAATTTTTTCTGGAGTTGGAAAACGATGAAAAACCCTTCCGTCAACAACAACTTTCTCCCCAAGCAGTGAGGAAAGGTTGCTGACAATGCACTTTATATTTTTCAGATTGTTGTTTGTTGAGCAGATGAAACAAGCAAGTGTTTCCCATGGGTTTGAGAGAGTCAACCTTAAACCATAAAGCTCTCTCACTGCATTCAGCATGAACTCATCCTTTATGATTTTTTTATAAATCAGCTTCATATCATCCTTCAACCTAAACCTATATTCAACAACTTTTTTCACCTCCTCGCTCTCGCCTCTCCACTCAACTTTTAAAGAATTCTCAATCTGCTCCACTGAAACAGGTGAATTGTTAACAAGAAACTCAGCTCTGCCGTTTTCATAGTTCATCAGAAAATACACGGGCTGCCCGCTGAGCATTGTGTGATGAAGGTTAAAACACGTTACAGGTATTTCCATCACAGGCATAGCTTATTACCTTTTATAAACAACCAAAGCTTCTCAGGAAGTTTCTGAATGCTCTCCCTTGCTTGCTTTCCATCATTCCTGAATCTAACAGTGACAGTTTCATCCTTCAGAGTTTGATAGTCAACCGTCACACAATACGGCGTTCCTATCTCATCCTGCCTTGCATATCTCTTTCCTATGCTTCCCGTTTCATCGTAAACAACCGCAAAACCCTCTCTCCTCAAATAATCCACAACCTGCGACGCTTTCTCATCAAGCCCATCCTTTCTCATTAGAGGAAGAACTGCAACTTCAAAAGGAGAGAGAAAAGCTGGAAAGTCAAACCACTCCCAATCCCTTCTCTCAGCACCCCCTCCTTTTCTGTAACAGTATTCAAGAATGCACAGCAGAGTTCTGTCAACTCCAAAGCTCGGCTCAACAACATGAGGAGTTACCCTGCTTCCATCCTCAAGCAGAACAGACAAATCCTTCCCGCTTGCTTTGGAGTGGCTCCTCAAATCATAATCAGTTCTATACGCATTTCCTATAACTTCCACCCAACCAGATGATATTTTCACCTCTAAATCAATATTACCTCCTGAGTAGTGAGGAGTTTCCTCTGGAAGCATATGCCTGAACCTAAGAGCATCATACGGAATACCCAACTTCATATAGAACTGCATCTCCCTCGCCATGAAATACGCCATTATCTCATTGGGGACAATTTTTCTTTCAATGAATTGCTTTGCTGTTAACTCAACACACCTCTCGCTTCCCTTAGCTTGCTCCTCCCTTGTGTATACTCTGAACTTCTCATTCTCAACTTCCTTGAACTTTGGGTGTTTTGGCGTTTTTGGATTGAAGAAATACTCAAGCTCCATCTGGTTGAACTCCCTCAATCTAACTAACCCTTGTCTTGGCGATATTTCATTCCTGAATGACTTTCCTATCTGCGCTATTCCCATGGGTAGTTTTGAGCCATGACTTCTAAAAATTCTTTGAAAGTTAAGAAAGATTCCCTGCGCAGTTTCAGGGCGCAGGTAACCTGTTGTTCCCTCTATCGGCCCTATGTTTGTTTTGAACATAAGGTTGAACCATCCAACCTCGCCAAGCGCGCCTCCGCATTCAGGGCATTTTACATTTCTTTCCTTTATCTTCTTTGTAAGCTGCTCAGGCTTCATTCCCTCCCATTTTTTATCACGGAAACCACCTGATGTTCTCTCCTCAAGCAAATGATCTGCTCTGAACTTCTTCTTGCATTTCAAGCACTCCACAACAGGATCTCCGAAGCAGGAGAGGTGACCTGATGCTTCCAGAACAACCTCTGGAAGAATGTAAACAGATTCTATTTCCAGATAACCATCCCTTTTCAGGAAGAACTCCCTCCAGAAATCCTCAAGCTTTCTCTTCAACGCTTTTCCAACCGGCCCATAATCATAGAAACCACCGACTGGGGAGTAAAGCTCGTTTGAAGGAATAATTATTGAGCGCTTCAGCGCTATCTCCATTATCTCCTGCTTCATATAATCACAATTGGTTTAAGATAAGAAAGTAGATAAATATTGGCATTTAAATACTCTTTTGGTGGTTGAATGGGACGGGAGGAGCTTCTTGAGAAAGCAAGAGCAGCTGTTAAGGAGGCTTACTTGGAAAAAGACAGACAGCTGATTCAGTGTGTCAATGCAATAGATGAACTTGATAAAACATGCAACCTTCTTTTTGAGAGACTGCAGGAGTGGTATGGAATATACTTTCCAGAGCTTAGAGTTAAGGAAGTTGAAAAATACTGCGAGCTCATTCTAAAGCTGAACAGAAAGGAGTTTAATGAGGAGGAAGTTTCAAAAATAGTTGGGAAGGAGAAAGCAAAGGAGATTAAGGAGAAAGCAGGAAGGAGCATTGGAGTTGATTTAAGAGAAAGAGATTTGGAGGAGATAAGAAAGCTTGCCAGAGGGATATTAAATCTGAAAGCAGTCAGAAATTCTTTTGAGGAGTATGAAGTTGAATTTGCAAAGGAGCTCTGCCCAAATTTAACTTATTTAATTGAAGCACCGCTTGCAGCAAAGCTGATTGCACATGCAGGTGGTTTGGAAAGACTTGCGAGGATGCCCGCTAGCACAATACAGGTTTTAGGTGCGGAGAAAGCGCTTTTCAAGCACCTGAGAAAACACACCAAATCACCAAAGCACGGCTTGCTTTTCCAGCATCCCTGGGTGAATTCAGCTCCAAAGAAGGACAGGGGTAAAATTGCAAGATTGCTTTCAACAAAAATTGCAATTGCGCTGAAAGCTGATTTTTACTCAAAGAATTTTATAGCTGATAAGCTGAAAGCTGATTTGGAGAAGAGAATGAATGAAATAAGGAAGGGATGAGATGAGGGTGCTTGCTCTTTCTGACTTGCACGCAGAGGAAGCTGTGCTTGATTGTTTAAGGAAACTCTTGGAGAAGGAGAAGTTTGACTTAATTTTGATTGTTGGCGATATAACTCACAAAGGACCTCTTTCCTATGCAGAGGATTTACTTGATGTTTTGAGAGGAGAAAAACTTTTTGCAGTTCACGGCAACATGGACACTCAGCAGGTTGTGGATTTGCTTGAGAGGAGGGGTTTTCTTCTGCATTTGAGGAAAGCTGAGCTTGGCGGATGGAATTTCATAGGTTACGGGGGAAGCAGCCCAACTCCTTTCAACACTCCAATTGAATACTCTGAGGAAAGAATTTATGAGGAATTGAGCAAAATGAGGATGAACTCAAAAACAATTCTTATCACCCACCCCCCCCCATATAACTCTGGAGTTGATAGAACTTCTGGTGGAGTTAGCGCAGGAAGCAAGTCAATAAGAAAGATTATTGAGGAGAAAAAACCATTTATGAATATATGTGGGCATATACACGAGGGGGAAGGTGAGGCAGTAATTGGAGAAACAAAAGTTGTAAAGGTTCCTGCAGCGATGAACGGAAAGGCTGTTGAATTGATGATTAGCAAGGAGATGGGGGTTAATTTTATTAAACTTGGTGAAAGAGTGTGAGGAGTAGTCAGCAACACTAATTTTATTAATGAGATTAATAAAGATACTATGGCATCAGTCCGGGTGGTGTTAGTTGCGTTTCTGCTACTTTCTTTCTCCAACGTTTCATATTCAATTAATGAGTGTTGTGTTAACAATTGCACTATAGGAGTATATGCGGCAACAGTAGGAGGGCATTATTTCTGCCAGGGAATGGAGTATTGCGAGGCGGGAACGGCGTGTATTGGGGGAGAGTGTGTTCCTTCAACACCACCAAGTTATGAAGCACGCTGTGCTACATGCGGGACTTGTAATGGTTTGGGGGCATGTACTCAAATTCTTCCATGTGGCGCTCCATGCGCTACTAACACTTACTCTGGATTTTGTAACGGGAAGGGACTTAGTCAGTACTATTGCATAGCGCCTCAACCCGGAGGCAATGAATGCAATTGCAATCAGATGTGCTACTCAGGCAAATGCTGCTCTGATAACAAGTGCGCTGCAGTTACAAACGGGTGTTGTTCTGATTCTGATTGTCCAACAGGCTATTTATGTAACTTGACAACAAAAACATGCTTTACAAAGTGTCAGGCGGACTGCACTTTTGGTGATGGGGTCTGCCATAGGGAATGTAATGGGATAAACGGCTGCGTGTTCAGAGAAGTTTGCGATGGAGTTGGAAAAGGCGCGGTTGTGTGCTTTGATGAGTACAGCACTGTAACCTGCTGCAGCGGCACACCAACAACGTGTGGGACAGTGAGCATCACCTGTCCAAAAAAGTGTGATGGAAACAGGCTATGCTCTTATCCCTCAAACCAAGCAACATGCAGCAAAACGTGCAGCGGGGGGGTATGCCAGGAGTGCGTTCCGGACTGCGGCACACCCTCTTGCACAGATTGCGGGGCAGGTTATTACTGCTCCATCGATACATGCGTAAGCTGTCCAGCTGGCTGGGCGAACTGCGATGGAAGCGCAGCAAATAAATGCGAAACTAGTTTATTAACTGATCCAAGCAACTGCGGCTCATGCGGGAATATCTGTCCAAGCACCGCTCCTGTTTGCGAGAATGGGAAATGCATACCCTCAGCTACTCCTGCGTGCTCAAGCGATGCTGACTGCAACGATAAGAATCCCTGCACAACTGATGTATGCAAAAACCCTGGCACGCCAACTGCTTCATGCGTCCATACAATTATAACTGCATGCACAAGCGGTGATGGATGCTGTCCAGAAGGATGCTCTTATCTTGTTGATACTGACTGTCCAGTGGTTGTTAAATGCGGAAATGGCAAATGCGAAACTGGGGAGGACTGCTGCAACTGCCCAGAGGATTGCAGTGCGGGAACATGCTTAGGAGACGTACCTGGTGAGGTGTGCAAAAAATACATCTGCAGTGGCAAGACGAAAGTTGAAGTTTACAAAGAGAACTGCTGTGGAAACAGAATCTGCGAAAGTGGAGAGGGATGCTGGAGCTGTCCTGCTGACTGCTCCTGCCCTGCGGGACAGCAGTGCTTATACGATAAATGCACAACAAAGAAACTTCTCCCAAATGGGGCGGAGTGCACAAGCAACGAGGAGTGCTCTTCTGGACACTGCGAGTTCGGCTACTGCTGTGCTGCTGGTTTGTGCTGCAGGCAAGACTCAGAGTGCCCACGCGGGCAGGTGTGTGTGGATTACAGCTGTCAGCTTCCAGGAACGAAATGCAGCGACGGCACTCCAACAGGTCAGTGCTCCAATGAGAAACCAAAATACTGCAACAACGGAGTTTGGGTTTACGCATGCGCAACATGTGGCTGTCCAGAAGGGGAGATATGCAGGATGGATGGTTTATGCTATGGTTTGCAGTGCAGTGATGGAACTCAGCAGGGAAAGTGCTCAAGCAACAAACCTCTATTCTGCAGCAAGAACAGAGAGTTAATTGAAAAATGCTCTGAGTGCGGCTGCCCAGAGGGTTTTCTCTGCGACAGAGAAAGGGAGTTCTGCTATAAAAAACCGTCTCTGAAAATTCTCTCCCCTCTTGAAAACCACACAATCAACGTTGGGGTGGAGAGAAAGGTTGTGATAAGCGGGGTTGTTGTGAAAGACGAGAAACCAGTTGCTTTCAGCATTGAGGGAAACGATTCAAGGTTCCTGCTTGCAAGTTACGATGCAACCACTGGTGAATTTGTTTTTGAGAATGTAACGCCGATAGAGGAAGGATATAACTACTTCTGCGTGAGAATTGCGGATAATGACGGAAATTTGCTTGCAAAAGAAGAGAGAAGTTTCAAAATAATTAACGCACCTCCCGGCATAACGGATCTATTTTCACTCCAGGAGTTGCCTTTTGGAATTGTTCAACTCTCTCTTCTTTTCCTTTTCCTCTTCCTCCTTCTTAACGTTCTTATTCCTCTTATCAGAAAGCTCACAGCTGCCCCACTTGATTTTCCAGATGGTTCCATAGTGCTTGTTGAGGGCGCGGTTGGAAGTGGGAAGGAGGAATTCTGCTTTGAAGTTGTGCGCAGAAAAATTAGAGAAGGCAAATTCTCTGTTATTCTTTCTTACGACCCAGCAAAGGAGGAGAACTGGTTCAGCACATGGGAGAGAAACAGACTGCTTTTTATAAAAATTGAGCCAGATATAAATGAAATTGCAATCAGCATATCAAAGATGCTCGGTGGTGAGCCCCGCATGGCTTTCATAAACATCCTCAGCCTCCTGCTTACAAAATACAACGCAGAGGAGCTGAGTGACTTTTTAAGCACAAACTTCACCAAGCTGAGAAACGCAAAGTGCAGTGCAGTTTTCTGCGTTGATAAAGGGGTTAATGATGAAACCCTTTCTGCAGTAGAGGGTTTGTTTGACGGTGTTGTTGAATTTCAGGTGCAGGAGGAGAAGGGTAAGCTGAGCTCGTACTTCAGGGTTAAGGAGTTCAAAACGAAAAAGTTTGACAGTAACTGGAGGAGGTTCAAATAGGTGGTTGAATGGAAAGAACAAAAACAGGTGTGAAGGGTTTGGATGAGATTCTTAAAGGAGGAATTCCCAAAAACTCAGTTGTGCTTGTTTCGGGTGCAGCTGGCTCAGGAAAAACAATACTCGGCTTGCAGTTTTTGGTGAACGGAGCTGTTGAGTTCGGCGAGAGAGGTTTGTTTGTCACTTTTGAGGAATCACGGAATGACGTAACTTCGCAGGCACTTCAGTTTGGATGGGATTTGGAGAAATTGGAAAGCGAGGGAAAGCTCAAGATAATGACGTTTGTTCCATCAAAGCACCATCTCTCATATATAAACTCAGAGATAGATTCCGCAATAGACGAGTTCAAGCCACAACGACTGGTTTACGACTCAATTTCAACGATAGGCGTTTATGCAGAAGTTATCGCAGACGTTGAAACTCTTATGAATTTAGGATTGAAGAAGGAGGATGTGACAATTCACCTGCCGCCAGAAACGGTTACAAGAAGAGCTGTTATGGATATAATGGGAAAGCTTAAATCAGCTGATATCACTTCTCTTGTCATCTCCGAGCTTCCGAAGCAGTCCAGCTACCTAAGCAGGGACACGATAAGCGAATTCATTGCAGATGGGATAGTTTTGCTGCACTGCTTGGAGAAAAAGGAGAAAAAGATAAGAGCAGTTGAAGTTTTGAAGATGAGAAGAACTGAGCACTCTATGGATTTGGTTCCGATGATTATCAGTGAGAGAGGAATAGAGGTGCTTGTTGGAGAGAAAGTTTACTGAAGCACTCCGTAACCGCATAACCTCCACCGCTGTCCTATCCTCCTGCTTATCGCTATCTTTGTATTCTTCTCAGCGCAAACCGGTCTTTTCAGCTTCACGTTCATCAAACTTTTCTTTATTTTTTCAACAAACCCAACCGTTGTTGATGTGCCAACGCCAAGCACAAGCGGTTCGTTTAACTTTAAAGGTGGATTCTCCATATCCTGCCTCTCAAAGAGGTGGAACTCAAGCTCAAGTGAATCGGCAGTTTCCGGGAGGGAGCCAATCCTTCCGAGTATATTCCCAACAAGCGCATCTGCTTTTGTCAGCGCAGGGTCTAAACTCGTCCCAACAGCAATCAAGCCACCTGGAACTGCTTTCTCAAGTTTCTCTTTTCCAGCATGGAGGGAGACAACCTTTGAAACTATTGGCTCGTAAACCTCCCTCTCCCCTTTTGATAAACCAGGTTTTATCTCTATTTCATCACCGCACTTCAGCTCCCCTTGTATCAACGAACCGCCAACAACTCCGCCAGCAAGCTTCTCTATTTCTGTGCCGGGTTTGTTCACGTCAAAGGAACGCGCCACGTACATACGCGAGGAAGCATTCAAATTCCTTTGGGGAGTTGGAATGTGCTTCTGAATCTGGCTGATAAGCACATCTGCATTAAGACAGTAATTCGCAACAAATGGAACTACTGGTGCATTCTCCGCAATTGTGCCTTTCACAAACTCCTTTATCTGTTCGTAATGTGCTTTTGCCTTTTGTTTATCAACTAAATCAACCTTATTTTGAACAATTATTATATTTTTGATTTTTAGAATGTCAAGCACCATCAAATGTTCAACCGTCTGGGGCTGCGGGCAAGGTTCATTTGCAGCAATAACAAGTATCGCCCCATCCATTATGCTTGAAGCTGCAATTGCGGTTGCCATAAGCGTTTCATGCCCAGGCGCATCAAGGAAGGAAACTCTTCTAAGAATTTCTGTTGGGGAACCGCATTTTGCGCATTTCTCCTCAATTGTAAACCCTTCTGGCTCAGCGCACTGCGGGCATTTTCTAAAAACAGCATCAGCATAACCCAAACGTATTGTAATTCCTCTCTTCCTCTCCTCGCTGTGAACAAGCGTCCAAACCCCGCTCAAACATTTGACAACAGATGTTTTACCATGCTCAACATGCCCAAGAAGACCGATGTTCACCTCTGCCTGTCCCAATCAACCACCACTACTTCTCCTCCTTCTTCTTCGGCGGGAAAAGCTCCTCAAGCTTCTTCTCTCCCCACTCCACAACTTTGCTGTTTATCTGAACTATCTGGTCAGTCACAAGGTTTCCTCGCACATTCTTCTTTCTCCTCTCCCCTTTTCTCGTGGGGTTAAAACCAACTCCCCCTGAGAGAAGCAGCTTTGCCCTCCTCCCTCCCTTCAAATCCTTCCTCATCGGCACCCCATCCTTGTCACTTCCACCAGTTATCTGAAACTTATAACCTGCTGCTCCAACAACCCCGCCATCAAAGGAATCACCTACTTTCAAACCAATAAGCAGGCTCTCCTTCTCCTTAGGTATTTCGGTTTGATAGCTCCTCCCTGTTTTTGTATCGGACATCACAATTTTCATTGCAATACCTCCTTACGCTCAAAAATGGGAATATGATAACGTCGTCAAGATTTATAATTCTGTCGTCAAACTGCTTTGATGAATTTATCTCCGAGCATCCCGCGTATTTTACATATGAGCTCAGCTTCTCTATCGCTCAGCAAGCCTCTGTATTTTTCAAGAAGCACCTTCGCATCCCCCTTTGGAATCACGCTGAACAAAATATCCCCTTCATTCACGTGCCTCCCGAAAACTGGCTCATCCATCGCAACCGCAACCTGCATTCCCTCAGTTGCTTCGTGAATGCTCTCCTTCTCCTTCTGAATTGACTTTATCTTTCCAACAACAACTGCATTTTCATTCATAAACTCATAACCAGGTTTTATCCTTCCAGCAATAACCTCAACTCCAAATATTGCTGGTTTTGAAGCCCGGAAGCAGCACCCTGGAAGAACTTTAATTTCTGCAGGAAGCACAAGCGAGGAGAAAGCCTCCAACTGCTCCCTCTTCCTCTCCTCCTCCACCCATTTTTTATAGCTCTCAAGAAGCGAGTAGATAATTCCCTCTGAGATTATTGTGATGCCAAGCTTTCTCGCCTCCTCCACCGCTTCTCCAAGCACCTCTGTGTTGAACGCAAGCACCACTCCGTAGTATCTGTTTTGATTTCTCACTCCGCAAGCATCTATCACATCCTTCTTCACAACTGCCCCTATGCCTGCTCTGCTTACCGGCACCTTCTCATCAGAAAGCAGCTTGATTATCGCCTCAACAGAGCCAAGCGTATCGGCTTTTAATATAACTCCGGCAATCTCCTTTTCAAAAAGCACTGCACTTATCTCTTTCTCAACTTCCCTCTTTGCCCTCTCCCCTGAATCTGAGACAACAAAAACAGGCGAGCCAGCAATCGCATCCTCCAAACCAGGCGCAGCTATCTTCACACCGGCAGCAGCATGCACCTCCTCAACGTTCATGAATTTCTGCCTTGGATCCCTCATCTCATCCAACGGCTTTGGTTTGAGAAGCGCTCTCACTTTTGTTGATTTCGCTCCGTTTATACTTCCAAACACAATTGTATCTCCTTTCCTTATCACTCCATCGTATAGAATCACGTCAATTGTTTTCCCAAGCCCCACCTCATCCTTCACTTCCAGTATGCTCCCTTTCCCTTCTCCTTTCTTCACATGCAACCTCGTCTTCAGGTATTTTTGTGAAAGCCCTGCTATCAGAAGAAGCAGCTCCCCAACTCCTTCTCCTGTCTTTGCGCTTATTGGGATTATTGCAACCTGCTTTGTGAAATCTGAAACTCTGTCAAACCTCTCAGACTGAAACCCTAGTTCGCTGAGCCTGCCAACAAACCTGTAGAGAGTTTTTTCAAACTCTTCCTGCAGCTGGGGGGGTTGGGAGCTGATTGACGAGAGAAGAGATGAATCTGGATGGGGAACCCATCCCTGAAGCAAATCTATTTTATTCAGCGCAATAACGAAAGGAGTTTTATACTCCTTCAGAATTTCAAGCGCTTCAAGCGTCTGCGGTTCAAAACCTTTAGTTACATCAACAACAAGCACCGCCATATCTGAGATGCTTCCGCCTCTTCTCCTCAAATTTGTAAATGCCTCATGCCCAGGCGTGTCTATGAAAAGCAAACCAGGTATCTCCAGCTTTGTTTTCATAAGAGAGGTGACTGCTGCGGTTTTTGTTACTGCATCTACCGGCACCTCACTTGCCCCAATATGCTGTGTTATTCCCCCTTTCTCCCTCTTTGCAACAGATGTTTTTCTTATTCTATCCAGTAGAGAAGTTTTGCCGTGGTCTATATGACCCATCACCACTACAATAGGCTGCCTTATCATACAAACACCAGAACAAGCTGGAGCTGCTGAAAGAATATGTAGTTATATAAAGGAAAATATATAACACTTTTCTCGGTGGAGTGATGCAGGCGCAGGTGAAAGCAGACCCATTGATTTATGTGAAAAGAATAGAGGAGGTTAAAGGAAATCAGGAAGAGAGAGTGAAGGAGATAGAAGGAATAATAGCTGAGTATACAAAAAGAGGTGGCAGTTTGAGAGATTTGCGGTATTACCTCTCCCTACAATCAGAGGATAGAAAAGTTTTCCTTCAGCCAGAGAGAAAGGGCTACTGCGAACAACTGAAATCAGTGGAGAACCTTGACGTTGCACTCCTGCTTACTGAAAAGAGAATTAAAAGTTGAACTTGCCTGCAAATACGTTTTTGAGCTTCAGCGATTCCTCTCCAGGGTTTTGGGAGTCAACTATTTTTCTTCCCACAATTGCAAAGTTTGCTCCTGCTTTGAATGCTTTCTCAGCATCCCCTCCCTGCGCTCCTATTCCCGGCGATAGTATCAGAAGCTTCTCCCCAATTCTCTTCCTTATTGATGAGAGCATCTCATACTGGTTGCCCGGCGCAATAACGCCAGCAGCATTCAATCTTCCAGCCATATCAGCGATTTTGCCAATTATTTCTTCTGTGAACAGGTTATCTGGGCTTGTCATGGTGACAAGCACGAAAACTCCCTTTTTCATCTTATTCCCAACGTTGATTACTGATTCAACTGCTTTTTCTCCTGAGAAACCATGGCAGATTATCGCATCATAACCCTTTGTGAGGTAATACTCCGCTTTCATTGCATTGCTTCTGTCTATATCCGCTATCTTTGCATCAAGTATAACTGGCACACCATCCCCAATTCTCTTTAAGGTGAGTATGGCGCTCTCGTGCGAGAAACCCCACAAGTCTGCATACTCTGGGTGAACCTTCACCGCAGCTATATTTTTTGCTGACTCAGTAAGCACCTTCTGCGCCTTATTCCAATCCGTGGTGTCAAGCGCCAGTATTATATTCGTCCCTCTTCTTTTTGCGTTTTCAATGAATGCTCTCCTGAATACATCCTGCATGTTATTACCTCCGTATAGATTAGGTGGTTAAATAATTAAATTTTACTATGTAAGCTCCCTCATGAGCTTTCTGTAGCTTTTGGGATATCTTCTTTTCAGGTTCCTGCAACGTCTGTAGTAAAGGAAGTTGGATGTCATGATGCTGGCTTCAAAAGCTGAGAAGAAGGAAAGCAGCGCAAGCATTTCAAAATCATTGTTGAGGAGATAGATGAACACCACTGTAAGGGTGTAAAAAATCCATTGCAGAAGCAAACCGAGCACTGCTGAAACTTCATAGCTGAAATACCTCCAGAGCAACTTCTGGAATGGATTCTGCTCCCTGCTCTCGGATATTTTCTTTCCAAGCGCTTCCGTTGTGAACTTCACAGCACGGTAAGTGCTAAGTTGATCCATCACGGCAAATAAACATAACATAAACCAGGTGAACACAGAAAGCTCTGTGGATGAAACCATATAAACGCCAGGTTAGATGGTGAAATACTCCCTGAATTTCTTCGTTGTGTTCAACACCTTTGTTCTCCCTTTCCTCTCAGCTGTTATGAACTCCTTCTCAACAAGCTCCTTCACATGCTCATAAACAGACGAGCCAATCATTTTCACAAGCTTTGACTGGGTGATTCCATCATTCTTTGCAATCACCGCAAGCGTCTTTATCGCTCCTTTTGAAAGCTCTGCTTCCTTTGCCAAGCCAGAAACCTTCTTCTCATACTCTGGCTTCAGCCTCATTATATAACCTCCATCCTCAAAAACAATCACAATTGCACTTCCCCTTGCCCCATACTCCTGCTGAAGCTCCTTTACCTTATCCTCAACAACTTTCCAGGAGTTTGCCCCGGATATTTTTGAAAGCGCTCTGACTGTTAAAGGGGAGGTGCTCATAAAAAGAGCTGCTTCTATAACTCCTTTCACATCACTCTCTTGCACGGGTTGAGTTGTTTTCTGCCCAAGCTCCTCCTCAATAACTTGATTAACCTGCTCCGCCTGCTCAGGTTTTTCAGTTTCACCCTCTGAACTCTCGCTTTCCATGCTTCAATTGTGGTGAAGAAAAGATATTAACCTTTACGCATCTGCTTCTCCTCAGCTGCGGGGAGCTGTATGAATATCTCACCAAAAAATTTCTCCTGAAAAACAGAAAGTTTACCTTCCTGCGCAAGATGGAGCACTGGAAGCAGCGTGTAGATTATCTCCTCCCGTGTTTTGTTTTTCAGCAATGACGAGAAAGTCACCAAACCAGTTGAATCCGCAAGCTTTTTCACTTTATTATAAATTTCCTTCATCCTCTCGGTTATATCATACTTAGGAAGATTTATCAGAAGACTTTCCTTTACAATCGGCTTCTCCTGCTTTCTTCTCTGCTCCTCAAATACTTCCTCCAAAGCAGACATCAGCTCATCCAACGTAACCTTTCTCTTCCTCGGTATTCTGGTTCTTAGGGAGAGCATTGGTATCTCAACAGGCGCCTGTGCTTCATCTATGAAAGTCTGCTCCTCAACTACCTGCTCCTCCTCCTCAAACTTCAAAGCATCGCTTTTAAAACGCAGTAGAATTGATGCTGCCAGAATGAGGTTGGCTGGCACCCTCAAATCAAGTTTCTGCAACTTCCTAACCCTTTCAATGTATTTTGTTGCTATTTCAACCAAATCAATATTCCATGGGTCAAGCTTCTCTGTAACCACCAAGTCAAGCAGCATCTCCCTCCAAGTAGGTTGAGCCACAAGCTCCTCCAAGTCCACTTTTGTTTTAACATTGTTTGACTGTTCTTCCACCATACGCTCTCCTCTTTAGATAATTACGTTAACCAATTATTTTAAAATCAACCACAACCTGCACAACTCCAGGAGCAAACGGCCTTACAACCCTTCTCCCAACAACCTCTGCTTCTCTACCGCACATAAGAGCATTTATTTCTATCTGCTTCTCCGCTTCCTCAAACGGGTTTTTCTCTGGAGCAAACTTGTAGAAGTGAACTATGCAGTTTTTCTTTGCAGCAAGGAAAGCCTCCTCAAGGAACTCCTCAGCTCCTTTTGGTAATGGCATTAAAACTCTATCAGCCCACTCAATAAACTTCTTTGGAACAACTTCCCTCACGTCAGCAAGAATTGGAGTTATTATCTCCTGCATTCTGTTCAACCGTATGTTTTCCTCCAAATACTTGAAAGCAACTGGGTTCAGCTCAACTGCGCAAATTTTGACTCTGGGTTGAGTTTTTGCAATCACAATTGGGAAGGGGCCGACTCCTGCAAACATCGCAAGTATGTTTTCACCTGGTTTAACCTGCTCTGCAATTCTTTTCCTCTCAAAAGAGAGACGAGGCGTAAAATAAACTTTTGAAACATCTAACCTGAATCTGCAGTTATTTTCATGGTATTCAGTAACTGTTCTCCTCTCCCCTGCAATCGGCTTCAGCTTCCTTATCCTGAAAACTCCAAGCATTGGGCTTGCTTTCTTAAAAACTGATTTCACGTTTCTGTGCACTTCCATCAGGGAATTTGCAATAACCTTCTCCTTCCTCTCAAGATTTTTTGGAATTTCAATTATCGCAATATCGCCTATTATATCAAAGGATTTCACAACTTGTTTTAGCTCCTCTGGGGTAAGTTTTCCTCTCAAACTTTCCTCCAATGAAAAAACCCTTGGAGCTCTTTTGGTTAGCTCAACTTCAAAAAGCTTAAAATTTCTGAATTTACCTTTCACTGGAAAGTATACTCCTTCAGGAGATTTTTTTGGAGCATAACTGGTATCAAGCAAATTCAGCGAGAGCAGCTCCCTTCTCACTTTTTCAGCATTTTCTCTCTTAACAAGAATGCATCTAACCACGCAATCACTCAAAAAATATAGATGGTTTCATCGGCATTGCCTGCGCTGCTTTCTTCGCATGTCTCTCATCTGCCTTATCTTCCGAAAGAACAAACACGTCTGCTGTGAGCTCTGCGGAGAGAAACTCCTTCCCGCTTTCAAGCGCATCCCTCTCCTCTCTTAAGCTGAGAACTCTTTCTGAAAGATAATTAACATTCTTAATAAGCTGCTCAACAACTCTTTGAGTTTCCTTTGGGTTCTCCCTCATTCTCTCATCCCTCATCGCTTCCTTCATCACAACATCAAATCGCTTCTCCTTGTAACAAAGCTGGTAGAGCTTCCTCTTCCATTCAGAAGCGCAGTATATGTATACGTTTCTCGGCGTCATCTTCGTTATCTCCAGTATATTTTCAATATCGCTGCGGGTATCCCTGATGAGCTGCTCCGAAAGTTCGGAAACAATATCTATTTTCATCTCATCATGTTTGGGCCAGTCAGCAGTTGAAACAAACTCCGAATCGCTCAGAAACTCCTTCTTTCCTAGCTTCTCCCACATCTCCTCAGCAAAGTGAGGCATAAAAGGAGCAAGCAGCACAATCAAATACTCCAAGTACTCCCTAAGCACCTTTCTGTTCTTTCCCCCTCTTCTCAGATACCACTTCAGCTCGTTGATTGACTCATAAAATGCTTTCTGAGCTGCATCGCGAAGCTCAAGTTTTTCATATAACTCTGTGCAGAGTTTAACCTTTCTGTGTATTGCTGAGAGAAGCCATCTATCTATATAACTTTCCTCCTCCGGAAACTCATTGCACTTTTCAACCAACATTTGTATTGAATTCATCCTTGAGCGAATTCCCTCAGCCATTGTTGAGTTGAAATCCGCATCCTGGGATAAGTCCGCTCCAGAGACAACTGAGAAGCGCACAACATCTGTCCCATATTTTTTTATCGCCTCCCTCAGCGGCAGTATATTGCCCATGCTTTTGCTCATCTTCTTCCCTTCCATCAGCACAAACCCATTTGTCACAATCTGCTTTGGCCAAAGCTCCCTTGGGAAGATTGCAACGTGGTTGAACAGGAAAAACGTTAAGTGGTTATGTATTAAATCACCTGCAGAATGCCTTGAGTCAAGAGGATACCAGTAGAGAAACTCCTCCCTCATTTTGTTAAGCAACGTCTCCTCAACTCCAAGCTTTTTTGATAATTCTCCACTGCTGCCTTTGCCAAGGAAAACAAAATCAAAAAACTCCGGCGTGAGCTTCTCAGCATCAATCTCTTTTAAGTAGTGCGATATTGTGTAGAATGCCATGTAGATTGTTGAATCTGAAAGAGATTCAATTATCTGAGTTCTATCAAACGGAAAAGGAGTTCCAAGCCCGCTTGCTCTGACGCATGCTTTCTCCTTCAGCCAATCAATTGTGTATTCGTATTCAACAACAGTTTTCTTTGGTATAATATTAACATTTTTCAAGCACTCCTTCACCTGCCCCTTCCACCCCTCATCCCCGTAGTTTATGAACCACTGATTCTCAACTCTCTTCACAACGCACAAAGCACCGCACCTGCAGTAAACTGGGCCGTTGATTATCTCGTACATAACAAGCGCTTTCCCTTCAGCCAGCATATCATTTTTTATTTTCTCCTTTGCAGTCAACGCTTTCTCACCTTTATACCTTCCAAGCAGCATCACCCCGCGGTGCGCTTCTGCCCTGTACAGCTCCTCGGTTGCCTGCTCCGCTTTCGGGTCTTTCTGGTTTTCGACTCCCAGCCTCTCGCAAACCTCCTTCGCAGGGTTGCTTCCATACCCCTCAAGCGCTATAACCTGAATTGATAAGTCAGAGTATTTCTCAAATGAACTTCCTTTCAAATCCCTTAATGCAAGGTAATCATACGGAGCATGCGCTGGAACGCTCATAACAACCCCCGAGCCATTCCTTGGGTCAACAAAGTCAGCCGGCAGAATAGGAATTTCCTTTCCAGTCATGAGGTTCACGCACGTTTTTCCAATCAGCTCAACCGTTCTTATCTGCCCCTTCACCTCAACTTTCATCTGATGCTTCAGCTTCTCAGCAGCCTCAGAGGAAACAACGTATTTTTCACCGTTGCTTTCTATTATCAGGTAATTTGAGCTGGGGTTCACCCATATGTTGGTTACACCGTAAACCGTTTCCGGTCTGAAAGTTGCGGTGAGCAGATAATAATCACCAAACTTGAACTTTATCAAAACATACTCATCAATATTCGGCTCCACATCTTCCTGTGTATCGTGCGAGCCAACCGCATTATTGTCGTTTGGGCACCATGGAACTGGATGGCTTCCTTGTTTCAGATAACCTTTCTCATTCAACTTTATGAACTGCCACTCAATAAACTTGTTGAACATTTTATCATAAGTATAGAACTTCCTCCTCCAGTCAATTGAGAACCCCATCTCCCTCATCCCAAGCTCAATCTCCCTGCTGAAAAAATCAACAAGCTTCTCAGGGGTGTTGAGCTGCGAGATGATGTGCTCAGGGATGTTGTATATATTTTTGAATATTTCATAAATTTCCTTATCACCTGCAGCAATTCTCTTTGCCATTGCAAGGACTGGAGTGCCGGTAACATGGAACCCCATTGGAAAGAGAACGTTATATCCTTTCATTCTCATAAAACGAGCGTAAACATCTGTTGTCGTATACGTTCGGGCATGCCCAATATGCTGAGGGCTGTTTGGATACGGAAAGGCTGCAGTTAGGAAGAACTTCCTGCTCTCGCTTACATCCGCTTCATAAATCCCTGAATCCGCCCATCTTCTCTGCCACTTCTCCTCAACGTCACAAAGCTCCATAAGCACCACTTACTTATACGCAAAGTTAATTTAAATTATTCATTGAAAGCACTACAGAAACTCCAGAAGTTCTCCCCAAGTTTCTCAAGATAGTAACCTCCTTCAAGCACTGCAAATGTTTTTGCATTCAGCTTCTTCGCTTGTTTGTTTATCATTGAACCAATTTTGTTATACGTGCTGCTATTCTGAATATCAATTGCATTCCCGCAGAGATAATCCTTGTAATACGTATCAAACCCAACGCTCACCCCAATGAGCTCTGGTTTGAATTCATCTGAGTATTTAAGAAAATTCCTTTCAAAAATTTTCAAATACTCATCATCATTTGTTTCAGGTTGAATTACAATATTTTTTATATGCTCGTTGTTCTCGCTCTCAAAACCAGTTGTATATGGGAAACAGGTGTTCGGGTCCTGGTGGAATGAGAGGTAAAAAACTCTCTTATCTTCATAAAATATATCCTGCGTCCCATTTCCATGGTGCTGGTCTATATCAACAATCATCGCTCTGCCAACTCCCTCCTTCAGCATGGATGCAACTGCAAACGCAATGTTATTAAGATAGCAGAAACCGCCGAAGAAGTTTCTGCCAGCATGGTGCCCAGGTGGCCTCACCAACGCAAAAGAGAATTTTGGGTTTTTGGCTGCTTTCAAAGCAGCTCCAGCAGCAAGCTTTGCAATCTCAAATGTTTTTTTTGAAAATGGGTTATCCCCTCCTCCTCTCTGCATCTCTGAAAGGAATTTCAGCCTTTCAATATAGCCCTCCTCATGAACAATATATAAATCGCTTTCATCAATTCTTTCAGGCAATTCAAAAGAAACAGGCAGGTTGTTCTCCTTGATGTATTTCACTATTGCAATCAACCTTTGAGGGCTTTCGGGGTGCCCTTCTCCAGTCTCATGCTCCAAAAATTTTTCTGAGTAAACAACTTTCATAAATATCACTAAACGCCAGGGGTGAGATTTGAACTCACACTCCCCGTAAGGGGAACCAGATCTCAAGTCTGGCGCATTGACCAGATTCTGCCACCCTGGCGTGAGTATATTATCTCTTGCCACATTTAAAAAGCATTCAATAAGAGTTACTCCAAACTTATTTCAATATGCACCGTGTCAGGCACTCTAACCCTCATAATTTGTCTGAGAATTCGCTCATCCCCAACAACGTCAATAACTCTCTTCCTTATCCTCATCTCCCAGTGCTCATATGTGTCAGAACCATCCCCGCAAGGAGTTCTTCTTGTGGTTACCCTCAGTCTTTTTGTTGGAAGTGGAATTGGGCCTCTCATTTCAACCCCCGCCGCCTTTGTTATTTCTCTTATCTGATTGCAAACATCGTCAAGCTCTCGCGGGTCCTTGCCTATCAGCTTTATCCTTGCGCGGGTCATCTTTAGCACCTTTATTTGCTCTCATTACTCAGTAATGAGAAGCAGAAGAGAAAAATAAAAAAGAAATCAAGCTGCTTTCGTTACCTCCAGCACCACTCCAGCAGCAACGGTTTGCCCCATATCCCTTACGGCAAACCTGCCAAGCTGTGGGAACTCGTTGAACTTCTCAACAACAAGAGGCCTCAACGGTTTCACTTTCACAACTGCAACGTCACCTGTTTTCACAAAGTCTGGATTCTTCTGCAATGTCTGCCCAGTCTTCGGATCCTTCTTTTCAAGTATTTCCGTTATTGTGCACGCCATCTGCGCTGTGTGTATGTGGAAAACGGGTGTGTATCCCTTTGCGATTGCTGTTGGGTGCTCAAGCACAACTATCTGCGCTGTGAACTCGCTTGCAACTGTTGGTGGGTTGCTGACATGCCCTGCTACCTCGCCTCTCTTCAAATCCTTCTTATCAACTCCTTTAACGTTAAACCCTACGTTGTCACCTGGTTTTGCCTCCTGGAGCGGCTGGTGGTGCATCTCAATGCTTTTAACCTCTCCCTTTGCCCCAGATGGCATGAAAACAACTGTGTCACCTGGTTTCAGAACACCTGTCTCAACTCTTCCAACAGGTACCGTTCCATGCCCCGTTATTGTGAACACATCCTGGACAGGCAATCTCAGTGGTTTGTCTAGTGGTTTTGATGGAACAGTGAATTTATCAAACGATTCAACCAGCGTCGGTCCCTTGTACCAATCCATCTTTGTTGGCTTCTTCACAACATTCTCTCCCTCATAAGCAGAGTAGGGAACGAACTGCAAAGCTTCAAGTTTGTAACCAACGTTTTTAAGCAGTGTGGTAAGCTGATTTTTCAAATCCTCAAACTTCACCCTGTCGTAGTTTACATTATCCATTTTATTTATTCCAACAACCATCTGCTGTATCCCAAGCACTTTTGCAAGGAAAGCGTGCTCCTTAGTCTGCGGCTGTATTCCCTCCTTTGCGGACACAACTAGAACTGCTGCATCTGCCTGAGAAGCACCTGTAATCATATTCTTCACAAAGTCCCTGTGCCCTGGCGCATCAATTATTGTGAAGTAATACTTCTGTGTTTGAAAATCCTTGTGCGCCACGTCAATTGTAAGCCCTCTCTCCCTCTCTTCTTTTAACTGGTCCATCGCAAACGCAAACTCAAAGGTTGGTTTGCCAACTTTTTCAGCTTCCTCCTTCAGCTTCTTCATATCCTGCTCGCTGAGAGAACCGCTGTCAAACAGAATTCTCCCTACCGTTGTGGATTTTCCGTGGTCCACATGCCCAATGAAAACCAAATTTAGGTGTTCTTTCTCGGCCATAATATCCCTCCATCATCAAAATTTGACTTTAGAACCATATTGTTTTGAACACGATTATTTTTAAAGGTTTCTGACGTTATCGTTTTGAAAATTCTGATGACAGAGCACCTCCCACCGCGCCAAGCACCGCGAAGAGTATTATCATTGCGATGAGTTTCAGCAGTATGAATGGTAAGGAAAGCGACAGATCTGTCACGCACAGCTTTATGGTAACATCTGCCAGTGCAGAATCCATTCCGGATGAAACAAGAAATTCACCAGCTTGAACAAACCAATCCTTCAGAAGCACTGCGTATACCACATTGAAGAGAGTTGCTATAAACGCTGAAACAACCCCACTTAACCCTCCAAAAAGCAACGCATCGCTGTTTTTGATATAACCATTTCCAAACTTATCAACCCTCATCTTGAGAAGATGAACTGTAAGAAAACCACCGAGCACTCCCCATACTAAAAGCAAATTCAAAAATGGAATTCCCAAAAGAAAACCGCCAACTATCCCTCCAAAAATTGTTGAGCTGACTGCTTCGGATGGTTTGACAGATAACTCAACTCTGGCTCTTGGTATTACTTTCTCTCTTTTCAGTGGAACAGGCTCCATTATACGCTTGGGTATAACAAGCTCCTCAACGCGCCGTGGTGGTTCAAACTCCTTTGGAAGCTCTGCGGAGCATGAGCGGCAGTAAAGCTTCCCCTCCTTCTCTATTGCGCAGTCCGCGCAGATTAACCTCTTGCAAGCAGAGCATCTTCCAACTGCCTCTGACTTTGGATGGTTGTAGCACTTTGTTGTGGCTCCTCTCATCCGAGCGATGCATTCCTGGCAGTATATCTGACCCTCCTCCTCAACCGCGCATTTGGAACAAACGCCTTTGTTGCACGATGAGCATATCCCAACTGCTTCTAATTTAGGGTGGTTGTAGCATCTCATAGTGAAACATATTCTTATGGCTGGTTATTTAAATTTGTATGGGATGAATTATTACTCGTGGGCCCGTAGCTCAGCTTGGATAGAGCGGCAGCCTCCTAAGCTGAAGGTCGCGCGTTCAAATCGCGCCGGGCCCGTCTCAGTGGTATCATGAGCTCAATTTTTGGTGTGCTAACCAAGAGAGGTAAGCTAAAGCCAGAAGTTATCAAGGAAATAATTCTTTTTCATAAAGCAAATGGGCCGGATGGATGGGGCGCGGTTGTTGATGGAAAGTTAGTAAGAAATTATGAGTATAAAGTGGAAATTGATGAATGCAGCTGCATACTCTGCCACACACTTCTTAAAATAAATGATGACGAGCTTCAGCCAATTCCCATTAACAATTCATTTCTTTCATTTGATGGATGCGTTTTTTCATCGCTTACAAATAGTGTAAATCAACATGGTATTTTTGAAGCTGTGAAAGCTGCTGATGGTGAGTTTTCCATCTGGCACTATAAAGAGGGAAGGGTGACACTCCTGCGCGATTCTGTTGGGACAAGACCGCTTTTCTACGGAGTTAACAAAAACTTTTTTGCTTTCTCCTCAGTGAAGGATGCACTTCACAGGCTTGGAATAATGAATATCACCTCTCTAAAACCAGGAGATGCGCTAATCTACGATGGAAAGATGAAGATAGATACATGCAACCCTCTTTCAACTCCCTCTTTTTCCCTTGAGCCAACTTCACTGCTGAAAGATGAGTTAAAAGAAGCTGTGCTTCGCTCGGTTGAGAAAAGAGTGAAAGGAGTAAAGAAAGTTGGTGTGCTCTTCTCATCAGGAGTTGACAGCGCGCTGATAGCGCACCTTGCAAAAAATTTTGATTCTGAATTGTTTCTCTACTGCACTGGAACAGAAAGTTGTGAGGATGTGAGATGCGCTTCGCAGTTTGCTAAAAAAATAGGTTTGGATGTTGAGCCGATAACACTAAGCGAGGAGCAGGTTATTGAATACTACAAAAAACTCCGCAGTTTATTGCCAAGCAGTGAGCTGATGAGAATTGAACTCGCAATTCCTATATTCATCTGCTCTGAGCACGCAAAAAAAGATGGGGTGAGAGTGTTGCTCAGCGGCCAGGGAGCTGAGGAGCTTTTTGTTGGTTATGATAGATACGTTCAGTGCTTCAGGAGAGGAGGTAATCTTAGAAAGATGCTTTTTGAGGAGCTTAAAGCGCTTCACTCCAAGGATTTGGAAAATAATTGGTATGTGGCTTCAATGAATCAATGCCAGTTGCGCTATCCGTTTCTGGATACGGAAGTCATAAGAGTTGCAACTTCAATAAAACCAGAGTTCAACTTGAAGGGAGGAAAGAAAGTTGTTCTCAGGGAAATATCCAAGGAGATGGGCTTGCCACCTGAAATTTCAGGCAGGCCGAAAAAGGCAGTTCAGTACGGTTCTGGGATACATAAAACGCTCATCCGCGCTTTGAGAAAAGGGTTGGTATGATAAAGTTAAATAACCTTGGAGTAAATAAAATTATGAAAGAGGATAAGCCGTTTGTTTCAAGGAGAGTTGCTGCCTTTCTCAGCCTGGTGATAATACTTCTGCTTGCACTTGCGCTGTATTTTCTGATGGGAGGAATGAAAGCAGGAGTTGTCAACCCATTCCAACAACAGCAGCAACCGCAGGAGCAGAAGTGGGAGCTGAGCCCGCTTGTGGCAAAATATGTTAGAGCGAACACCACTCCGCTTCTTGTTGTGAACTGCAGATATGCTTTTGAGGGTTCGGATGCGCTGGGCGAGCAGAGAGGGAGCTACCCTGCTGGAACGGACAGGGAGAACATAGGGAGAGCCTTGTGTTTTGCAACAAATGACAGCGCATTCTGCAACGAGTTTAAAGGATTCCCGAAATTTTTCAAAGGAGTTTTGAATTTCACAGACTGCAAGGAAGGAAACAGAAGTGTTATTTACGCATTCCACAACCCACTCTGTCCAATCTGCGCTGCTCAGAGGGAGGTGCTTGATGAGTTTAGAATTGAGTTTTACGAAAAACTACGCGTTAAATACATCTGCGTTCCAACAAGCCAGAGGGGGTATGAAGAATGCGCAAGGCAGTATTCAATAGGAAGGTATGATGGCTGAGGTGTTTTTATGGTTAAGAAGCAGAGTTATATTATATTCATTCTTGCGGTGATTGCAACTGCTGTGCTAACATACATTATTGTAAGCACATATACTCAAAAACCGCAGGAATGCCCTCCGCAGAACTGCACTCCTCAAATGCCAAAGCAGAAACTTGCAGATGTGAAAAGCTTTATTGGGAGAGTGATGGACAGTTACTCGGATTTGCCTTTTGCGGAGAGAGCAACACCTCGCTTCCTTCCTGAGGAGGGGGTTTGGGAGGAGGTCGTATTGTTGAACAGAACTGGAAGCGCAAAGCTTGTCAGAATAAGGGTGTATGATTCAAACTTAACTTTGCAGGGAGTTTTTGTTGAAGGGCCGAAGCCAATCTCGCTGAGCAATGATGAGGTTGTTGCAAAGGGAGTTGTGAAGATGGCTGGCAAGTTGAACTGCTCGCAGGAGAAGATAAGGGCGTTGGTTTTCTTTGATTTGTACTGCCCGCCCTGCATAGCCGGTGAGGAGAAGATTGCCCAGCTGAAAGAAAAGTTCAACAGAAGCGTGAGCTTTGAGTACAAAATAATATTAACTCATTCATATGATTTAGCTCCAAAGTATGGTTTGGAAAATGTATCGCTTGCTGCTGGTTATCTGCTCTGCTCAAGAGCGCAGGGGAAACTTGAGGAGTTCAAAAAGTGCGCAATAGAAAAATACATGACGCATGAGGAGGTTCCACTCACGCCAATGGAGCTGAGCGAGTGCGCAAACTCAACTTCACTTAATGCAACTGCGTTTGATGAATGCATAAAGACGTATTACGTGAATTTGAATTTGGATAGGATGGCTGCAGAAACATATGGGCTTGTTGGTTCATTGACAACTATCCCAGCTGGCGCACCGGTTGTTGTTGTTGACTGCATGTATAAAGCAGAAGTTAACTACGCAGAAGCAGCAATCTGCTATGCGCATCCGGAGCTGGAGGAATGCAAATCATAAATTCATTTTTTCCTTCACTTCCTCCATATCCACCAATGTATTCACGCATCCATCCCTTCTCAGCATAACTCCCTGCCCAGGAAACTTCTTCCCTCCTCCAAGCTTCTCAACAGCAAGCTGAAGCTCGTTGAAGCACGCAATTCCAAGCACTGCTTTTGGCTTGTGCTTCTCCACTATGTTTATCACCTGCGAGCCACCGCCAACAATAAAGTATTTCATCCCATTTTTTTCGCATTCCTTCACTATTTCATTTATCACACATTTACCACACTTCAAGCAGTGATAACCATCCTCATCTATCGGCATCTTGCACTCCTTTATGTTTCTTAAACAGTGGGGTATGAAAACAACTCTATCCTTTTTTGGAACTGTTTTGTAAAAATCCTTATTCAGCCCATTGTGAAGCTCAATTATTGTGTACTTCACCCACTTATCATCAAGCACTCCAATATCGTGAGCTATTTTATTTGCTATATCGCTGACAGATGCATGCAAACCAACTGCAAGCGCTCTCGCTGCAAAATCCTTTATCTTCATCTTTATTCCATCCTCTTTCAGCTCAGTAACCATATCAACCCCATATTTTTTTGCACTCGCTACTTAAAATACGTTTATATTTTCCTCATAACTACGAATAAATGATCCTTATCAAATGGGGATAGCTCGTGTGTTTCAAGAATTTCAAATTTTTTACTAAGTCTGTCAAGTATTCTCTCATAAACTTCTTTTGGTTTTTTTGTCACATCAACGCTTTGAGATTTTATTGCCATCATTGCGTAACCACCTTTTTTTAGAAACATCTCAGCGTTCTTCATCATTATCTCATCCTGCTCTGGCTGTGCAACATCCTCATAAATAACATCAACCTCTCCTACTTCTCCTTTGTAGCTTTCAGGTTTTCTTGCATCCGCAAGCAAGGGAAGCATGTTTCCTCTCTTTTCACATACATACACCAAATCCCTCATAGCCCTTGGGGCGAACTCAACACAGTAAACAACTCCTTTTCTTCCAACAATGTCTGAAACAAAGCTTGCTGTAACCCCTGCAGCTGCACCAAGGTAAAGAACATGCGATTCGTTTTTTATTGGCATACTTTTCATTCCTTTCATTATTGCAGCTGCAAGCTTGCTCCTGTACGGATTCCAGTATCTGTATTGAATTCCGTTGATTTCAACAAGCTTCTCCCCATGAACCCGAAAGTTTTTGATGAGATTCTTTGTTGCAAGCTTACCTTCTATAAGAAAAACTCCCTCAAACTTTTCCTCAACTTTCATTCTTTCGCCTCTTTAATCCTCCCCTGAGCAACTTTTGCTCTCGCTCGAATCGGCTTGCACGTTGGAGTATAACTCTGCATATGCTTCCTCCAGCTTCACTCTCTTGCTTTTGGCAACCCCTTTGCAATCACCGAGACAGCACAGTCATCATCAACAAACCACATACATCTCTCACCAATGCACTCCCCTGTGCTTGAGCCAAAAACTCCAACTCCCTTCTCAGCAACAAACATCAGCGGACATCTTTTTGCCATACGCTCACCTCAAGCGGGCCCGGCGGGATTTGAACCCGCGACTCCCTGGTTTCCTCACTTATATAAAAGCCAGGTACTCTGGCCAAGCTGAGTTACGGGCCCGCGAAACTTTTAGAATTGTGGAGTTATTGATATATATTATTTCCTGAGCTTCTCCTCCTCTTTTTTTATTTTCTCATCGCTCACCTTTTCAAAAAGAGGTTTTGGCGTTTTTATCTTTTTGCCAGCAGGAAGAAGCTCCTTATCTGCATCCTCCCATGTGATTTTTTTATTTATCTCAAGCTGCGAGAGCAACTTCTGGGATGAGAAAGGTAGATAAGGAGAGAGAAGAACAGCCAAAGTAGTCACAGCTCTCGAGCAAACATACAAGCAGTTTCTTATTTTTCTCTCATCCTTTTCTTTCCACGGCTCCCTCTCGCTTAAGTAGCGGTTGAACTCAGAAGCAAGCGAGTTTATCTCCTCCAAACCCCCCTTGAAATCAAACGCTTCAATTCTTCTCCCAACAGACTCCTTTCGCTCACTTATCAGCTTCAGCAGCTTCTCCTCCCTTTCATCAAGCTTCTCTGGTTTTGGTATTTTGGAGTTGCATGATTTATTTATCAGCACAAGCGTTCTGTGTATGAAGTTGCCTATGCATGCAACCAGCTCATTATTCACCTTCTCCTGAAAATCCTTCCAGTAGAAATCCGCATCCTGCACACTGTGCGGAGTTATCATAGTCACATAATACCTCAGGTAATCTGCTGGGAATGAATTGAGATAGTCTTCCAACGAGACAAACCATCCCTTGCTTTTTGAAAACTTTCTTCCCTCAAGATTTAGGTAACCTCTTGTGGGAATTGCATCTGGTGGCTTGAACCCCTCCCCAACCTCCATTAACATAGCGGGCCAGAATAGATAATGATGATACACGATATCCTTCCCTATGAAGTGCACTATTCTGCACTCCCCTTTCCAATACTCCTCCCAGTTTTTCCCTTTCTGCTCCGCCCACGCAACAGTGGAGCTTACATAACCAATTGGGGCATCAAACCACACGTAGAGAACTTTGTTTTTCTCTCCAGGTATTGGAACACCCCATTCCATATCCCTTGAAATATCCCAGTCTTTCAACCCCTCCTTTATCCAATTCAAAAGATAATTTACCACTTCATGCTGAAGCTCCTTGTTTTCCTTCAACCACTTCTCAAGCTTTGGCGAGAGCTGGCTGAGCTTGAAAAAGTAGTGCCTGCTTTTCCTTGCGGTTGGCTTTGAGCCACATGAGGAACAGCGAGGTTCAATAAGCTCACCTGCTGCAAGCGCCTTTCCGCACCCATCGCAGTAATCGCTGTACTGATTATCTGCTCCACAGTGGGGGCACCTTCCAACCACAAACCTGTCTGGAAGAAACCTCTTGCACTTTTCGCAGTATGCCTGCTCAACTTCCTTTTCGTAGATTAACCCTTTCTCCTTCAGTTTTAAGAAAAAGTGCTGTGCCATCTCTTTATTTTCTTCTGAGGAAGTTCTGTGAAATATATCCATGCTGAAGCCAAGCTTCTCAAACTCCTCCTTATCCCTTTTGTGGTAATACTCTGCAAACTCCTCTGGCTTCTTCCCTTCCTTCTCAGCAGCCGCAACAATCGGGGTTCCGTGCTCATCGCTTGCGCATATGTAAACTGCATCATTCCCCACAAGCCTCTGGTAGCGAGCGTATATGTCCGCGGGAAGATACGTGCTCCTTATATGCCCTAGATGAAGAGGGCCGTTTGCATACGGCAGAGCTGCAGTGATTGTTATTTTTATCTGAATCACCTCACTGGAAAGTTACCCCTTGCGAATGTATTTAAATTCAACTCACGTAAAGTTGACTAGCAAAAGGTATTTATGCACTACTGTATAAAAATACCAAACACTCTTTTTAAGAGGATGGGGTGAATGGCCGAGGATATAACCCTCATAGTTGATGAATTCGAAAGATTTTTTGATACTTTCTGCAAGGAAAGGTTAGAGGAGCTTTTTGAAAAATACCCGGAGAAAAGAAGTTTGGAAGTTGATTTTGTTGAGCTCAGCAAGTACAACAGCAGAATTGCAGACACTCTTCTCACCAAACCAGATATGATGATAAGAGCTGCTGTTGAAGCGCTGAAAAGGATGGCGATGCCATCCCAGTATGAAGTTCCTTTTGAACCCCACGTTCGCTTCTACAATCTGCCTGAGCAGAGTAGGCCGATGATTCAGGATATTGGGGCGGATCATGTTGGAAATTTAATTTGTGTTGATGGTTTGATAACGAAAAGAACAGAGATAAGGCCGAAGGTAAGGATAATGGTGCTCAGATGCCCCTACTGCGAGCACATTGAGAAGGTGCCGATTGATAGGGGTGTTGTGATACCGGAAACGTGCTCAAGCTGCAAGAGGAGAGGTTTGCAGCATGATGAGGAGGAATCGCGCTTCGTCAACCTTCAGAAGCTTGAGGCACAGGAGCCGCTTGAGAGGATAAGGGGGGGAGCGCAGGCAAGCCATATTGAGGTTTGGCTGGAGGATGATTTGGTAAACACAGTCAGCCCAGGGCAGAGGGTTGAGATAACTGGCGTGCTGAGGATAAGGCCTTTTGCTGAGGGAAGAGGAGCTTCAAGAACAGTTTATTCAAAGTATCTGGATGCGGTTCATCTGAGGAGGGTGGAGAAGGAGTTTGAGGAAGTTGATATAACGAAGGAGGATGAGAGAAGGATAGTTGAGCTATCCAAGGATCCTGCGATATATCAAAAAATAATCGGCTCAATTGCACCCTCAATATACGGGCATGATGAGGTGAAGGAGGCGCTTGCGCTTCAGCTTTTTGGTGGAACACCTAATAAAAGGTTGTCCGATGGGGGAATGATAAGAAGCGATATACATGTTCTGTTGATAGGTGACCCCGGTATCTCAAAAACGAGAATGCTGCAGTATATTGCAAACCTCGCCCCAAAAAGCATTTATGTAAGCGGAAAAGCAGTTACCTCTGCTGGTTTAACTGCAACTGCTGAGAAGGATGAGCTTGGTGACGGTGGATGGACTCTGAAGGCAGGTGCGCTTGTTCTTGCTTCGGGAGGAGTTGGGTGTATTGATGAATTTGACAAAGTGAAAGAGGAGGAGATGGCTGCGCTACATGAAGCGATGGAAAGTCAAAGTTACCATCCGGAAACCAAACTGATGTTTGCTGATGGAAAGGAGAGGAGGATGGGGGAGTTTGTTGAGGAGTTGATGCGTTTAAACCCTGAAGAGGTGATTGAAGGAAAGGATTGTTTAATCCTTAAACCTAAAGGTAAGTACAGGGTGCTCACAACAGATTTCAACAAGATTTATGGGGTGGAGATAAGTCAGGTAAGCAAGCATAAAGCACCAGCTTATTTCATCAGAGTTAAACTTCAGACTGGGAGAGAACTTCTTGTAACCCCCGAGCATCCATTTTGGGTTATTGAAGACGGCGAGATTAAGACTGTTGACGCTGAAAAGTTGAGAGAAGGAGACTTCATTCCAATGCCGAAGTATCTCCCAATAGAGCATGAAGAGGATGAGTATGGCAAGGAGTTTTACAGGTTTCTTGGTTACCACATAACTGATGGGTGCTATGAGCTCAACAGACATGTGAAGAACGGCATAAACTTTTCAAACAAAAATCAGGAGCTTGTGGAGGATTATGTTGGTATAACTAATGAAATATTTGGCTCAAGATGCTATATTCAACAGAATGGAAGGACTGGTGTTACAAATGCGAGAATTGTGTCTATGCCAGTTGTAAGATACCTCTCTTCAATTGACCCAAGCCTGCTTGGCAAAGGAACCTCCAAGAAATTGCCAAGTCAATTCCTAAGCGCTAGTGATGAGAAAATAAAGGAATTTCTTAGGGCAACGTATGAAGGAGATGGGTCGTTCAGCAAGAATACGGTAAGCTTGGTTTGCGAGAATAAGGAGTTTGTTGAGCAGATCCAGACGCTACTCCTAAGGTTTGGAATCAGATCGCATATATTTAAGGATGGAAAAGTTTATCGTATAACAGTTAATGGGGAGAATAACCTTACAGCTTTCTACGATAAAGTTGGCTTCATCTCTAAGGAGAAAAATTCTAAGTTGCTTGCATATTTGAAAAAGAAAAAATCCTACAGAACAACTACGGATGTTATACCAAATTCTGAGAAGAAGGTATGCGAGTTGCTCAGAGAACTCAAAATTCACAGCAGTAAACTGCTCTCCTCATCTTTGACACCTAATTTTTCAAATAAATATAATTTCACAAGGAAAAGTTTTGAGAAAATTGTTCGTAGGATGAATGAAAAAATTTGTGAGATAAAAGAGGCAGTCTCAAAAGTGGAAATGGCAGAGTCAATGGAGGAGTTGATAAAGATTAGAAAATCTCTTAATTTTTCCCAACACGACATTGCGGGAGGAGATGAGAGACTGAGGCATCTCATTTCATACTACGAGACGAGGAATACGAAAATTGATAGGTGCAGAGAACTTTTGAGGGAATGCTGTTTGAGGAAGTTGAAAGTTGAAAAGGAAGTTGAGAAGCTGAATAGGTTAGTGGAGAGCGATATCAGATGGTGTAAGGTAATCTCTGTCAGCAGAGTTAAGAATAAGGACACTGAATGGGTTTATGATGTCACAGTTGAGCCAACCAAGACGTTCATATCTGAGTGCGCAGTCCTGCACAACACAATCTCGGTTGCAAAAGCGGGCATAGTTGCAAAGTTCAAAGCAAAAACTTCAATTCTCGCGGCAGCCAACCCAAAATACGGGAGGTTTGACCCCACAAGGTATCCTGCGGAGCAGTTTGACATTCCCCCAACAATTCTCTCAAGGTTTGATTTGATTTTCCCAATAAAGGATATACTTGATGAGGAGAAGGATAGGAAGCTCGCAAGCTTCATACTTGACCAGCACGTTGCTGCTGGAAGGAGAGTTGAGAAAACAATAAGTGAAGAGGAGGAAGTGAAACCGCCAATAGACACTGAGCTGCTGAGAAAATACATCGCATACAGCAGAAAGAAAATTACGCCTGTGCTCACACCAGAGGCAAATGAAAAAATAAAGGAGTATTATGTTGAGTTAAGAAAAATTGGGGCAACGCAGGGAGCTGTTCCAATAACCCCAAGGTATATTGAGGGGATGGTGAGGCTTGCTGAAGCAAGCGCAAAAACAAGGTTGAGCAACAGAGTTGAGCTTGTTGATGCTGAGAGGGCAATAAGGCTGATGGATTTCATGCTGAAGTCAATCACAATGGATAGGGGGTTGGGAAGAATAGACATAGATATAATTGCAACTGGACAGCCAAAGTCAAAAGCAGACAGAATAAGAAATGTGCTTGACATAGTGAAGGAGCTGGAGAAGGAGTATGATTTGGTTGAAATAGAAAAAGTTGTTGAGGAGGCAAAGAAGTATGGTTTGGATGAAGCAACAACAAGGAAGGTGATTGATGAAATGCTGAGAAAAACAGGTGAGTTATATGAACCAAAGCATGGGCACGTGAAAGTTGTTAGGCCGAAGGTGGAGTGATGGATAGGAATATAATGAAAATAGTTGTGATGTTTCTTGCAGCCCAGTTTCTTGGGTTGTTTGTTGGAATTCAGCTGATAGGTGAACCAACCTACCAGGATTGGAATATTACGCCGAACAGACAGCCTGGCGATGTTGGAAACTCAGTGATTTTTCTCGTGTATGTTGTTGTCACAGCTCTTATCATTGTTGTTGTAATAAAGTATTTGAAATGGGCTGCTTTCCTCTTTAAACTGCTTGAGTTTTTTATGATATTTGTTGCATCCTCAGTTGTCTTCTTCGTTATTCTCGCTTACTTCCAGTCCCCTTATGTATACGAGCTAACTCTTCTGCTTTCAGTTGGTTTGGCTCTTTTCAAATTCCTCTACCCAAAAATAAAAAATATCACAGCGATAATTGCAAGCGCAGCAGTTGGCGCTCTTTTTGGTTTCTCATTTGATATTGTTCCCTCTCTTCTCCTTATTGCGATGATTTCCCTGTATGATTTTGCAGCAGTTTTTGTTACAAAGCACATGGTGTATATGGCAAAGGAGCTGAGTAAGATGGATTTATCCTTCTCAGTTTCAAGCAAGGAGAGAAGATATGTTAAAGAGAAGAAGAGGGAGGAGGAACTGCTTGTTGAGCTTGGAAGCGGGGATATGGCAATTCCGCTTATGCTTGCCGTTTCTGCTTATAAAATAAGCTTCAGTTTGGTTGACTCGCTTGCTGTTACTTTTGGAACAACTCTTGGGCTTGTGTTTGTGCTGCATTATGTGACTACAAGGAGAGTTTTCCTCCCAGCACTTCCTCCTCTATGCTTTTTTGGAGTGCTTTCTCTTTTTTTGGCAAGGGTGCTTCTTCACTGAGGTTTATAAATTGATGCATGCATAATTACCTCATGGAATATGAGAAACTCTTGGAGAGAGCTTACTCAATGTTGCCTGACAAATCAAGCAGCGGAGCGAGGTTTGAGATGCCGGTTATAGATAGTTTCACCCAGGGGAATAAGACAATAATAAAGAATTTTGATGAGATTGCGCAGCAGTTGAGAAGAGAATCAAGGGAGCTTGTCAAATACTTTTCAAGAGAGCTGGCCGTACCAGTTACGGTTGAAAGTGGAAGGGCAGTGCTTCAGGGAAGATTTAATGAAAGGTTTTTGAATGAAAAGCTGCAGAGGTATGTGAAACTATCCGTTTTTTGCAAGGAGTGCGGAAAAGCGGATACAAAGATAATTGAGGTTGAGAGAGGAGTGAAGATGATTGTTTGCGAGGCGTGCGGGGCGAGGTTTCCCGTGAGGGTTTAGCATGGAAGAGGAGGAAATTGGAAGGGTGAGAGTGCCAAGAAAAGGAGAGATTTTGGGAGTGGTTATTGGGATGATGGGGGCTAGCAGGATGCTTGTTGACTGCGCGGATGGGAAGGAGAGGTTGTGCAGGATACCTGGAAAGATAAAGAGGAAGGTGTGGGTTAAGAATGAGGATGTGGTGCTCATTAAACCATGGGATGTTGAGCCAGATAAGAAAGGGGATTTGGTTTGGAGGTATACGAAATTGCAGGCGGAGTGGCTGAGGAAGAATGGTTACTTCAAGTGATGGTTGCATGGTGGGAGCTTCTCATAAGGTGAGAAAATGGTGAGAAGGCTCTCAAAAAAGAAAATGCCCCCCAGGGAGGTTAAGCAGCTGAAGGAAAGGAAGAAAATAGAGTCGTATGTTTTTGATAAATACACTTTACTTGTTCTTTGGGAGATGCTGAATAAGAAAATAATTGAAAGTTTGGATTACCCTGTTGCGAGCGGTAAGGAGGCAGTTGTCTTCCGCGCAACCACTGGGGAGAAGTTTGAGGGGGAGGAGGAGTATGTTGCTGTGAAAGTGTATAAAATTGAAACGAGTGATTTTGTGAGAATGCAGGAATACATAAGAGGCGACCCTCGCTTCTTTGGAGTGAAAAATGTGAAAAGGGAGATTGTTTACGCTTGGACGAAGAAGGAGTTCAGAAACCTTCAGATATGTGAGGAGGCGGGCGTTCCAGCTCCCGCTCCGTATATTTTCAGAAACAACGTTTTGGTTATGGAGTTTCTGGGGGAGGAGGGAATTCCTGATTCTCTGCTTGTTGATGTTGGAAGCAACAACCCTGAAAAAGACTGCGATGCGCTTCTTGAGTATGTGAAAAAACTGTATAAAAGAAGATTTGTGCATGCTGATATAAGCGAGTTCAACGTTCTGATGCACCGCGATGTTCCTTATTTAATAGATGTTGGGCAGGGAGTGCTTCTTGACCACCCGAAAGCAGAGGAGTTTTTGAGAAGAGACGTTGAAAATATACTGAGGTATTTCAGGCGTTATGGAATTGAAAGGGATGAAGGGGAAGTGGTGGAGTGGGTGAAGGGTGTTTAATCCATTATACGCAATTATTTATAAACTTTAAATGAGCAAATTACTCGGTGGTAGCTTATGGTCGTAGCTGTTAGGGAGGAGCTTACAAAACATCACGGGGAGGAAGCTGCGAAGGTTGTTGAGGAGATAAGAGGAAAGTCAAATGAGGTTATAAAGGATAGGATGAGGGAGTTTGTCAAGGAAAATGGCTCAAACACTCAGAAGGTTATGGGAGTAAACGGTGCGCTGCTTGAGGGTTTTAGAAGGGCGAAGGACAACAACCAGAAAGCAACGTATGGAAGCGGTGTTATCTATCTTGCTTCAAGCATGAATGAGAGAGCGGAGGAGCTGGTGAAGCAGCTTGGGGAGATAAATGAGAGTATTAAGAAGAAGGGTGAATCTCCCCAGTGGGTTGTCCCAAGGGAGAAGAAAATTGAGGATATGAATGGTTTCTACCATGATTTGCTTGGGATGAATATAACAAAGAATACTGAAAGTATGCTGAAAATAAGGAATGGTGCGCTGCCTGTTGAGAGCACAGAGGGGTTTATGAAAGTGCTGCTTGATGCTTATTACAGAAGCGATTATGCGGTTGGAATAAAAAATGTGATAGATGGAGTTGTATACAACCTTTCTTTGGGAATAGATGAGATTCAGGATAGAATAAACAGAGCAAAAAACCAGCACGAGTTTGCAGGCTTAAAAGTGAAGTGATTACTTATACCCAAACTCCCCAATTAATGGAACGAAAACAACTGGCAGAAGGTTTGAAGTTTGTATTTCACTTCCTGTTTTTACAACAAGCTGCAAATCCTGGAACATCCTTGAGCCTACTGGAATCACCATCTTCCCTTCCTCTTTCAGTTGCTCCGCTAATGGCTTTGGTATTGAAGGGGAAGCAGCTGTGACAATTATTCTGTCATACGGAGCTTCTTTCGGGTATCCTTTGGTTCCATCCCCCTCTATGAATTTTATGTTCGCATACCCAAGCTTCTCAACGTTTTTCTTTGCAAATTCTATAAGCTGAGGAATTCTTTCCACCGTGTAAACAACTCCAGATTCTCCAACAAGCTCCGCGAGTATTGCAGCCTGGTAACCGCTTCCAGAGCCAATTTCAAGTATTTTCATCCCTTCCTTTACATCAAGCGATTTGCTCATAAACGCAACGATGCTTGGTGCTGAAATTGTTTGCCCAAACCCGATTGGCAACGGCGTGTCGGAATACGCGTTTCGCATATATTCCTCTGGAACGAACAGCTCACGCGGCACTTTCTTCATCGCAGCTGCAACTCTCTCATCAGCATACCCCTGGGAGAAAAGCAGCTCGATCATCTCCTCATTTTTATCCATATTTTTTATTTTTCACGCAGGGGATTAATAACTTTCCCCACAAGAGAAAAAAACGTTTTTTATTTGTTTTACCGACGGAAAATTGATAAAAAGTTTTTTATATTCTCTTGTTCAAATAGTAATGTGAGAGAATGCAAGTGGTGAGAATTCCGAGCGAGAGAGTGCCAGTGCTCATAGGGAAGAACGGTGATGTGAAGAGAAAAATTGAGAGGAAGGGAAGAGTAAAACTAAAAGTGGATGAGGAGGGAGAAGTAGAAATAAATGGGAAGGAAAGCGTGGATGAGTGGAAAGCAACAGAGGTTGTGAAGGCAATTGGGAGGGGTTTTAACCCTGAGAAAGCATTCAAGTTGTTCAGCGATGAGTTCTACCTCAAGATAATTGACTTGAAGCAGATATTTGGAAGCGAGAAAGAGATAACGAGGTATAAGGGAAGGGTGATAGGGAAAGCAGGGAAAGCAAAAAGAGTAATTGAGGAGACCAGTGGAGCTGACCTGTGCATATATGGGAAGACAGTTGCCATAATCGGCAGGTTGGATGAGGTTGGTTTGGCAGAGGATGCAGTAAGCAGATTGCTTGAGGGTTCAAGCCACGCGAAGGTGTACTCACTGCTTGAGAAAGGAAGGAGGAGGATGAGGGAGGAGAGATTATGGGAGATGAAGTGAACGGAAGTGAAATTTTCAAGGAGTTCAAGGAGTATTCGGTAGTGGAATTCTTCAAGAAGAACAGGCAGATGCTTGGTTTTGCGGGGAAGGTTCGCTCCCTCACAACAATCATCCATGAGTATACAACCAACAGTGTTACATATGATACCCCAACAGTGATAATGGTTGATGGTAGAGTGAGAATAGAGAAAATTGGCAAGTTTGTTGATGAGTTGATTGAGAGAAATGGGGGACGGGTAGATGTAAATGGCGATGTTGAGTCGGTAAGACAGCTTGGTGATAATTATAAAGTTCTGTGTTTTGATAGGAATACGCTAAAACTTGCTTTTAAACCGATGAAATCCGCCCATAGGCATAGAATGGGGGAGGATGAAAAAATATTCACGATTAAAACTATTGGCGGGAGAAAAGTTGAGGTAACCAGGCACCATAGTTTATTTACGCTGAGGGGAGGGGCAGTAACCCCTATTAGGGCAGAGGAGATATCGAAAGGGGATTATATAGTTGTGCCCGCAAGAGGATGGATAGGGGAAAAGGACAATATCAATGAGATTAATTTGATTGAGGAAATGCTAAAACTCCCTCCGGAAGAAACAGAAAAGATTGGTATATATGGAGTCAAAAAGATACTCTACTCAAATTCGTATTTGAAGAACAAGATAAAGAGTCAACTTTTAAAGAAAGACAGAGAGAATACTTTTTACGCTTGTTATATGCAGTGTGATAGATTACCCATAAATCTAATTAGATGTCTAAGCAGGGAGGAACGGGAAGCTTTCTATGGTTGTAAAATAGGTTTCAAGAAAGGAAAGCACCTCTTGGAAAATTATATAAAAGTGAATGAGGATTTGGCAAGATTCTTGGGCATATTCACTGCAGAGGGCTCAGTAAGAACTAATCTTGGGCAGTCTGTTTTGTCTTTTGGTGCTAGGGAGAGCGAGTTGATAGGATTTAGTGCGAAATTGGTGAGTAAAATTTTTGGCGTAAATGCATCCATTACGCGCGCTCATAAAACTGCAGTGAATGTAGTTGTAACTAGTAAAATAGTGGCTTTTGTGCTGAGTAAGATATTTGGATATGGACACTCCGCAAAGGATAAAATAATCCCGGAGATCGTGTTTAATCTTAGCAGGGAAAAGGTTAGAGAATTTTTGTATGGTTATCTTTGCGGCGATGGTTGTCCATCGGAACTATTATTGGATGTATTATTCCATAGAACTTCTCTTGAAGAGAGAAGCCTAAAAATAACTGCTGCCACTGCGAGTGAAAAGCTGGCAGTTCATCTATTGTATCTTCTATCAGCATTGGGCTACTCTCCTTACATCCAGAAAAAACCTGCAGCAGTTAGATTGGTTAATGGCAACAAAGCGAAGTTTGGCGAATCTTATATAATAGAATTCTGGACTAAACAGATATTGAGTCCTCTCAATTTCTATCCCCTGAAAGAAGGCGGAGTAAACGATGTACACGAGTTTAGACTTAAATGGGCCGTTACAAATAGGGGGCAGCAGGTAGTTCTGATTGACAAAATTCCCTCCCTCTCAAAGCAAGCTACGGTATCGGAAGATGCTTTAAGATTCTGCAACAGTGACCTACGAGTTTTACAGGTGAAAGAGATTGAGATAAGAAATGCAAATAGCGATGAGTATGTTTACGACTACTCTGTGGAGGGAGATGAGAATTTTGTTGGTGGGTACGGTCCAATTTGCCTGCACAACTCTTTTGATGCGTGTGAAGAGGCAGGTATACTTCCAGATATTTTTGTGAAAATTGATGAGCTTCCTGATGGACACGTGAAAGTTTTGATTCAGGATAATGGGCCTGGCATACCCAAGGATTACCTTGGGAAGGCAATGGGAATGATGCTTGCTGGTACGAAGTTTCATAGGTATATGCAGCAGAGGGGGCAGCAGGGAATTGGAGGGGCTGGCTGCACCCTCTTCTCTCAGATAACAACGGGGAAGGCAACAAAGATGCGTTCTGGTTTAGGTGATGGGAAGGTGTATGAGTGCGAGATGAAAATTGATGTGAAAAACAACCAGCCAGTCATATCAAACTTCAACGAGTTTATGGGAAACTTCAGGGGTTTGAGAATTGAGGCGGAGTTCGCTGATGTGAAATACGATAAGAGCGAGCATGGCGTTTATGAGTATTTGAGAAGAACTGCGATGGCAAACCCGCATGGACAGATTACTTTTATAGAGCCAACTGGGGAGAAGCACATTTTTCCAAGAGCATCTGACAAAATTCCCGAAAAGCCTGTTGAGATACAACCCCATCCGCTTGGGGTGACAACAGGTGATTTGATTGACATGGCGCACAGAACTGACTCAAGAAAGCTCTCCTCATTTTTGGTGAACACTTTTTCAAGGATGAGCTCCGCAAAAGTTGAGGAGCTTGCGAAGCTTGTGCCAACTGTGAACTTTGAGAAAAACCCGAAGGATTTGAAATGGGGTGAAGCAGAAGCAATAGTGAATGCGATAAGGACGATGAAGTGGATTGCGCCGCCAACCGATGCGCTGAGGCCGATTGGCTCTGACCAGATTGAGAAAGCATTGAAAAACATACTTAATCCGGAGTTTATTTCTGTGAGCAGCAGGAAGCCAAAAGTTTACAGGGGAGGAGTTCCATTCATGGTGGAAGCTGCAATTGCATACGGAGGAAACGCTGGAAGGGAGAGGAATGATGGGACGAGAGGAGGCGATATAATAAGGTATGCAAATAGGGTTCCACTGATGTTTGATGGTGGTTCATGCGCGATAACTGAAGCTGTGAGGAGCATTGATTGGAAGAGGTATGATATAAAGGATTTTGAGAATGAGCCAGTGACTGTTTTTGCAAATTTTGTCTCGGTGCACGTTCCGTATACTGGGACGGGGAAGCAGGCGATAGTTGCAGAGGATGAAATTGTCTCTGAGATAAGGTATGCGATAATGGAGGTTGCGAGGGATTTGCAGATTTATCTCAGAGGGAAAATAAAGGAGATGGATAGGGAGACGAAGAAGAAGATTATAATGAGGTATGTGAAGCAGCTTTCATTTGACTTGGGTGAGCTTGCTGGGGTGGAGAATCCATCTAAAATTGAGGAGGAGCTTCGCAGGATTATTGAAACCAAGTATGAGAAAATAGAGGGAGAGGTGGAGGAGGCTGTTGAGAAGGTTGAGGAGGAGGTGGAGGGTGAGGAGAATGAAAAAGAGGAGTGAGGATAGCTCTGAAGTTATAAAAAAGCTTGAGGAGCTTGGGGAGCAGATGATTTCTGAAATAAAGAATGGGGAGTCTCCAAAGTTTGAGTGCTTGTTGAGGAGCAGGGGGAATGTTTTCTATGATGAGAAGAGTGGTTACATAAAGCTAGGTGACAAAAAGGAGGTTAGAACTTTTCTGAATGTAGGGCAGGCGAAGAAGTTCATGCAGACAGTTGCGGTTGCAGCGAAATGCAAGAAATTCTTGAAGGAGAATTCCCATACGAGTATAAGGGGTTTGTTCTACCAGCTGAAGTTCACGCTTGGGGAGGATGTGGAGGAGGAGCTTTTCTCAGAGCAGAGCGAGAGCAACCCGCTTGTTGAGGATTTGGAGGTTGCGCTGAATGTGAAGAGGGAGGATTTGAATTTGAATACGGATAGGAAGGGAGTTGTTGCGGGCAACCTTGTTTTAAAGGATAAGTTTGGGGGGGAGGTTAATGAGATAGATTGCTCAAAGCAAGGAAGGAGCGGTTGGATGATTCCAAGCGATGTGGATAATGGGATGGAGTTCGTTGATGTAAACGCAGATTTTGTGCTTGTGGTTGAGAAAGATGCTCTCTGGCAGAGGTTGAATGAGGATAAGTTTTGGAAGAAGGAGAACTGCATACTGATAACACCAAAGGGGCAGTCATCAAGGGGATGCAGAAGATTGATAAGGAAGCTTGCGGATATGAAGCTGCCGGTTTACTGCTTCACGGACTGCGATGCGTGGGGCTGGTATATCTACTGGACGATTAAGACTGGGAGCATGAATCTTGCTTATCTTGGAGGCGATATTGCAACTCCTGAGGCGAAGTTCATTGGAGTTACTATGAGGGATATTGTGGATTATGATTTCCTTGGGAAGTTGACAATAAGGACAAAGGATGTTGATTTGAAGAGAGCTGAGGAGATGCTTACCTACCCTTGGATAACTGCGCACAAGGAGTGGGTGGAGGAGCTGAAAACAGTGTTGGCAACGAAGAAGAAGCTTGAGCAGGACGCGCTGCAGGGACCACGTTTGTCTTTCGTTGGTGATTATATAAGGGAGAAAATTGAGAAGAAGAAGTTCCTGCCGTAGGTTTAAATATTTCAGTTTCCTAAATTCAACCAAGCCCCGATAGCTCAGTTGGTAGAGCGACTGTCGATTGGTCGAAGCTGTTAACCAACTGCGGAAACCAGTAGGTCGTCGGTTCAAGTCCGACTCGGGGCGCATTCCAAAAAGAAATCTATTTTTAACTCTTTCACATAAAAGTAATTTATGAAGTGCGATTACTGCAAGAAAGTTTCAGATGAGCTTCCGTATAAATGCAAGTTCTGCAGCGGTATCTTCTGCTCAGACCACAGACTGCCTGAGAACCATGACTGCATTGGCTTGGAGAGATACAAGGATGTGAAGCACGTTGAGTTCAAGAAAGATGTTGTGAAAGCTGCAAGGGAGTACGACACAAAAATAAAAACATATGCAAGAAGAGGGATTGAAATAAAACAAATTCTTCTTTACATAGTTATACTCATAATACTGCTTTTCATACTTTACTACATATGGAACTTCCTCCTGTAGGAATAGGAATATAAATTAAAAACTCCAAAAATTCTAAGTTGATGGGATGGCAAGGCAGAAAAGGGAGAAAGTTGACAGAAACCTCACTTACGAGGAAATTGTGGAGCGACTGGGAGAAGACGAGGATGTGAGCTTTGAGAGAATTGGGGATACGATAATACTGAGGAGAAAGGAGCCTGAGGAGGTTCCAGAGCCCCAGCCCGAGCTTCCAGTTGAATTCAAAAAGGAGCTTGATGAGGCTGAGAGGAAGCTCCTTCTTGTCAAAAGAGAGATAGAGAAGAGGAAAGTTGGAAAGATTGTAAAGAAGGATTATCAGGAGCTTGACGCTGCTTTTGCGAGGATGGAGGAGAGGTTGATTGCTTTGGAGAAGGAGTTAAGGGGTTTGAGAGTGGAGCTTGGTTATTTAAGGGGAGTTGTTTACGATAAAATGAAAGCTGAAAAAGTTGAGGAGCCGAAAGTTAAGGAAGTTGCTGTTGGAGAGGAGAAACAACTTCAGCTTGTTCAGGATGATATACCGGAGATAAAGTTTGAGGAAACAAAAATAGGTGGGTTGGGCTTGCTGGCAAGCACCCTTTCCAATATATACAACTCCTTGTTCCTTGGCGCACAGGAGGAGAGGGATGTTTACAAGGAGTTTCAGAAGAAACTATTCCTCCTTGTTAGAAGCCAGCCGAGAAGTTTGGATGAAATTGCTGAGGGAACTGGGGAGAATAAGGCGAACTGTTTAATCTGGTTAACAAGGATGGTGGATGAGGGTTTGTTGGAAGAGGTGAAGGGAGCAGAGGGATATGGAAAGAGAATTTACCGAATAGTTTGGGAGAAGGTTCAGTAAACCCATCCGATTCTCTCCCCAATTCTTATTAACTCATTGAATTTCGCATTTCTCTCCCCACCAATTACATTTGTTTTAAGCATTCTGCATCCATGAGCAACTGCAACGTGAGAAATTGCACTGTCACAGGTTTCCCCAGAGCGGTGGGATGCAATGCAAGTGTAGTTGTTCTGCTTCGCATACCTGACAGTTTCCTCAACCTGCGTGAGAGTGCCAATCTGATTTGGTTTTATTATCAACGCATTGCATGCTTTCATCCTCACTCCTCTCTCAAGCCTTTTCCTGTTTGTCACAAACAAATCATCCCCGCATATTATGCATTTTGCTTTGCTTGTTAGCTCGGCAAACCCCTCAAAATCCTCCTCGTGCAACGCATCCTCAACGAAAACTAACTTATATTTTCTTATCAGCTCAAGCACAAACTCAATCTGCTCCCCTCTGTCAAGCTTTCTTTTATCCACCTCGTAAACGTATTTTCCATCCTCAAAAAATGAGCTTGCAGCCAAATCCAAACCAACAGCAACTTCAACTCCAAACTCTGAGGAGACGCTCTCGCATGCTTCAGAAAGAATTTCAAGCGCCTCCTCTGTTTTCAGCTTTGCAACCCACCCAGATTCATCATCCCTCCCCAAGCTTGCTCCTCTCTCTTTAAGCTTCTCCTTAACTTTCTTGTGAACAGCAACGTTTGCCTGCAGAGCGGGGTAGAGCTTTTTTGCATTTACTGGAACAACAAGAAACTCCTGAATGTCGCAGGAGTTCACCGCGTGCTTCCCTCCCCCAATAATTTTGCTTAGGGGAAGGGGGAAGTTCCTCCCATCCCCAAGAATCTCAAAGAGCTGCTTTCCCTGAAAGTTTGCTGATGCTTTTGCGCATGCTGTTGAGATTGCAATTGCGGTGTTGCCACCAAGCTTTGAAAAATTATCAGTTCCATCAGCTTCCCTTATTATTGAATCAATTTTTCTCTGCTGTGTTACATCAACTCCAATCAGCTTTGGCAGAAGATTTGCTTTTGCAAACTCAATTGAATCATCAACTCCTTTCGGGTAGGCAACTGCCTCATACTTTCCAACAGACGCGCCGCTTGGCGCAGAGCACCTTCCAAAAAAAGAATCACCAACCACTTCGCACTCAACTGAAAAATTACCTCGTGAATCAAGTATCTTTCTCAGTTTTATTTCCTTAATTTCATTCACTTCCACCACCCTGCAGCTTGATTATTGCATCGGCAATGTTGCCGTTGCACTCACGCAGCATTTCCTCGGCTTTCTCACGCGCTGCGCCTGTTTTTTCCATAACAAGCTTCACATCATCCTCCTTTATCAACTGCTTCTCCTCAACCTTCCCAGTTACCTGAAAGCTCCTCTGCCCCCTCATTGAAATTTCAATCACCTGCGGTTGCATTATAACTATCTGGCTTCCTTCTTTCTCTATAACAACTCTATCTGCTTTTATCTCCTGGCTCTTTATTCCCATCTGCTCCATCATCCTCTGCATCTGCTTTGGGTTGACTCCTGGCAACATGTAACCACAAGTATATTACAGAAACAGCATTTATAAATTCATGATGCGGTGCTTCCCGCAATTTCAGTTTTCCTTACCTCAATTCTCTTTATTGGGCATATTTTCTTTAGTTTATTGAAAAGGTGAGCGGAAAACTTTCCAAACACTATCTCCTGGATGAGCTGCTGGCTGTCAAGCTCCTTCGCTCTGTTTATCATCTCCTCCCTTGAGTTTTTTCTCAAATCGGTTCTCGCAGAGGAGCTCACCCTCTTTGCTGTGAAAATCTGCAGCTTCAACCTCATCTTCACTCCATCCTTCGTTTCAACGTCAACAACTTCTCCAACAACATCCCTCCTCCTTCTCACAAGTGTTTTCAAATAGCTCGGTGATATCTCATGCCCAACAAACGTTGTGTATGCAGTTTTCCCTTTCACATCATTCACTTTGAATTTCAGTGAAACATATGAGTGGCTTATATCCCCAGTTAAATCAGAAAGGCTCACCTCAACAACTCTGTTGAGGAGCTTTGAGTCCTCGGTTGCAGGAATCTGCCCTATTTCCTTATTCTCAAAAATCTGCGGAGCAAGAACTGTATACCAGGTTTTGCTCTTCCAAACATCAACAATTTTTGCCTTTGCCATTCAATTACCTCACAAGCAGGGCAGCCTGTTCTGGCTCATACTTCCAATCCTTCGGAAGCTCGCCTCTTTTTCTGTAGAATTTCACAAGGCGTTTTATCTTTGACTCAATATGCGTCAGCTTCACCCTGTTCGCCACATCTCCTTTATTTGTTTTCAGATGCTTCCTCATGTTAACCGCTTTCTTAATCAAATTCAGCAAATCATCTGGATACTGGGGAGTTAACCCGTGCTCCTTCAGAATTTTCTTTATTGACTTGCCAGTGACAATTTCAACGCTCGGCACCCCATACTGATCCCTGAGCTTCTGCCCAATAGCTGCAGCCTGCATGCCCTCTTTATGCATTTTCACAACAAGAGTTTCAACATCCTGCGGGCTCAGCTCAACCCACTCAGGAACAACTTTCACAACAGGTTTCTTTGAGCCGGATTTGCCCTTTCTTTTTGAATGCATCTTCGCCATAGCTACACCAACCATTCAGCCATTTTTTTAAATGCTTCCCTCCTGTGGGAGCACCTCATTTTCCTCTCCACATCCTCTGCAAAGGTTTTCTCAGCACCAAGAGGTATGAATATTGGGTCATAACCAAAACCGCCTTTCCCTCTTGCTTCCTCACATATTTTTCCTTTCACCTCACCTGTGAAAACCCTTTCCTCCCTTCCATCCCACAACGCAACAGAGGATATGAATTTCGCACTTCTGTTTCTCTTCCCCTCCATCAGCTTCAATATTCCGTCATTTCCAATTTTTTTGAAAACCCAGGATGAGAGAGTTCCTGGGAATCCGTTCAGTGTTTCTATGAACAAACCCGAATCCTCAACGAAGAAAGGTTCGTTCACCTTCACGCGCAGCTCTCTGAGGCAAGCCAAAGCAACCTCAGCACAGCTTTCCGCTCTTTTCTCCTCGCAAGTTATGCTTTTGCGCTGTATAATTACGTCGTATTCTTTTAAAATCCTTTCGGCTTCTTTGAATTTATTGTAGTTGCCAGTTATGAAAAAAAGTTTCATCACATCTACCTTTTCAAAGAAACGGAAAACTCTCCCTTTGCAAACTCAATTCTCTTCACTCTTCCAACCGCCTCAATTTCCTCTTTAATCTCCTGCAATCCTTCTGACTCCGGAGCGGTGATTTTTGCGTATGATAACTCGGAGTTCAGAGGCAGTTTATTGCTCATCTTGAATTTTCTCACCTCGCTTAATACTCTGTTCAGCAACTCTGCAACTTTCTCGCTGCGCTCATCCTTCATCTTTGCATCTGCTTTTGGCCATCGTTCAAGATGAACGCTTGGCTCTTCTGAGAATAAAGAGCAGTAGATTTCGTCTGCTGTATACGGGGCAAAGGGAGCAAGCAACTTCAACGTGGTTGCCAGAACAGTTTTCAGGGTGTGCTGGGCTGCCTTTCTGCTCTCCTCCCCGTATCTATCGCTCTGATACAGCCTGTGCTTAACCTCCTCTATATAATAATCGCAGAACTCATGCCAGAAAAACTCTGTTATCGCAACTATTGCTGAGTAGAACTCGTAATTCTCCATGTGATTTGTGCAGTTTTCCACAAGCTTGTTTAACCTGCTGAGAATCCACCTGTCAGTTGTTTTCAGCTTCACCCTTCCCTCCTCCTTGTAACCCTTCAGGGAAGTTTCAATAAACTTGGATGCATTCCAAAGTTTGTTCAGGAAGGAATGCGCGTAATTAACATCCTTCCAGTAGAATATATTATCCTTGCCTGTGCTTCCGGAAAGAGCAGCCCACATCCTCAGCGAATCAACGGATGATTTTGCAATCACATCTTTTGCTTCAACGTAGTTGCCAAGCGATTTGCTCATCTTTCTTCCATCAGAGCCGCAAACCATCCCATTGATTAAAACATCCTTGAAGCACGGCTCACCTGTAAGCATAAGACAGCGGTAGATTGTGTAGAATGCCCATGTGCGTATTATATCTGTCCCTTGCGGGCGAAGGGAGGAGGGGTAGAGTAACTTGAATTTTTTCTCATCATCAGGCCAGCCTGCAATTATGAGGGGTGTGATGCTTGAGTCAACCCACCCGTCGCACACGCTGCTTTCCCCGATAAGTTTCCCCTCGCATTTTGGGCAGTTTTCAACAGGTGGCTTATCCTTTGTTGGGTCAACAGGCAAGCTTGAGTAGGAAGGAGCAACCACCCCATCGCATCTCTCGCAATACCAGAAGGGAATTGGGATGCCGAAAACTCTCTGCCTTGAGAAGCACCAATCCCACTCCAAACCCTTGCACCAGTCAGCCAGCAGTTGAATTGCATGCGAGGGAACCCACCTCATTTTATAAGCTGCTTTCATAACCTCCTCCTCATTTCCCCTCAGCTTCATGAACCACTGGGCGGAGAGAAGGAATTCCACGGGTTTTTTGCATCTGTCGTGTATTCTGACAACCTGCTTCAGTTTTTCTGTTTTTGCCACAAGTTCAAGTGAGCTTAGCTCCTCCAAAATTGCTTTCCTCGCTTTGTCTGCTTTCATCCCAGTGAACTTTCCCGCGTTCAGCAGCTCCCCTTTCTGATTCATCGCCTCAATAACTGGCAGGTTATACCTATACGCCCAAACGACATCCTGCTTATCACCAAAAGTGCAAACCATCACTATACCTGTGCCAAAGTTGGGGTCAACATCTGGGTCAGGCATTATTTTAACTTCTCTGTTAAAGAGAGGAACTACTGCAGTTTTGCCATGCAACTCCTTATACCGCTCATCCTCTGGGTTGACAAGTATGGCAACGCATGCGTGCAGCAGCTCCGGCCTTGTTGTTGCGATGAGAAGAGGTTTCCCGTCACAGGAGAACTTCACGTAGTTCAAAGTTGTTTCCCTCTCAACATCATCCGTCTCTGCTTTTGCAATCGCGCTCTCGCAGTTTGGGCACCACAGCACTGGGTGTTTTGAGCGGTAAACCAAACCTTTCTCAAACATTTTCAGTATTGAGTGCTGAACCTTTCTGTGGTATTCCCTATCAAAAGTATAATACTCCTGCCTCCAGTCAATTGAGAACCCCATCTGCTCCATCTGGGGTTTCATCGTTCCAACAACCTGACTCGTCCACTCCAAGCACTTCTGCTTGAACTGCTCCCTGGGAAGCTTTCCGTATTTTTTCTCCACTTGAACCTCTGTTGGGAAGCCATGGCAGTCCCATCCCTGAGGGAAGAAAACGTTGTAGCCGCACATTCTTTTGTACCTTGCAACAAAATCCATATAGCACCAATTCAGAGTGTTGCCTATATGGAATTCACCTGTTGGGAAGGGAGGAGGGGTGTCAATAACAAAAACTTTTCTTTTGCTTTTCTCGTTGAACTCGTGAATTTTCAACTTCTCCCACTTTTTACGCAGCTTTCCCTCAAAATCACGCGGTGAGTATTTTCCAAGCATCCAATCACTCCTGAAAATCAGTCAAACTCCCTCCAATTCTTATGCTCATCCCATCCTTTGCCGCAACTGTTTCAACGCCTGTTTCCTTCTGTATCAACCTCGCTTCAGCCTCCGGGCCTGCTCTCAGCATCGCCATCCCAAAGTGCTGTATCACCGCTTTCTTAGGTTTTGCTTCTTTTAAAATTCTTATGGTCATCTCAGTGTTCAGGTGCCCAGGATAGCTGCATCCTGCCGGCTTCAGGTTGTTCAGCACGAGCAGATTGCAGTTTCTGAATATTTCACCAAGCTCTGGAAAGTATTCAGTGTCGCCGGTGTAACCAACAACTCCTTGCTTTGAGGTGAATATGAAACCAACTCCATTTTCATCATCGTGCTTTGTTGGGGTGACACGAATTTTCACTCCTTTTACAGAAAAAACATCACCTGGTTTTGCAACAAGCGCCTTTTCAACCATCTTTTGATGGTATTTTGAAATCACTCTGTCAAATCTTTCGTTTCCCTCAACCGCTGAGCTGCTTCCTATCAGAACTCCTCTTTTTCTCTTCCCTCCGTTTGTCATTCCCTCTATAATTAAATTTGCATCGTTAGAGTGGTCAATATGCGCGTGTGATACAAGCACTCCATCAAGTTTGTGCAGCTCCTGCTTCAACTCAACGCTTTTCAACAAAGCACCAGGACCAGGGTCTATGTATAGATTGGCTTCCCCTTTTATTATGAAGCCTGCCGTTGCCCTCAACTGCTTTAGGACAACAAACCTCGCTCCTCCTGTCCCAAGAAACAACAACTCCAAACTCTCCCTCTTGAAATGCGTTAATTGTTTCTCGTAAAAAGATTAATAAAGTTTGTTTAACCAAATAAAGTGGGGGAGAGAGTGAAAACTATTGAGGAGATAAATGAGAGAATAAAGAGCGGGGATGTGGTGGTGGTTACTGCTCTTGAGATGAAGGAGATAGTTGCTGAGAAGGGAGCGGAGAAGGCTGCAAAGGAAGTTGATGTGGTAACCACTGGGACTTTTGGGATGACAACAAGCTCTGGCGCATTCCTTAACTTCGGGCATTCTGACCCGCAGATAAAGATGGGTGGGGGGGAGGTTCTTCTCAACGATGTTCCGGCGTATGCTGGCTTGAGCTCTGTTGATGTGTATATTGGGGTGACACAGCTTTCCAAAGTCCACAGAATAGAATACGGCGGAGCGCACGTGATAGAGGATTTGGTGAGTGGAGAGTCAATAAAGCTGAAAGCATACGGCTCGCCAACGCACTGTCACCCAACAAGGGAGATAGCTGGGGAGTTCACGATAAATGATTTGAACCAGGCAATTATGGTGAACCCAAGGATGTTTTACCAGAGATACAGCGCAGGGACGAATTCATCAGATAAAAGCATATATACGTATCTAGGTGAGCTTCTGCCAAACTTTGGGAATGTTGTTTATTTCTCAACTGGCGCGTTAAGCCCATTGTATAACGACCCGAATTATGAGACAATTGGTGTTGGGACAAGGGTGTTTCTTGCCGGTGCGAATGGCTATGTAATTGGGGAGGGAACTCAGCATAACCCAAAAGCAATGTCTGGCTCGCTGATGGTGAAGGGCGATATGAAGAGGATGAAGCCGAAGTATGTGAAAGGAGCTTCAATAAGGAATTACGGTGTTGCGCTGTTTCTTGGGGCGGGCATTCCAATACCTGTGCTGAACGCAAACATAGCTAAAAGCTGTGGGATAAGGGATGAGGAGATAAAGGTTAACGTGTATGATTACCACATCCCAACAAGAGTGAAGCCACTGGTGAAAAAAACTGATTACAAAGAGCTGAAATCCGGGAAGGTGCTTATTGGCGATAAAGCAGTTAAATCATCAAGTTTATCAAGCATGAAAATTGCTGTTGAAATCTGCGAGAAGCTGAAGGAGATGATAGAGAAGGGAGAGTTCTTCCTCACAAAACCAGTTGAAAAGATAACAACCGAGTCTGTGATGAAGCCGATGAAGCTTTCGTATGTAAAGGCATCTGATGTTATGGTGCCTGCGGTAACCTGCAAGCCAGATGATGAGCTGAAAGATGTTGAGAAGATGATGCTTGAGAAGAAGGAGGATTACTTGGTTGTTGTTGATGGGAGGGGGCACCTGCAGGGAGTGCTCACCTCTTGGGATGTTGCAAAATCGCTTGTAACTGGAAAGAATAAAGTGAAGGATGTTATGACAGCTACAAACATAAGAACGAGCAGGAAGGATGAGCCAGTTGAAGTTTCCATGAGAAAACTGGAGCAGTATGGGGTGAGGGGATTGCCTGTTGTGGATGATGATGGCAAGGTGCTTGGAGTTGTTAAAATACATAGTGTGAAATACAAGGTGAAAGGATGAGCAAAAGAGTTGTTGTGCTTTTTCCAGTAAAGGAGTACGAGGAGTCGGTGATTAATGAAACAATACTGAAAAGCGGAGTTGTTTTCAACACAATAAAAAAGGAGGTGACTCCAACTCACGTCAGAATAATGGGGGAGATAAAGGCTGGGGAGGAGAAAGCTCAGGAAGTTATGAGAATATTCAAGAGGAGGGGAGGAATTGTAAAGGAGCTTGGGATGATAATGAGGTTTGATGAAACGAAATGCGTTGCCTGCGGGATGTGCGTCTCCCTGTGCCCAACAAATGCAATAATGATGAATAAGGATTTTTCTGTGAAGTTTGACTTTGATGAATGCGTTCTTTGCATGAATTGTTTTAACAACTGCCCTGTGAAAGCTATAATCTATTTTGGTGACTGATTGTTCGAGAAGAAGGTTGCTTATAAGGAGTCAAATTTGTTTCTGAAGCTTGAGAAGGAGAAGTTTTTTGAGACTGCCTACTCCTCTCTTTTGAGAAGCAGGGCGGAGCTTGAGGAGTATTTGAGCTTTCATCCACTTTTTGGAAGCAGTCTTGAGCCAGTTGAAGTTGAGGAGGATGCGCCTCTTGTTGTTAAGCTTATGGCAGAAGCAGCTGAGAAAACAGGTGTTGGGCCAATGGCTGCTGTTGCTGGCGCGATTGCCGAAGTTATACTCAGGGATGTTGTTGCAGAGGGATGTGGGTTCGCGATAATTGAAAACGGCGGTGATATAGCGATGCTTGTCAACAAACCTGCGAGAGTTGCTGTTTACGCAGGCTCCTCTCCCTTTTCTGGGAGGATTTGGTTTGAGGTGAAGCCTGAGGAGACACCAGTTGGAGTTTGCACGAGCTCTGGAACGGTTGGGCATGCCCTTTCTTTTGGCAGTGCGGATGCGGCAGTTGCATTTGCAGATGGGGCTGCGTTGGCGGATGCTGCTGCAACTGCGATAGGGAATATTGTTAAGGATGATAATGTGAGGGAAGCTGCGGAGTTTGCGAGGAGGCTGCCAATAAGAGGGGCGGTTGTTATAAAGGGGAGGAGCATAGCTGCTTGCGGAAGAATTCCTCATATTGTGAAGGGGGAGGGGCTGCCGGAATACTTTTATAAGGAGTTTTTTGAATAATATACGCGCATGGCCGCGGTAGTCTAATGGCATGACGGCGGGCTGTGGACCCGCAGGAGTGGGTCCGATTCCCACCCGCGGCCCATAATTTCTTTTTGTGTAGTTAGTATCCACCAAAAAACTTTCAGCCTTATAAAAATAGTTCAAGTAAATAATGATGAGGTGTTTTTTTGACGCGCGTGTTGAGTGATAAGGAAATTGAGCACATAAGAAACCTTGCAACAATTTTTGCGCAGAAGTGGACTATGGGGATAATGAACACGCTGATGATGAATGGGGAGAAGGGGATGGGGTTCAACGAAATAATGAAAAATTTGAATGGGATAAGTGCAGCAGTTCTTTCAAGCAGGTTAAAGAACCTTCAGAGGATGGGTTATGTGAAAAGGGAGGTTCAGCCAGGGCCGCCAACAAGGACGAGGTATGCCCTGAGCGAGAGGGGGAGGAGAATTTTTGAAGTAGCTGATTTTGTTCTTCAGAGCAAGTAGTTTGGGTAATGATTTAAAGTTTAAAAGTTATAGGTTTAGCGGTGTTGCTTTGAAAGTTGTTAATAAAAAACTTTTTTTCCTCTACGCCCACCCATGCGGGGATGTGCTTGTGCGGAGAGGGAGCATGAGCAGGGAGGTGCTTGAGAGGATACGCAGTAATTTAAAGGAAGGGGGGGAAGTAAAGGAAAGTCCTGAGCTTTTTAAAGTTGCTTATAAGTTGCAATGCATGCTGGCTGAGGAGATGGGGAAAAAGGAGATAGATGAGGAAGTTATAAGGGAGTATTACTGGAGGAAGCACGACGAGCACGTGATGGAGGAAAGCAGAGTTATGAAGGATGTAATTCCTGTGCTATGCAGGGTTTTTCCAGCAAAAGTTGTTAAGCTTGAGGGAGAGGAGGGGGTTGTTGAAACTCCTGTTGGAAGGAGAAAGGTTAATATAGAGTTCATTCCAAACGTTTGTGTTGGTGATTTTTTAACAGTTCATTACTCCTATGCTTGTGAGAGAATAGATGAAGATGAATTCAAAAAGCTGTGGAGGGAGAAAAATGAGTAGGAAAAGAGGTTTTATGCTGGTGCTCTGCACCGCGCTCATCTCTGGTTTTTCAATTTTCATAAACAGTTTTGCAATTGCGAAGTTTGATCCTTTTGTTCTCACTGGGTTGAGAAACATGACAGTTGCACTGCTCACACTCGCATTCATTCATTTCACTTCCAAATTGAAAAGAATTTCAAAAGCTGACTGGCTGAAGCTTGCTGGCTGGGGTGCGCTTGACGGAGGTGTTGCGTTCATGCTTTATTTCTATGGGATGAAAGCATCAAACCTCATTCTCGCCTCCATACTCCACAAATCAATCTTCATCTTCGCCTCAGCAATTGCTTTTCTTGTGTTAAAGGAAAAGTTGAGTTGGAAGTGGGCTGGTGGAGCTGCGCTTCTGCTTGGAGGAGCAATTTTTATTTCTGGTATTCCTTCCCTTGAAATAAAAGGAGGTGAGGTTGCAATACTTGGAGCAGTTCTCCTCTGGGCAGCTGGCAACGTGATTGCAAAGAAGCTGCTTGGTAGAATTTCAGTTGGCAACGTTATATTTGGAAGGATGTTTTTTGGAAGCATCACTATACTCGCTTTTCTTGCAGCAACAGGCAGCACACAGCTCTCTCTTACAACAGAACATTACATTTGGTTGCTTGCCACCTCCCTTCTGCTTGCCGGTTACCAGCTCACCTACTTCAATGGTTTGGCTTTTCTCAAAGTCAGCGAGGCAACAAGCGTGCTCGCGTTCGGCTCTGTTGTCACATCACTCCTTTCTTTATTTGTGATGAAACAGCCAACACCGCTTGAGTTGCTTGGGATTATTGGAATTGCTTCGGGAGTTGCGCTTGTTTATCTTTCAGGTGAGGTTGATGTGCATCACAAAACCATCCCGCGTTGCTGAAGTGAGCGGGAAGGAGGCGACACTTGAGGATGGGAGGAGAGTGAAAACTGCAATAGATGTGAGGAAAGGGGATTATGTGCTTGTTGGGATGGGAGTAGTGATTGAAAAAATAAATAAGAAAGAATACAAGAAGCTGCTTTCGTATTAACTACTTCAGCCTTATCGCATCAAGGTTCATTGGAGCGCGTGATTCTATTCTTGTCATTCTGTTCACGCTTCTCGCCAAATCATCGCACTTGCTCTCATCCCCGTGAAGCGTGAATATTCTTTCTGGGTTGGGCTTCATGTGGCGTATGAAGTTTATCAGCTGATTTCTATCACTATGCCCTGAAAAGCCGTCAATTGTCTCAACCCTCATGTTCACCTTCACTGTTTCAAGCATTCCCTTCTCCCCAAGCACAGGTATCTCCTTCATCCCACTCTGTATTTTCCTCCCAAGCGAGAGGGCGCTCTGGTAGCCAACAAATATCAAAAGGTTTCTTGGGTCGTCCGCCATCATCTTGAAGTATTCAACAGAGGGACCTCCACTCAGCATTCCTGAGGGAGCGAGTATCACGCATGGGTCTCCCTCAACAATCTCCTTCCTGTTATTTTTCACAGACTCAAATATTTTTGATTCAAACGGGCTTTTGTTTGACAGAACCCTTCTCTGCACGCTCTGCCTTAAATACTCAGGATAAGCTGTGTGAATTGCTGATGCTTCAAGTATCATCCCGTCTATGTAGATTGGGCATTCAAACGAGCCAGAGCTTTGCGCGTATTCCTCAAGCACCAGCATTATCTCCTGGGATCTCCCAACTGCAAAAACTGGTATGAGAACCTTGCCTTTATTCTGAATTGTCTCGTGAATAAGCTCCTTCAACCTGGTTTCCGCCTCCTGCCTCGGTGGCATCATATCGCTTCTTCCTCCATACGTGCTTTCTATGAAAAGCGTTTCTATTCTTGGGAAGGTTGTTGTTGCCTGGTCAAACAACCTTGTGAAACCATACTTTATATCACCTGTGAAAACAAGGTTGTGCAACCCATCTCCAATATGGAGGTGCACCATCGCGCTTCCGAGTATGTGCCCAGCGTTGTGGAAGGTTAATTTTATTTCAGGTGTTATATCCGTTACCTCATCATACTGCCTTACTATGCACATATTCAACATTTTCCTTACATCCTTTTCTGCGTAGGGAGCAGCCACTCCGTTTTTCTGCAGCACATTTATGTAATCAAACTGCAGCATCACCATCAAATCCCTTGTAGGCGGAGTGCAATAGATTGGTCCATCATACCCATATGCGACAAGGTATGGAATGAAGCCTGAGTGGTCAAGATGGGCGTGGGTTACTATAACCGCATCAAGCTCGTCAAGCGCAAGGTTCATCGCATTTAAGTATGGATATGCTCTTGTGGCTTCTGTTGTTTCAGCGTTCACCCCGCAGTCAAGCAGTATTTTGTCGTTTGAAGTTTGAAGAAGCAAGCATGTTCTTCCAACTTCCTTGAAGCCACCAAGAGCAGTCACCTTAACCCAATCGCTCTTCCCATTTCCAGTTGTTATTTTCTTTCCAACTGCGCTGAGGAACTTCTTTCTGAAATCAGATTCCTTGAAAAGAGAGTTTCTTATTCCTTTCACTGTTTCGGATGGCATGGTGGGTGTTCTGAGTATTTTTGGAGCCCACCCAGTTTGCAGTATTATCGCTTTCAGGGTGGAGCCACCCTTCCCAATAACCAAACCTGGTTTCAGCGAGTCAATAATCACCTCGCAGAACTCAGGTGAGAACTTTATGTCAGTTATGCCTGCCTCCTGCGGCACTATCTCCTGTATTTTCTTAACTGCCTCATCCGGCGGAGTTAGATTGGAGGGGTCACTCCTCACAAGCACCCTCTTTCTCAAAACACCTGCGATTCTCTTTATCAAGTTTGGATCGGAGTAGAACGCCTCAATGTTTTTCAGATATATCGCTACGTCTGGCCCTTCATACTCTGCTTTTGTAATTGTGCAGCCAGCAGGCAATACAGGTTCTAGCTTCTTCTGTATATCGTTTAGGTTGTTCAAAAAAATCCGCCTCAATTAATGTATAAAGATGAATGCATTTGACACTCACTCATGCTTTGATTCTAAAAGCTTCTTTATTGTCTCCTTATCGTATCTTTTAAACTCCTCTGCTCCTATGGAGACAAGGTCTATCCCATCCCCAGTTCCAACATCCCTTTTCATTGCTGCTGAAAGGGCTCTCAAAGCAAGCTTCAGGTTATCCTTAACTGGTTTGTTCTCCTCAAACGCATCCTCAAGCAACCCATATGCAACCGGCGAACCGCTTCCAGTTGAAACAAACCTCTCCTCAGTCACCCCTCCAATTGGGTCCAAGTTGAATATGCGTGGCTTCTCATCATAACCAGCAACAAGAATTTGAACTAGGAAGGGGAAGAATTTGTACTGGAACATTATGTTTGAAAGCAGTGTTGTTGCTGCTCCAACGCTCATCGGCTTGCCGTAGCTCATCTTGTAGAGCTGAGCTTCATACTTCATATACCTCACAAGCGTTTGAGCATCCCCCACGCTTCCGGCAACTGTCACCCCAAGCGTGTCATCTATCTGAAATATTTTGTCAACCTCCCTGTTTGCTATGAAGTAGCCCATTGTTGCTCTCTTATCCGCAGCCAGAATCACTCCATCGCTACAAACCAAACCTACCGTTGTTGTTCCTTTCATTGTTTTAGTTTCCTCCATTTTAACACCTAATGGTCGCAGAAAAAGCGAGTAATATTACTGCATACATATTTTTAAGCTTTCTGCTGCTCATGCCGTGGTGCATTAATTAGGGTAGGTTTCTAAAGATTCGTAATTGAACCTTCAGTGGTTTAACCGCACAACCCTAAGAAAACTTCTAAAGCCCTTTACCTCAAGTTAAAGTTAGACTACCTACTGCTCAAAGGAGTATTCCTCCACAACAATGAGTTTTTTCACCTCAGGGAGAAGCCTGTGAACAGAGCCTGCAAAACTGGATTTGTTTATCAGAAAATCCGCATCCTTTTTCACGTTTGGCGGGAAGGTGATGCTCAGAACTCCGTTTTCAAATTTTATACTCTCAGGTTTCAGAGCGAAGCTGTCCAGCAGTCCATTCACCTTTGAGTTAAAATCAGCTAGTTTCTCCTCAACTTTCACTTCATATACGACCTTCTCTCCTGCAAGAGGGTGGTTTAAGTCAACCATCACCCTCCCACCACTCACACTTTTAACAACTCCTCTCATCCCATCCAAATCCAAAAGTAAGCCGGGGAATGGCTCAATCTCCCTTTTCCTGAATTCCGAGATGGGCAGTATTCTCACTAGATTTGGGTTTCTCTCCCCAAACGCATCTGCTGGTTGAAGTTCAACTGTTTTCTGCTCCCCCGTGCTCATTTCCCTCAGAGCAGCATCAAGCCCCTTGACAACATGCTCTTTTCCAACAACTATGAGAACCGGCCCGTATTTTCTACTTTCCTCAAATATTCCCGCCTCCTTTGCTTTATCCGCGTCTGTTGTGTCAAAAATTTTACCAGTCACGGCACTTCTACCCGTGTAGGTTATTTTTATGAAATCGCCGTCATTGAGTTTCTCCATACAAAAACCTCCAAGAATTTAATATTTGCTGTATAAATCCCTATGTATGGAGAGGGACACTTTAATAAAATTATTTGCGCTGCTGCTCATAGTGGCGTTTATACTGGAGATGTTTGCAGTTCGCTCATCAGTTACAACAAGCCCCACGGATTCGAGCAACGCCACGAAGGAGCAGTCGGTATACGGAGCGGGTAATGCAACAGCAACCCTTATTTCATATTCAGATTACCTCACAGTTTTCAAGTCAGGTGCGGATATTTCAAATAATTCAACTCTTGAGGAGTTGAAAAGAATAAACGGGGTTGGTTACATAAACCGCCATGAGGGAACGTTGGTTTTAGTCCTTGAATACGGCGCAAACGCATCCCAGATTGCAAGGGAAGTGAAGGAGAGGTTTCCGGATTTGAATGTAACCGCGAGGGCGCTTTTCTCCCTCCCGCCAGAGGTGAAGTTTGTTACGGCTATGGGGGAGAGAAACGTGAGTTTCAGCACTCTGATTTCAATTGAAATTGAACCTGAGTTCAATGTTGGGGAGAATGTCACTCTTTCGCTTGTTGGGCTTGTGCGCGGAAATGTATTTGAGGGAACGCCAATTGCAAGGATAATTCCAACTGAAAGCGAAGTCGTTACAAAGGCAGTTGTGGATGGGGTTGGGGGGAGTTATTATGCAACTGTAATTCTTCCGTGGAGCAGCAGAAATATCAATGCAACAGAGTTGAGGGAGAGGTTATCAACTGGATTTGAAAATGTTACGGTTAATTACTTTCCCGACTCCTACGTTGTGGTGAAAGGGTTAAGCGGGAGAGAGGATGAGGTGGTTAAAGAGATATATAATCTAAGCTATGTGGAGGAAGTTTATGGAGATGTGATTTATGTGAAGGATGAGTTCAACGACTCTGGGAGAGTTGAGATGGATTTGAAGGGGATTCTTGGGGAGAATATAACGGTGGATTACCCGCTTTCCAAAGCAGGGGTTAGTTTTAACTCCTCAAACTTCAGCGAGGAGAATTTCAAGAAGCTTGCTGGAGGGGAAGTGGTGCTTTACAGACAGATGTTTCTCAAAGTTGGGGAGAGGTTAGTTATTGAAGGGAGGGAGTACGAGATACCTGAGAACACAAGATTTGAGGTGATACTCCTCAACTCCTTTTCAGTGGGGGATGAGGTGACTGTTCAGCTCAGGGTTGCAACAGTTGGGAGAAGAGTTGTAAAAGTTGAGCTTGAAAGAATTGTTGGTTAAAGTTAAATTAAAAGCGGTTGAATTTAAATTATGAAAACTGGTTTCACTGTGCACCTTCTTTCAGGTTTTCTGCTTTTTCTTCTATTCACGATTCTCTTTGGAGCGCCTGGGTGGATGGCAGGAGTTGCATTCATAATTGGAGCGGTTCTCCCTGATTTGGACAGCCCTGTTTCAAAACCGCGCAGAGCTGCGAGATGGATTCTCCTTCTTGTTTTTCTCTCTCTTCTCCTGCTTTTTTACCCTTCCCTTGCAGAAGTATGCGCTGAGTTGAAGTTTGGTTGGTGCGGTTACCTTCCATTTCTTCTAATTTTGTTTGTTTTTCTTGCAGTGGAAGTTGTTGATGCATTGATACCGGGGCATAGGGGTTTTCTACACACGTTGCCTGCAGCAGCGCTTTACGGATGCATAGTTTCGTTTGCTGTGTTTTATTTTGGAGTGAATTTAGCTGGTTCAATCAGAGCTGGCGGATGGGCGTTTTTGGGGTATGCTTCCCACATCGCAGTTGATTTGATTGGCGATGCAATTCCTTTTAAATAGAAGATGAGCAATAGTAATCGGCAATGACGAGACCGTCCCAGAGGGATTAAAAGATGACCTTCGGAGTAGCTTCGGAGCCCTTTAAAATGTTATGCCTCAGTAATCCGAAACCACATCAATTAAAAAAGAAGCTGGGGATATGATGTGGTATGTATGAAGATTATTGTGAAAGAAGGATGAGAAACATCAAGGCTCATTTGAATAATCCCAAACTCACAAAGCAAATGCAGAAAGAACTCAAGGAATTTATCGGGGAGTATTCAAGAGCAAGGAAACTCAGCATACCAACTCAGGAAAGTTATGTTAGGAGCCTGTCTTTTTTTGGGCAGTTTTTAGCTGATAAGCGATATTCATCATTCAAAGAGGCTAAAGTAGAGGATATCAAAGAATATCTAAAAGACCCATACCCAAGAAACCACATAGAGAAAAGCGATTCTGTTATTATCTGGCTGAAAAGCTCCCTGAAAATATTTTACAGATGGTTATTGCTTGGGAGAGTTGGAAAGAAGGATAAATATCCTGAGCTTGTTTCTTGGATTGAAATAGGCGTTGCAAGGGGAAGGAAGCTCACGGATAAGGATATAATCTCACCAGAGGAGTTCAAGAAAATGCTTGACGCAACCAAGAACATCAGAAACAGAGCGATGCTTCAGCTTCTTTATGAAACGGGAATTAGGTTGGGAGAGCTGATGAGCATAAGAATTGAGGATGTTCATTTTGAGAATGACCGAAGTTATATCTACATAACAAGGAGCAAGACTGAACCCAGAACGATTTTCATTTTTGATTCTGTTGAGGATGTGAAAAGATGGCTTTCAATACATCCAAAGAAGGATGACCCAAAAGCGTATTTATTCACAAACGTGAATGGAAAGAAAAACATCAGCATGAGCTACCAGAGTGTTTTGGAAACTATAAAGAGGATTGGTAGGAGAGCTTTGGGAAAGAAGGTTTGGGTTCATCTGTTCAGGCATAGCGCCGCAACCAACGACGCAAGGAGAGGCATGCCTGAGGATTTGATGCGCTTGAAGTATGGTTGGGGAAAGAACTCAAGGATGGTTGATAGATATAGGCATAGGAATTATGAGGATGTGTTGAGATGGGAGGAAGGTAGAAGAGGTATTGGGGAAAAAGCAAAAGACGTTCAAGAAGCTAAGAAATGCTATCGGTGTGGCAAGCTGAACTCATGGAGCAATATTCTTTGCGATTCGTGTGGCATGTATCTGGATAAGCAAACATTTGAAAAAACTCTTGTGTTTGAGAATCTTGCATCAAAAACAATTGAGGAAATGCAGAGGAAAATTGCTGAACTTGAGGAGAAAATTGAGAAGCTGAATACTCAGAAATGAGTAATTACTCATTTTTGGATTTAAATGTTTTGAAAGGAGCAGGTAGCAACCCCAACTCAACATCTTTCTGAAAGAGTTTTTTGTCTTTTCTCAGCTCGTTTTTTGTTTTCTCCGCTCTTTCTACAAACTTTTTACGCACATGTTCAGGTAAAAACCAAACCATACCTTCTTTTTTGTTTTCAACTATCCTAACTCCAACCCATCCCAAACGATGCATAACTTCTAAATTCCGTTTCAATCTTGGATATGATGGAATTTCCCAGCCTTTATTTTTCATTAATTTAGACGCTTCTTCATACTCTTTTTGCTCTATTAACTTTTGAATTTTTTTGTTTGATTTATAAAACCGATTGAATTTCCTTTTCACCATTCTGCCGTATAGTTCAAACGTGTTGAGAGCATAGGGAGAACTGAAAAGTTCTGTTAGAATCCTCCACTCTACCTCAGATAACATACTTAACGAGAATTCTAACTCTCCTTGTTTGTGAAGTTCTTCTCTTTTCTGAGCTTCATCAACCAACATAAACCTCTGACAATCATTATCAACCGAAAAGTATATAAATATGTAGGTTCTAATATATTTTTGTTTACTATGGTTGATGTTCGTGGAGGTTGGTTTGATGGAAAAAAAAGTTGAATCTCACATGGTTTCACTCCCGTCGGAGATGTGGAAGATGCTCCAAGAAAGAAAAAGGATTATGGGAGTTCCCGTTTCTCAGCAAATTAGAATTGCACTTGAAAAGGTGCTTGAGTATGGATGAGAAGTTAATTCAGGAGTGGAAACAAGCGATTTCCTCCGTCGGGGGAGTTGGGAAGTTTGAGAAGGATGTACTTCCCCTTTGCTCACATTCGGTTAGAGTTTGCTGGGAGAGAATTGTGAAAGCCCAGCTCAACAGCGAGGTGAAAGCCCAAGTATGATAAAAAGGGGGCGGGCCTCCATCCCAACCCCTTAAAGGAGGTGATGTATATGGAAAAAATAACACAAAATCCCTTATTAAATTTTTGTAAATCGGAAAATAAGAGAAGAAAACCAGACGTGAAGGGCTCTATCTCCGTCGCTGGCTGGTTTGAGGAAACGAAGGATGGCAAGCGCTATCTCAATTTGCGCATCGGCGATTCGCTCTATGTGAGGCTGTTTCCATCCGAAGAGGGGAGGTGAGATGAATGGTTGAGTATGAACCGATAACAAATCAGCCGTATGCTTGGGAAGTGCTTGTGAAATGGGAAGGTTGGGAAATTGAGTTTGAGATGTATTTTCTCCCTTCAAAAAAGAAATGGCAAATTACTCTTCTTGATGTGAATGAACGTCGCAACGCTCTGGAGGAGCTCCCATTCAATTTTTACACATCGGAGAAAATTCTCAAAACTCTGGCTAAGCGTTGGAATCCGAAGCTGAGCAAAACGAAACTTGAGCAACTTGCATGTCATTTGGGAGCAGAGCTCACGGAATTAATTCAGTATCAGCTTGATTTGCCACGAGAACAAAAGAGTGTTTCTGATGAGAAACGAATTTTTGAGTTAAAGGCTCTTCTGAGTGAAGAGAAACCTGTATTTCAATCAATAGGGATGGGTTTGAATAATGGCATTTTTTATATCGGGACTAAAGTTTATAAAGATGGTAAATATTATGATGCAGTTATAACTTCTCAAAAGGAAATTTTTATTGACTGGGGAAAGGGGAATAATGAAATAAAACAAAAATTCCAGCTGAACTATCGCTTTCCATTTTACCACGAAGTTGTTGAACATTGCTGGGGTAATACTGGGGAGTATGGGATTTATACTTGGCTGTTTGGTAATCCCAAGCTTCTTTCATTAAAGGAAGTTTATGCTGACGTTTTGGAATTGGTTAAGTGGAAATACTGGCACCCTGATGAAAGAGTGTATAAGCATCATACTTTAAGCATAATTTCAAACTATTTCCTCCCTATTTTTGAAATGAAAGGGAGAGAGCTTATTTACGGGCAAAGCGGTTGGGGAAAGACGAGGTTATCTAAGATTTATCTATTGCTTTCATTTAACCCTGTTATGAGTGCTGATTTTTCTGATTCTTCTATTTTTAGGATAATTGAGTCGGTTAAGCCAACAATAATTATTGATAACTTTGATTCGCAGGAAGAGGAGAGGCGAAAGAGGATATTGCATATTTTTAATACTGGCTGTTATTCAAGACAAAAAACAATTCGGGCTGAGGGGAAGACATACAAGCCAACAGGATTTGGAATTTTTTCACCGATGGTTTTGAACAGCATAACTGCTTTGGATGAGATTGCAGAAAATCGCTCAAATATAACACGAACATTGAAGACTGAGAAGTCGGAGTATATCCGATTGGATGAAGATAATCCTCTTTGGGCTAAGGTGAGAAATAAGCTTCATGTATGCGCTTTGCAGAATTATAGGGATGTTAAAAAAGTTTATGAGGAGTTGAATGAGAGTAGGTTGTTTGCACGGGAGTTAGAACGAATTATTCCAAATTTGGTTATTGCTAAGCTAATCTCTACCGAATTATATGAGGAAATGCTCAGATTTTATGTTGAGGATACTGAGCGAAGGAAAATGCAGGATTTCAGCGATGACTGGGTTTATTTAGCCATGCAAATTATCGTTGAAAAGTTGAGTGCTGTTAAGGAGAATGAAATTGAGTTGAGTGTGGGTGAAATTGTTGAGGAATTGGCTCCCAAAATTTTTGATTCGGAAAGTGGCGCTTATGATAGAAAGAAACATGGGTTAAGTGTTGTACTTGGCTCTACTTTTAAAAATTGTTTGCTGTTTCCAGCCAGAAAACTACATGGGTATCCTGTTTATAAGTTTAGTAAGGAAGCTGTTATTCAGTTTTGTAGATTAAAAGATTATGATGAAGAAATAACAGAGAAGATAAGGCAAATGCTTTTAGATAACTCACCTAACTCTACCAACTCACCTAACTCACCTAACTCTACCAACTCACCTAACTCACCTAACTCTACCAACTCACCTAACTCACCTAACTCTACCAACTCACCCCTTGACGCTAAACTTTTGGGTGAATTGGGTGAGTTGGGTGAGTCTAAAGCCAAAAAGGTGCTCATAAATCAACAAACTGCTGAATTTTCACTTTCAGACGTAAATTCACCACAGGTTAGGAAAGTTAAGGAGATTAAACTTTCTGATGGTGATTCCCATGCTTGAGGTTGCTCCTTTGCAGATATACGGGTATGGAAAACCGATAAAGAACAGGAAAGGGGAGGTAGTCGGTGAAACCCTTGACGTAAAAGGTAGTCTGAGGCTTCCAAACAACGTAATAAGGGCTCTTGGGGTAGAACTCAGGAAAGGCAAATACAGGAAACCAATTCTGATTGAAACAAGGGAGCAGAATGGCGACGTGTTTGTTATCCTGAAGGTTTCACATGAGCTTGAGCACGATGAGATAATTGTTGGGAGGATGGAAAATGAAAGTGGTTGAGTTTTATGTGGATTGGTTTGAGGTTATTCCTTATCTCATTTTGCTATTTGCAATTCTTTTCTGCTGTGTTATGCTCTTGGTTATTGTAGTTCATATTGAGAGGGGTGCGGAGTGCAATACCTCTTGGCCAAACAACACCCCACAAGAGAACACCTCACCTCCCCTAATTCCATCACTTGCACAAATCCGCTCCCCTCCTTTCAGAGAGGTGTTTAGGTGAGTTGTATGATATGTAAGGAAAATCATACTGAAATACCAAACCTCAAAGCGTTGGGAATTTCAATTTGTAGTAGATATGAGTGTGTTCGGGAGTTTTTGAAACGTAGGAGGGGAAAACTTCCCATTTGTTTCTATTGCATTAATTATTCAAAGAAAGAGAAACTCTGCTTATGCGTAAAAGAAGGGGATGTTTTTCGTGAAATTGATTTCTCCTATCCCTGTTTTGCACTTTTCTGCGCAAAATTCACCCCAAAGGATAGGCGTGAAGGTGAATATTTGTTAAATGGATAATGGTGGTATAATGGTTAGTGAGTTGGAATATAAGGATGGAAACGTTTTGGGTAGTTTGATTTTTCAGAAGCACAGGTATGCTATTTTGAAATCCCTTTCAGAGAAATCCGATTCTCCAACCCTCCTATCCATAAAGTTGGAAATACCTGTAAAGAAGATATACGCACACTTGAGCGTTCTCCATAAGTTTGGGTTGGTTGAGAAACTACCCAAACCCCCCTCACTCTTCAAGGAGGGGAGGAAAACACTCTATCAGCCTTACAAAATAACAAAATTGGGGCTTCAGGTTCTTGCGGAGTATGAAAAGAAACCAGAGGTATGAGATGAGTTTACTTGATTTCATGGAAAAGAAACAGGCAAAGAAACCATGCGATTGTTTAGCTTGCAGACTTGAGAGAGCAGAGGACGAAATTAAAACTCTGAGAGAAACTTTAAAGCAAATTCAACAACGATTGAATGGTGAGGAGAAATGCTGAGGCTCGGTTGTTTGTTGTTGGGGATGGGTTTGATTATTTCAGCAGTTTATCAATACCCAACCAACTTGATTGGTTTTTTTCTCTGTATGATTGGTGCGGTTATGGTGTTGAAGAGGTGAAAAAATGAAATGTGAAATATGCGGGGATGAAGGCGAGCATGTTGGGGAGTGTAAGGTTTGCGGAGGGTGGTATTGCTTCACCAGATTGGCTGATGATTGTTTCGCCAAGCACCTGAAAACAAAGGAGCACAAGGATAAGATGAAATTCTATTATGAGCTCCGAAGATGGTATGAATTTCTGGATTTCTTGATGGCTGAGCTGGGTTCAATCAAACAAGAGTTGGAAACTACTCCCAAAACCGATTACGTTGAAATTCAGAGAAAACTCCGCAAATCCAGAAAACGCCTGTTGAAATTATTCAAGAGAATTGGGTTTGAGAGGGAGGGGAGTTAAATGTTTAAAAAAAAGAAAAAGGCGGGAGGAGATTACTACATCTCAATCGCCACGGATGGGCTTGTTGTTGAGGTTTCATCCCCATCGGCAAGATATTCCAAAAGAGTGAGTGAGGGAATTCTGAGAAAAATCCAAAAAAATAAGGAAAACAACACATCATACTTGTAGGTGTTTTTTATGGAAGAGAAGAGTGAAGTTTTTGAGGATGAATTCAGGGTTAAGGGAGATATAAATTTTGAATTGAATTTGCAGTTGCAGATAAACCGAATTAACCAACTGCTTGCTAATCAGAATCCTATAAACAATGAGCTGTTCATCAAGAGCGTTCTGGCTCTCTCTGAAATGCTGAGCGCTTACCACGATGAGAAATTCAAAACAGAATACAAGGAGATAACAAAAGAATGTAAGAAGCCAGATTTCTGGTTCTCACTCAAGCTTTACGGAGCGTTGTGCAGACTGATGGATAGGCTGAACTTACTCCTTGAAAAATCAAAGAAGGGAAGGTTTGAGAGATGAGCGATAGCATAGTTGATTGGATATACAACAGGGTGCATAAGCAGAATAAGAATTTCATGTGTGCGATAATCGGGGAAACAGGCTCAGGCAAAAGCTATTGCGCTTTGAGAATAGCTGAAGTATTGGATTCAACTTTCAACATCTCAAGGGTTTGCTTCACTCCAAACGAATTCATGGCATTACTGAACTCTGGTTTGTTGAGAAGAGGAAACTTCATAGTTCTTGATGAGGCTGGGGTTTCCATGCCAGCAAGGGATTTCATGAGCTTCACAAACAAGGCTATGAGCTATATTCTGCAAACTTTCAGGCATGAGAACTTGGGCGTGATATTCACGCTCCCAGACTTGAACATGATGGATGTTTCAGCAAGGAAACTTCTGCATGCTTTAATAGAAACGCAAGAGATTGATGCGCAGAGGCAAGAGGTTCTCGTTAAGTTCTTTTTCATCAACAACAATCCCAGATTTGGAAAGATATACGCAAGATACCCACGCTTTGTTTCTGAGGATGGAGCAGTTATAAAGTATGATGGGTTCTACATCGGCAAGCCATCCGAAGCGTTAATTCAAGCGTATGAGGAAAAGAAAAAACAATTCACGGCTCAGTTGAAACGGGATATATCCCTTGAACTACAGAAGCTGGAGAAGAGAAAGAACAGGGTGGATTCGGATGAATACTTCAATCAGGCGCTTGCAGACGCTCAGGAGAGGTGGAGGGATTTCATCTCTCTGAGGAAAACAACAAGGAGGATGTACATTGACAAAGCGAAGCTTAAGCTGGCTTACCCCCATATTGCTGGCGTAAAATTACCACTCCTACGTCGTATTCTGGAGTTGAATTTGAAAAGAAAACAATAAATAGGGGTATTAATTTAGATTTAATTAATAGAGTTGCAACATTTCGTTTTTAATTATCATATAGAACGTGGGGGGGGCGTAATAGCGCTTAATTAATAGTTTAATCCTTTCAGACGGAGCAGTTAAAACTTCAAATAGGCTAAAGTTTGGAGAGTTTCTTGGCTATGAGCTCCCTAACTTCTGCATCCTTCAGGTTTGCTTGGGTTTCAGGATTAGGTTCCCCAGATTATCAATTATGAACTCAAGCTCCATCCCTTTCCTGAATCCTTTTGCGGTTGCTATTGCTCTTGGTATGGTTATGGAAAGCTGGTTTTTTACTTGCTGGATTTTCACCATACAACCACAAATATTTTAATAAGTATGGTGTTTAATAATAATTGAGGTTTCGGAGGCAAGGGATATTTACTCCGTCATAACATTTTTTTTGGCTTTGTAGCTTCGGAGCCATTCAGTTATTTCTCGTTGAAGTAATACGATTTATCCTTCAGATTATACCTGCACTTCAGCTTTCCTGATTTCACAAGCGAGTCAAGCAGTTGAAAACAAACCTCTCCAAACCCCGCTCTTCCACAACCAACAGCTGCCAAGAAGTGCTCGCCTGTCTCGGTGAGCACATATTTTTTACCCTCTGCGCGTATAACCCCAAGTGTTTCAAAGAGAGCAAGCCCCTCCTTAATCTCCTCATCGGTGAGTTTATACTTTGGAAGAGGGTTGGCCATAGTTTAATTTAATATTTTTTAGTTAATAAACTAAACGCAGAAAGCCTCGCTGAGTATCAGGAACATGCCTATGATGAAAACAGCAAGTTCAATAAGAAGAGTTTTTTCTCTTTTCAGGTAGAGCGCACAGGAGAATGCAATTATTCCGCTTCCTGTGAAAATGAAAAGATAAAGATTTGAGCGGGAGATTAGCTCAGGAGTGCACTCCTGAACTGTAAAATAGCTGTGGTAGAAAAATGGCAGCATTGCCTGTATCACGAGGAAACCTATCATCAACCCTTCCAGCATCCACTGCCTGCTCTCATCCATCAGCTCACTTCTTTCCGTATTCAAACTCGCTGAAAAAGCCGTAAAGCACGATGAACACGCTCACTATCATGATTATCTGAAAAACAATAAGGTAGTTCTGATACTTCGGCGAGGTTATGCACGGGTAGCATGGATCTGACTCAGTGATGGTTGGAGTTTGGCAACCGCAGATAATGTCATGCGCTTTGCTTGCCAGAAGAAAGCCAATTACGAAAAGAATGAAGCCCCCTATTGCGATTTTGTATTTCATCTATACTCTATCTGCTGGGGTGTTTAATAATTTTATCATTACAACCGAGTTGAACAGTATACTCCTGCGAGAATGAGAAACCCTCCAAAAGCAGAGTAAGCGGTTAGGGTTTCTCCAAGAAATATGAATGCAAGAAGCACTGAAAAGAGTGGGACAAGGTAAACAAACACTGCTGCTTTTGACGCATCAATGAATTTTAATGAGTATGACCAGACAAGATAGCCAAATACAGTGCAGGTTAGAGCCAGGTAAACCAAACCCATCCATCCATAGAGCGAGAGGGAGAGAAGCTGCGAGGAGGGGAGGAAAGGGAGCAGGAGCAGAGCTCCGAAAATGGAGGTGTAAACAGTTGAGAAAAGCGGTGAGTGCTTCTCAACGAATTTTTTGTTCAGCACTGTGTAAACTGCCCAGCAGAAGGTGCTTGCAAGCGAGAGCAGCGAGCCAACTACATCATTCATTCTTGTTCCAATATCCATGCTGCCGTTTGTTATCACAAGAAAGGCACCGAGGAATGCGATGAGTATTGCCAGCAGTTTTTTGAAGCTCAGCTTCTCTTTTATGAGAAAGGAGGAGAGCAGAAGCGTCATTGTTGGGTTGAAAGCAACCATCAGAGATGCATTTGTTGCTGTGGTTAGGTTAACTCCCTCGTATTGGAGTATGTAAAGCAGGGCAACGCCGAATACTGCAAGCAGCACAAGATGCAGAAAATCCTCTTTTCTAACTCTTTCGTTTTTTATATGAAGCCAAACTGCTGCTGGAATGAAGAAGAATGAGACAATTGTGAATCTCATAGCTGCAATTGCTGTTGGGTTGAGCTCGGAGGTGAGCTGTTTCACAACTATCCAGGAGCTGCCCCAGAAAAGGGTTGTGAGCATGAGGAGAAGGTAGATGAGCTTTCGCACAGTTCATTTTTATAGCGAAAATTAGAAAAATCAATCATAGCGAATTGAGAAGGAGCTGAACTCTCCCTTGTAATCCTCCCAGAAGTGCTCAACTCTGTCAACTCTCGCACCTGGCGGTCCTTTCCTGCACCACGAAAGCAATTCCTCAAGCGCTTCCCTTTCACCCTCTGCCAAAACTTCAACAGAGCCATCCCTTCTGTTTCTAACCCACCCAGTCAAGCCAAGGGAGAATGCTTTCCTTTGGGTGTTTGAGCGGAAGAATACACCTTGAACTATTCCGTAGATTTCAGCGTGAAGCCGTGCTTTTGCCATATTTTAATTTTTTAGGAGCATCTAATTAATTTAAATTCCTTTCCTGAGAATTTTATTCGGAGGTGTCGTATGAAGGGTGAGATGAAAGCAGTTATGAAGAGGAAGCCAGCTCCAGGAGCAGAGCTTGTGAGCGCTCCAATACCGAAATTGGGACCACGTGATATTCTTGTCAAGGTAAAGGCGACTTCAATATGCGGGACTGATTTGCATATATATGAGTGGAATGCATGGGCGCAGAGGAGGATAAAGCCGCCAAGGATAATGGGGCATGAGTTTGGAGGGGAAGTTGTTGAGGTTGGCAAGGATGTTACGTTTGTTTCTGTTGGAGATAATGTTTCTGCTGAAACCCATATTGTGTGCAACAAATGCTTCCAGTGCAGGACAGGGCAGGCGCATGTGTGCCAGAATGTGAAGATACTTGGTGTTGACACGGATGGCGCATTCGCTGAGTATGTGGTTATTCCAGAGGAGAATGCGTGGGTGAACGACAAGAAAATGCCACCTGAGATAGCTTCAATACAGGAGCCGTTTGGGAATGCGGTTCATACTGTTTTTGCTGAGGATGTTGCTGGGAAAACTGTTGCGGTTTTTGGGGTTGGCCCGATTGGGTTGTGCGCGGTTGCAATATGCAAGGCGGCTGGAGCAGCGCACATTTTTGCAGTTGGAAGGAAGAATGATTACAGGCTGAACCTTGCAAAGAAAGTTGGAGCGGATACTGTGATAAAGTCAAATGAGGAGGATGTGGTTAAAGTTATCAAGGATGCAACGGATGGCGCTGGAGTTGATGTTTCGCTTGAGATGGCTGGAAGCCAGGAGGCGATAAGCAACTGCTTCAAAGTTCTGAAATTTGGTGGAAGGGTTTCTCTGCTTGGGCTTCCTGCAGATAAAATAACGCTTGACTGGGCGGATGATATTGTTTTCAAAGCAGCAAGGGTTTATGGAATTGCTGGAAGGAAGATGTATGGCACGTGGTATACAACGGCTGGCTTGCTCAAATCTGGGAGAGTTGATGTAAAACCGATAATAACTCATAGATTCAAGCTTGAGGAGTTTGAGAAGGGAATGCAGCTGATGCATGAGGGGAAGTGCGGGAAGGTTGTTCTTTATCCTTAGGAGGTGGTGAGATGAGGCTGGAGTATATAAAGAATGAAATTGAAGAAATGAAGAAGAAAGGACTTTTCAAGGTTCCTCCAATTCTTGGTAGCCCCCAGGGACCAAGGGCAATTGTCAATGGAAAAGAGGTAATCAACCTCGCCTCAAATAATTACCTGTGCTTAACAACAAACAAAAAAATGAAAAAGGCTGCAATTGAGGCGATAAGGAAGTACGGAGTGGGAACTGGTGCTGTGAGGCAGATTATTGGGACAATGGATATACATGAGGAGCTTGAGAGAAAAGTTGCGGAGTTTAAGAAAGCTGAAGCTGTGCTGCTCTTCCCCACAGGCGTTATGGCGAACAGCGGGACAATACCAACGTTGGTTGGGGAGGGGGATGTTATACTGAGCGATGAGCTTAACCACGGGAGTATAATTGACGGTTGTAGGTTAACGAAAGCTGAGAGAAAAATCTACCCTCATTTGAATATGGAGGCGCTTGAGAAAGCATTGAAGGAGAGCATGAATGCAAGAAGGAGGTTGATAATCACAGATGGAGTTTTCAGCATGGATGGGGATATTGCGCCCATGGACAGGATAGTTGAGCTTGCTGAAAAATATGATGCGATAACGTATGTTGATGATGCGCATGGTGAAGGGGTGCTTGGGAGGAATGGGAGGGGAATTGTTGATCATTTCAACCTGCACGGAAGAGTTGATATTGAAATGGGAACATTTTCAAAAGCGTTTGGGTGCATGGGTGGCTATGTTGCTGGAAGCAGCGAGCTGAGAAGTTACTTAATACAGCGGGCAAGAGCATTCCTTTTCAGCACATCTCACCCACCCGCAGTTGTTGCTGCAATAAGCGCTGCAATAGATATTGTGCAGGAGCAGCCGAAGTTGTTTGATAAATTGTGGAGCAATGCAAACTATTTCAGAAAGAAACTGCAGAAGTTAGGTTTCAACACTGGCAACAGCCAAACACCAATAATACCTGTGATAACTGGGGAGAGTTCACTTGCTCAGAAGCTGTCTGAAAAGCTTTTTGAGAAGGGAGTTTATGTGAACCCGATTGTTTATCCAATGGTTGCAATTGACAAGGCGAGGGTTAGAAACATAGTTACTGCAGGGCATAAGAAGAAGGATTTGGATGCTGCGCTAGCTGCGTATGAGGAAGTTGGGAAGGAGCTGAAGTTAATAAGTTGAAAAGTATTATATACAAATCAGAGCATTATATTCCATAGTAGTGGTAGCTATGGGTGAAGCTGGGGAGGATGCAGAGGAGTATTACAAGATAGGTAATGAGTATTATGAGAAAGGCAACTTTGACGTTGCTGTTGAGTATTACACGAAAGCAATTAAAGTTGACCCTCTTTTTGACAAAGCGTATTATAACAGAGGGTTGGCATATGCTTGCAAGGAGGAGTATGATAAGGCAATTGAGGATATAAATAAGATGATTGAGCTGAAGCCAAACTTTGCAGAAGCGTACTACATACTTGGGTTGGCTTATGAGTACAAAAACATGCCTGACAAGGCAATTGAGAATTACAACAAAGCGCTGGAGTTAAATCCGGATTTTAAGGATGCGCAGAACAGGCTTGAGCTTGCAAAGAGCAAGAAGGAGAAGGCGAAGGAGGTTACAACAACAGAGCCTGGAACGCTTGCAAAAATAGAGTTTCTTGAAAAACCAAAAATTAATTTCAACGATGTTGCTGGGATGAATCACGCGAAGGATGTGATAAATGAGTTGATTGTTTACCCATTCAAAAACCCTGCACTTGCGAAGAAGTACGGCAAGATGGCTGGTGGAGGGGTGCTTTTCTACGGGCCTCCGGGATGCGGTAAAACATTTATGGCAAAGGCAACTGCAGGGCAGTGCGATGTTAACTTCATTCACGCAAGAATAAATGAAATTGTTGATATGTACGCGGGCAACACTGAGAAGAACCTGCACAGAGTTTTTGAAACTGCAAGAAGGAATGCTCCGGCTGTTGTTTTCTTTGATGAAATGGAGGCGCTTGGCGGGAAGAGGGAAGCGGATATGCAGGGCTTTCAGAAGATGGCTGTTAACCAGTTTCTTGCAGAGATGGATGGGTTGGAAAGCACAACTGAAAACGTTCTTGTGATTGGGGCAACAAACGCCCCTTGGGATGTTGACCCTGCGCTGAAAAGAGCTGGGAGGTTTGGGAGAACGGTTTATGTCGGGCTTCCTGATAAGAAGTCAAGGGAAGCTTTATTTAAATTATACTGCAAGAACAGGCCTCTCGGGAGGATTAACTGGGGAAGGCTTGCGAGGGCAACTGAGGGGTATTCAAGCGCAGATATAAAGCAGCTATGCGAGGATGCTGCAACAATACCGTGGAAGGAGGCGTTTGAAGGGAAGAGGGAGAGGCCTATTGAGATGAGGGATTTTCTGAAAGCGATAAGGAAGAGAAAATCATCCTTAACTGAGTGGTTTGGGACAGTGAAAAAACAGCTTGTTGGGAGGAAGGAGAAGGTTGTGCAGGATGGGAAGGAGCACTGGGTTGAGCACGAGAGCAAGCTTACTCCTGAGGAGAAGCAGATGTACAAGGATTTGATAAATGATGTAAAACAATACACGATGTGGAGGTATAAGATTCCAAGGTTGATAAAAACTGAGTTCGCAAAGTGGATTTTCTAGAGTTTTTTTGCAACTTTCAATGCTCCTTTAACTCCAAGCAAGTCAACCGCCATGTTCATGAAGCGAGCCAGCAGCGCAAATGAAACACTTTGGTATGGTGGAACGCCAAATAAGGAGAGAACAACTGCTGTTCCTCCTTCATATAAACCCATCCCAGCAAGCGTTGGGGCGGGTATGAATTGAAGTATTGTGACAAGCGGGTGGAGGAATGCGAAGAAAACAATTTCAGGAAGAGCTGTTTCAATTTTCATTCCAATGCTTTTTGAAAGAAGGACCCATTCGCAGGATTTTATGAACCAGGTTGTAAGTGAAATTGCTAGTATGTAAGGGAGGAGCTTCCTAATTGACTTGGAGTTTTTCTGCATCTTTGAGAGAATGGAGTGAATCTGCTTGCCATATGGAAAAATAGAGAGGAAGGAGAGCTTTTCAACGAATTTTTTTGAGAAGAGAAGCAAGCCCATGAAAGCTATCATTGAGAGGAAGATGAATGCTCCAACAACCATTCCGATAATGCTTTCGCCTATTTTACCCGCCAGCATAGTAAGTAGGTACCAGAGCGCAAGCGAGCCGGCAAGAAACTTCAGGGTGAACTCAAAGAGCTGCGGTGCAAGGATGGAAAGCATCGCCTTATCCATCGGTATACGCGAGTTTTTGTTTATCAGAAAAGCAGTTGCAAAGTAGCCAGTTCTTGCAGGGGTGAAGTCAGAGGCGAGCATCCCTGAAAGGCTTGCCTCAAGCGCTTCAAAGAAGCTTATTTTCTCTTTAACTTCTTTGAGAATCAGAGTTATTCTATATGCCATGAATGAGTTCAAACCAAGATAGAGAAAAGCTGCACCAATGAAGTATACTAAATTGACATTCCGCATAACCTCTAGAACTTTTGGGAAGTCTGAGAGGTATAGAACAAGCGCAACAGCAACAAGTGAGATGAGAAGCTGAACCAGCAGTGATTTCTTCATTTGCGCACCTTCCATTAGATTATCTCCTCATTTTTTTAAACTTTGCACTGCTTAATTTAAAGAGGAGGTGTTTCTGGAGTGGGAGTTCTGCAGAGTTTGCAGCTTCTTTTCAAAAAAGCAGTTAGCATAACTGGCATAAAAACTGAGAGGGGCGTGCTGGCTAGAATAGAGATTCAGCTTGCCCCGTATATGGATGTGATGAGAAGCGAGCTCAACGCTTCTGAATGGGCAGTGCTTGTAGCTTTATCGTCGTGCGTGGGTTTTCTCATTCTTCTTCTTCCGCTGTATTCAACTACTGGCTCTCCTGAGCTCACGCTGATTTTCTCCCTTCTTGGAGCAATTTTCATCGGTTATATTGTGATGACAATACCTATGCTGCTTTCTTATATGAAAGTTGAGGGGATGGAGAAAGCTATGCCGCTCTTCCTATCTCATTTAACCGCAATCTACTCGGAGAGGAAGAATATGAGGGATGCGCTGCTCAGCGTGATGTCCCTTGATTATGGAAAGCTTTCACCGGAGTTGAGGGAGGCAGTTTCAAAGTTTGAGGTGAGCGGAAACCCAAAAACTGCATTCAGGAGATTGAGGGAAACAATAAAATCAAGGAAGATAAACAGAGCGTTTGATTTGATAACAAATTCCATAGAAACTGGAGTTGATGTTTCAGAATCCCTCACACTGCTCACAAGCAACATAACATCTGACTTCGATGCGGAAAGCGAGAGGAGGAGCAGGGTGGATTTGTCAACGTGGATGATTTTTCTTTCATCAGCATTCTTCTACCCTTTCTTTGCTGGGATGGGGTATAACGTGATTTTACTGCTTGAGAGTTTGATGGGAGCACCACTTTATTCTGAGCTGGAGAAGCAGTTCCTCCTCTTCAGTTTAATTACTTACATGATGCTCGCCAACGTGCTTGACGCGATGTTCATAGGGGAGGTGAGGTATGGTTCTGTGAGAAGGGGGCTGATGATGGTTTTTCCTGTGATGTTTCTTGTTGCATCTGTTGTTTTTGTGGTTTCCATGAGGTTTGCTGGGGCGTTTGTGGGGTGAGCAAATGGCGTGTGTGTCTTTGGAGCTTTCCATTGCGGTGGTTTTTTTTGTCGCAGCAGTGCTGCTGTTCAGGGAGTATCAGCATATGAAGGGAATGAACGCTTTGAAAAGTGAGAATGATGAGTTGAGGAATGCAATATATGCTTTGCAGAGGGAGGAGAAGAATTTCAGGGAGAGGGATTTCAAAAAACTTCTTAGTGATTTCAACAAGCTGAAGGAGAGGGCGGATGAGATTGAGAGCGAGTACGTGAAGCTGAAGAGGAAGTTAGGTAAGGAAAAATGATGAGCTCATTCCAGTGTAGGAGTCGGTTAATTTAACTTCCTTCGGAGTTTTGCTGAAGTCAATGCTCACCCTTAAACCATATGAGCTGCAGATTTTTTCAACTGATGCAGTCCACTCCGCAAGGTTTCTCTCATTAACCTGTTTGTAGCTTTCAATTATCGTTTTTCTTGCCAATGCTATTCTGTTTGAGCGCACCTCAGCAAAAACTATTGAGGAGTAACCCTTGCTTGCTATGCGTGGAGAGTGGGAGCTGAGAAGAAGGATGAAGCCAAGCGTGAATACTGAGAGGACAAGCAAACCCCCAAACCCTTTTTTCATCTCCATACGTTCACCTTCACTATTCTGTTTTCAGCTCCGCCTTTCAAAGGAAGTATCAGGGAGAACTGCTCCTTCTGAGTGGGTGTTGATTCGTCTATTTCAACCGAAAATGAGCTTGAGCCTTCTATTTCAATCTCAATTCTCTTCAAGTTCAGCAGCCTTCCGTAGTTATATAGTTTCATCTGAATGAAACTTATCTCATCCGCTGAGAGGTATCCTTTAACCTCAAGCCCCCTTCTCATTATTTGGTGTATCTCATCCTTGTAGAATGCATTCGCCAAATCATAGCCAGCTCTTTCAAGGAGCAGGTTTGCTGTTGGATGGGTGCTTCTGGGCCAGGCTGCAAAGAGGGAGTAGGAGAGCAGAACTGCTATGAACAGGGCAAGCACACCGTCCAGCAACATCACCTGTCCCTTATGCATACGTCACCACCAGCTTGAACTTGAAGGTTCCTTGAATGTTGTAAAACTGAATTGCATTCTCCCCTCCTTTTACGTAGCCAGATACGTCTTCAACTGCATACGGGGAGTGAATTGAGCCAGCGTTTATCTGAATGCTCATCAACTCACCGGGAGAAATAGTTTTTGGGGAGGGGGAGTAATACCAAATAGTTAGAACTGCAGTTCCATCCGCAAGCGTTGAAATATAATGTTTGCTGTGAGTTGGGCCACAGGTATCAGTTTGAACTGGGTTTATTGAGATGCTTATTGTGTTCAAACCAGGTTTTACAAGTTCAAACACAGGTTGATTTGAAATTCCGTTTATGAAAACTGTCATCTCTCCTGTTATTTCATTTCGAATTGTGTTCGCATCTGTTATAAAAGAATTTTCTGGTATTTCCACAACTCCTCCCTGAGAGAAGAAATCTGAGGAGAACACACCTTCATCATGGCAGCCAGTTCCATCAGGCGCGCACTCGCATACGGATATTTTTGAGTAATGATACGATGCCTGTGCTCCAGCAGTTTTATTTTCGTATTTATGCGCATCCGTTATCTCAAGAACAGCTGAGTAAACAACTGCATTCTCAGGAAGCTGGAAGTATTCAATATAGCTCTCGCCAAGCGGCTGCACAACTTCCTTCTCAATATTAAAAGTTTTCACAAAACCGCTTGCTGGTGGTTTTGAATCAAGCACTGTGAAGTTTGTTTTCACAACAACTGGCTGCTCCGTGAGTGGGTTTATCAGCACGCTTCCATTCTCATCCTGCGCAACTGCGGTTACATTGTAAACTCCAGGTGAGGTTGGTATGAAAGCGGAGGTGATTGTTTTTGACAGTATTATTGTGACGTTCTCCTCATCAGAAGGGGAAACCGGTATCTCGGCGCCTGAGGAGTTCACAATTCTTATCAAAATTTTTGGCACAACCATTGGAGCGGGATAGTTATTCCAAGCTGTGAGCTTTATTATTGACGGCTGATTTATGAAGTAAGGCTCATTTTTAGTTATCTGAAGTGAAACCAGGCTTGCGTTTGTGAAGTTGCCAAACCCGCCAGAAATTGGCAGAAAGCCCGTCCCAAACGTCTCATTGCTCAGGTAGTATATCAAGCCTGTTGATGCGTTCTCAACTCCCCCCTGAATTGCAGAGTAAGCACCTCTCTGCATTTTCATTATTTCAGAAAGGCTCATCACCCCTGCAAGAATCACAAGCACAACTGCAGAGAGAATGAGAAGAAATTCAATTGAAGTCTGACCCCTTACTGCCATACCCTCACCTCCATAATTGCAGGCTGTCCTTCAACAAAAACAACCCTTCTCACAGCGTAAATATCAACTCCGTCAGGAGCTTTTTCACCAAGCAAAACTCCCCCAACTCTCACCTCAACGTTTTTTCTGAAAGTCACTTTAAGTTTCTCCAAATCAACGTTTCCTTCCGAATCAACATACTTTTTTGCTATATAATCAGCTATGTTATCGGCAACAAGCTGCATCCTTTCATCAATTAGCTGGGAGTTTATTTTTTTATTCAGCAGAAGGAAGTTTGAGATGAGAAGCAGCGATGCCAGAAAAAACACTAGGAAGGAAAGAAACTCCTCTCCGAATATTATCACTCCTCTTCTCATCCAGCTCCCTCCACTCTCAAAAATTTTCCTTCTGGTTTCTCCTCCAATGAAACTTTCAATCCTTCAAACGGAACTGCGGATGCAACGCTCGCAGATGGGTAACCGGCTGGCGTCACAACAACCCAGTTTGAATGAAAGGTTATGTTGTATTCAACTTCTTTTGGAAAGCTAACTCCCCTTATCCTTTTTGGCAGGAGAAGAGAGATTGTGCAATTGCCTTCGTAACATAGATTGCGCTGCATCAAATCCACTGAATTCGCAACCTGCTGGGCGAGCATGTGAGACGCAGTTGCTATCTGCCTCTCCTCCTCATTTTTTCTTAACTGCATTGCGAAAATAAGTGAGAAAAGAAAGAGGAGAAGCACTGCGGAAAGTGCAATGTAGAATTCAAGCGATATCTGGGCTTTATTGAAGAAACTCAACAATTACCTCACCCTGCCTAACGCAATATACCCTCGCAACGTGCTTTCCTTTTGAGAGCGTGAAGTTTGTTGGGAGGATAAGCAACCTGTAGTTGGTTGCCCTGCTGAAGTTTGTTCCCCTGAAAGTGAACGTTGAAAGGTATAAAGAATCCGAAATTCTTATCTGGTTGTATTCAGTTAAACCATCAGGTATTATCAATGAAACAACTCTTTCAGAGCCCTCTGTTAAAACGTCTGCTGTTGAGTAGATTGTTTCCAGCGAGTCAGCAAACCTTGCAGTTGAAATTGATGGGCTTATGCTTCTCAAACCACCCTGTATTGAGTAAAGGGTGAACAGCAGCAGAGTAACCCCTATTGCCAGTATGAGAAGAAACTCTGCGCTTGTCTGTCCTCTCAGCATAGAAATCAATCGCCTGTTTGATTTGTGAAGTTTCTCAACTCGCTGAATGTTTGGTTAATTGCCTCTGTTGGTTTCATCGACTGGTTTCCAATCGTCACATTTCCCTGCGTGGTTGAAGTGAGCTCCCTTATTGTTAAAAATAAGGCAATTATCAGCAGCACAACAACTGAGATTATCAGCAGGTATTCAATGGTGGTTTGCGCTTTTGTAAGCTGGTGGTTTATTCCCATAAGCTCACCCCAGTATATTATGAGGGATGGTTATTTTAAATTCTGCGTTATAATTTGGCGTATTTCTCCTGCATCTCCCTCATTTTCCCGCAGGAGAATTCTCCCTCTGGGCAGTAACCAAGTTGAACGCAGGAAGGGCCTGCCTTTTCAAAGATGACTGGCGCAACCTTCCTGCACTCCTTAACCATTTTCTCAGCAAGCTCCCTTATCTCCCACTGCGCTCTCTCGCAGCAGCGAAGGGAGAAGAAGTGAAGCAGCTCCCTGCCGTTCATTGTAACCGTGATGGTTGTTTTTGTTGCGTTTGGGAGTATGTATCTTGCATCCTCAACTGGAATGCCTGATTGTATTAATTGATTATACACTTTCATAATCTCTGAAATAGTTTTTTTGAAAAGTTTGAGTGTTTTTTCATTTTCCTTTATCAACGGTGGAACAACAAACGAGTTTTCATCAGTTACCTTCACATACCTCTGGCTCTGCTGGGTGTATGAGGCAATTCTGTGCCTCACCAACTCGTGGGTTAGCGCTCTTGAAACTCCTGAAACGCTGAACGTGAAGGAGCAGTGCTCTGCAACGGAGATGTGGCCTGATTTTATTATTTGTTTTAGCAGTTTCAATGCCTTCTCCTTCTCTGCAACTGAAAGAGTTTTCTCAAGCAGCTCTGATGGCGGAAGGGCGCTTCTTGAAGTTCTTGCAGCAGCTGCGCAAACCAAGTCTGGGTTGGGCGTATGTGCTATGAGTTTCACTTCCATAAAAAACCTCCAATAGTGTTTGGGGGAGAAAGTATAAAAACATTGCAAGGAGGAAATTAAAACACGCGGGGGTGTCTGAGCCTGGTCTAAAGAGCAGGGCTTAGGACCCTGTGCACTTAGGTGCTTCGTGGGTTCAAATCCCTCCCCCCGCATAAGAGTTTTAAATTAGTTTGAAGTTAAACTATTGATGAGGCTTCTTCTGAAGTTGAAAGCAGCAAAGAATGCGAGTTATGATATGACTTACTATCATAAAGCACAGGGTTTGATATATGATTTGTTGAGAGACACCCCGTATAGTATTCTCCATGATAAGAGGGGGTATAAGTTCTTCTGTTTTTCAAATATATTCCCAATAGGGGATTTTAAAGAAAGGGATGTAAGGAACTTCTTGATCTCCTCCCCTGACTCCGTACTTATAAAGATGTTAAAAGAAAGGATAGAGGAAAGAAAAACAATAAACATTGGTGAGCTTAGTTTTATAGTTGAGGAATGCAAGTTACTGAAAATCAAAATTCAGAATAACTTGCATTTGATAAGCGCAACCCCAATAATCCTGAGGATACCAAGGAGAAATTATTCGAAGTATAATATAGAGTCGGATAAACCGTATGTTTTTTGGCAACCAAGTTATTCTTTTGAAGTTTTCGTAAAGCAGCTTGAGGAGAATATTTTCAAAAAGTATAATGAATTCTACAAAAGCAAGGTGAAGGAATTTCCATTGTTTGAGCAGTTTGTTTTCAAAAAGTCAACAGTCAATCACGTTGTAGTAGACGGGAAGGAGCAGAAGTTCTTCGGAAGTGTATGGGAATTTAAGTTTTATGGTTTAAAATATAATGCAGGGAGGAGAAAAGTTTTGGAGTTTGCAATTGATTGCGGAGTGGGTGAGAGAAACACATTTGGATTTGGATTTGTAAATGTGATAAAAGATGTTAAACGAAATGTGTTTATTTGTTGATGAATGCGCGAAATATTGGTTGGGGGAGAGATTTAACCCAAGATGGCCAGAATATCCTGATTTAAGAAATGAGGTGTACATCGATAACATCCTGTCCCTCGTAGCTCGAAAAGAAGAAAATGTGCTTTTTGTTGTTTATGAACCAGCATCCAAGAATTTTAGTGTATGCGAAAAAGAAGAAGTAATAGAAATGATTAATACGAACAAACTTGGAGTTATAAGAGCGATTGTGATGAATCCATCTTACAGCTCTAGTTTTTATGATGAAAGAAATAAATGGTTGGGTAGCACAGGCGGTATAAACTCCTTCTTCCCGTTTATTTTTGTCCTTCCTGAGGAAAATGAGATTGAGAGAAAAATGAGGAAGACAAAAGGAAGTTTGAGTAGGTATAATGCTGCAAAATTTGAGGAGATTTTTGATGATAAAGACTTTTTGAATGGATTAAAGAAAAAAATAAGGGAGTTAAGTGGTGAAACCAAAGAAAAAAAAGTTTATATTTTAATATTGTTTGATAAACCTGAGGAATATACAAAGTTCTTAAAATCTGAAGAAATATTGAAAAACATTATTACAAGTACATTTAAAAAAGAAATATGTCAATTATGCGGTGAGAAAGGGGTTACAGGATATCCTATTGTAGGGAGTAGTTACGATGCTAAAAAAATATTTTTGAGGAGTCCAACTAAAGGGGATGGAAGAATAAGTGTGTGTCCTACGTGTGGATTTAAAATAAACGCATTCTATAAATTACTTAAACAATGTAAGGTACTTCCAGTTTTTGTTGATAGATATGTCACTACAATTGCCGCAGAGAATATCCGAGAATACTTAAGAGGGGAAGAGGGATATGAAAAATTTATGAACCGAGTTTATGAGAAACTGGGGAAAAAAGATGAATATAAAATGGCGCATTACCTAATGAGTATTATTGATAACGTTATCTGGGTTGATTATGTTGCATCTCTCAAATGGGTTCTGGAGTGGGAGAGTTTTGAAGGGGAAGAATTGGAGGTTAAAAGAAAGTCTATGAATAGAATGGAAATAGAAAGGATTTTTTATGCTTCTATTTTTAAGAAGGGTACAGAGAAATTCAAGTGGCCTTTTCGTATTTACTTTGGAAATTTGAAAGAGTGGGAAGGAAAGCTTGGAAGATATGGGGCGTATTTACTCTATCGATATAGGGATTTGCTTTATAGATTTGTTTATAAAAATGATGTGGCCTTCTCCAAAAATGAGATTATAGAGTTTGTTAATCTCGCGATAACTCAGAAGTATTATGATGTTTTAGAAGAGGGTTGGACAATTTTTACATTCGGAAAGTCAATAATTGCGCCTCTTGAAATCTTTTTCAATAGCGTTTGGAGTGGAGGTGATAAAATGGAGGGGTTAGAAGAGTTGAGAAGAAAATTGGACGAAGTTGTTGAGAAGGAAAATGTACAACTTAATGAAGAAGAATGGGCTTATTGCGCAGGTGCATTTTATAGGTATCTTGTTAGTCAGTCTAAATCCAAAGAGCCTCCATTGGAATTAGAACCGCTTGTGAATGCCAGCAGAGTGGAGGAGGTTTTGGATGTTATAGTCCGAACATTTGAGAGGTATCAACATTCTATAAAACAACAGTTCATTAAAAAATGGGGTAACATAGCTAGTTCAGCTCTAATTCCGAAAGATAGAGAGAGGGATTTTGAAGAACTAAAGCCGTTCTTCTACGCAGGATTTATTGATCCTTTTGCTTCAGAAAAATTTTGGGGTAAATAGGAGGTGATAGAATGAGTGAGAGAAGATATGGGAAATTCGCAGCTGGGATTGTGAGTCTTAGAGCTCAGGATGCAAACTGGAACGCCGACTTCTCGGGTTGGCCAAGAAAATTACCTGGTGGGGGATTTTATTCTACAGACAAAGCTCTAAAATATACAATAAGAAGATACCTGAAAGAGGTAAAAAACCAGAATTTAATTTTTTGGAGAGTATATGATGAAAAGGGACAGGTTGGTAATTTACTTGCAATGTTAGAGAAAAATAAGATAAAGACAGATACGAACATTGCAAAGCAAGTACTCGAAAAATGTCTTGACGTTCGGTTGTTTGGTGGAACATTTACGCTTAAAAACCAACAGTTTTCAATTACTGGACCTGTGCAGATAACTTATGGTATCGATGTATGGGGTAAAGGAAAGCCCTATGTAAGCCAGATACAATCACCCAAATACGAGGGTAAGGAAAGAGGAGAGGAAAGTAAAGCAGAGTACGGACCTCAGACCACACTTGGCTCAGAGGTACGTTTGACAGAGGGACATTATGTATTTGATTTTACAATAAACCCAAATAATCTAGAAAAAGATGATTTTCTCGCTTCAAGTGCACCAGAAGTCTTTTTATCAAATGACGATGTGGAGATGTTTAAAGAAGCACTTATTCACGGTCCTGGTTATACCACCAGTACAACTAAAACAGGGGTTTTTACTGAGTTAGTAATATTTGCAGAATTTGAAATAGAAGATGGATTTGTCCCATTAGTTCCGATATTGAGGGATGGGGTAAGCGTGCAAAAGAGTAATGGAGATAACCTAAAGCGCAAAATAGATATACGGAGGGTGGTGGGAGTACTGAAAGAGTTGGGAGCGAACCGAATTGAGTTGTATTTTAGACCAGATCTATGTGAAATCGAGTATGATAAAGAGGATGGAATAATGGAGGTAGAAATAAAGCCTTAAATTGAGAGAGGAGATGCCATGGGAGAATCTGGTGAGTTATTCTCATTCATAATTTCTTCAGATTTCTCTGCATTTAGGAAATTTGATACTGGTGGTGATTATTATTTAACATATTATTTTATACCGCGGCCAACAGTTTTAGGTATCCTTGGTTCGATCATTGGACTTAAAAAATCAGCTAAGGATATGCTTCCATGGTGGGAGGAACTTAAAAACACAAAGATTGGTGTTGAACCACTAAATATCAATCTGATTAAGCATTTTGTTGCTTATAACAATAGTACTGGAGCTGCGTCTCAAACTGAAAAAAACGGAGGAGGTCAAACATTAGTGATAAAGGAGCAGATATTAATAAATCCAGCGTATAGAATTTATGTGGAGATTAATGAGAAAACAGAGGGAATTTTTGAACTATTAAAAACTAAAAAATCTATATTTACGCCGTATTTAGGAAAAAACGAATTCAAAGCGCAAATTTCTGAAGTTAAAAAACATAAATTTGTAAATTTTGAGGGTGTCAGCAAGATAGATTCTATTTATCCTTCTTTCTTGGGAGAGGCAAAAAACCGTTCAACGATTTGGCTAGATAAAGGGGGTGAGATAGTGCAGATTTTTGAAAGTCATCCTTATACATATTACAATAATAAGTACAAACAGTTCGTGTTCGTCTTCTCATCTCACGAAATAGACACCAAAATGGTTACCAGCCCTATAAAAGGAGAGTTTGTGCGAGTTGATGACAGAAAGGTGATATATCTTTATGGGGGTTAGAAATGGGATTTTTATGGAGGAGATACGTAGAAGTTCTAGAAAAATCTGGGCTGATTTATGCTCATTGCAACGAAACACTTGATGAACACGGGGAGAATTGTATCTCCCAACTAAAAAACTTAAAAGAATATTTGGGTAATCTTCCTATCTTAGAATGCTTTGGAGGACGAAAAGATAATTTAACTCTCTTAGATGACCTAACGTATTTTCATGATCTTGGTAAGGCGGATACTGAATTTCAAAAAAATCTTATAAAAAATTGTAGTGGAGACAAGGTGAATTTACCTCCCCACGCAGAAAAAGGATTTTTGAGAATTTCTAAGTATTTATTTAATAAGTGCAAAAAAGATTCTCGAAATGAAATGTTAATACGTGGATTTTTGTTGTCAACAATAGTAGATAGACATCACTCCAACCTTAAAGATGTTGATGATTATGAACATTGTTCAGAGGAATTTGGTAAGTATTATCCGAAAGCAATAGAATATCTAAAAGAACGCTACCCGGGCCTTACTCTTTATTTTTTATACCGGCTTTTTTATTCGTGTCTTAAAACGGCGGATATGCTTGCAACTTCTTTTGGGGGGTCTACTGAAAGTTTAGAGAAAACAAGTATAGTTGGCAAGATTAACAAGTACAAAGATAGATTGACGGAGTACATAGAGGCATTAAAAAGTGAGAATAAACCCCTTACAGGTTATAGAGAAACACTTCGTAGAGAAGCTATAGAAAGAGTTCGCACAATTTTGGAGGAAGCACCACCCAAAAGAATATTGTTTTTGTATCTCCCTACTGGAGGAGGGAAAACTTTAACTTCATTGTCAATGGCACTTGAGTTAGCAGAAAAGAAAAATCTCAAAAGGATATTCTACGTGTTTCCCTATATTAATATTATAGAACAAAATTCCCAAATTCTTCAGAAAATTTTCGGTGATGACTTAAAAGCGATTCATACCTACGCGGATATAGCAGAAGGGGACCTGGGGGAGGCAGAAGAAGGAATTAATAACAAACAGTTACTGAACATCGAAACCTTCAATTTTCCAGCTATAACTATGAGTTCTGTTAGATTTTTTGATATTCTTTTTTCGAATAAAAAAAGCTCAGTAATAAAAACATGGGCGCTTGCAAATTCCGTAGTGATAATAGATGAAGTACAATACTTTCCAAAAAAATATTGGGAAGTAATAATAACTACCATGGCGGAATTCGGAGAATTGTTTAATACCTATTTTATACTTATGTCGGCTACCTTGCCTCAACTTGATATTTTTTTGAAAGATAAAGAGAAGGAGTATGTCGCAAAAGTAATAAAAAGAGAAGATATTCAAAAAGAGATACTACAAAAATTTGAAAATAGAACCCAAATAAAATCATTGGAAACAAGCGAAAGCTCCGTGGAAGATACTATTTGTGAAAAAGCTAAGGAACTAGCTGAGTCTAACCAAAAAGTACTTGTTGTGGTAAACACTATTAGGGCAAGCAAAAAGATTTATGAGATGCTCGGGGAAGAACTTGAAAATATAGAAGTCTGCCTACTGAATAGCAGTCTACTTTATCCACGAAGATTAGAAGTATTGGAAACTTTCGGTAAGAACTGCGGGAAAAAGATACTTGTCTCAACTCAAGCGATAGAAGCGGGTGTTGATTTAGATTTTGATGTAGGCATCCGGGAAAAAGCTCCGCCCGAGTCAATCCTGCAGGTGGCGGGTCGCATTAACAGAGAGATTAAACGCGATACGTCAGTTCTTTATGTAACCAAAAAAAGTCAAAGTATCCGCAAGGTTTACAAAGAATATGATGAATATGAGCGATGGGGAGTTAGCATTAATCTTGATGAGCTTAACATAGGAGACGGCATAGATAGATATCTCAAAAAGCTTGCGGAGGAACTGCGGAAAAAAGGAACATCAAGTCCAAAAATGATGGAGGATATGAGAGGATTAAGGTTCGAGGAGGTGGGGAGGGAGAGAATAATAGAGAAAACAGGTATGATAGATGTTTTATTTAATGGTGAAGTCAAAATCAAAGATGAATATATTATAGGAAAGCATAGGGTTTGTGTTGGTAAGAAAGTTAAGAAAATTTTGGAAAGAACGGGATGGGAAGTTTGTGAGTTTCAACAGAATTACTGTATTTTGAACCCTCAGAAATTTGCGGAATATTATTGGGAGTATGCAGAAGGAATAAATAATTTAGATTACAAAGGGAAATTTGAGAAATTGGTAGAGATAAGAGAACTTAATTATATTTGGAGGTTGTTTAACTTTTCATTGCGGTATCCGACAGAAGAAAAGTTAGCGATGTTGAAGAGGGATAAGTATGGAAAAATGTGGGTCAGTAGTCCGTACTATTCTTTTAAAGATGGATTCACGGGAGATGGATTAGTTGATGAGTACATATGGGGCTGATACCACTTCAACTGGTCGTGACTGGAACCCAAGTTAATTACTTCTACATCTGCCCAGTAAAACTTTGGTGTTTTTCGCACCATCTCCAGATGGAGCACCATTCTGAACTTGTAGCGATAGGTAGATTTATTGATGAAGAGAGTTATGCGCGAGAGAAAAAGAATGAATTGGTGGAAGGTGCAATAATGATAGACTTCATCAAAAAAGGTAACAGTGTAGAGATACACGAAATCAAAAAATCTTTAAAAATGGAGAAGGCACATGAGATGCAAGCTCTTTACTATGCATATTTCCTTAAGAAAAGAGGGGTTGAGGATATAAGGGTAATTTTAGATTATCCTTTGCTAAGGGAAAGGAGGGAAAGTATTCTCACGCTAGAGAAGGAAAAAGAACTTGAATACGCACTTCAAAGAATAGAGGAAGTAGTATCCAAACCCACTCCTCCTGAACCGAAGAGAGTTCCATATTGTAAAAAATGTGCTTATTATGAATTATGTTGGGGGGATTGAATGAAAAAGAACTTTCACATAGTTTCTGAGGGAATTCTTGAGAGACATGAGAACACCATTTATTTTTTAAATAAGGATGGAAAACGTCCATTACCAATCGAGCGCATCTATCAGTTGTACGCTCATGGGCCTCTTACAATAACCTCCGGTGTCGTTCATTACTTTGCACAGAAAGGAATTCCAATTCACTTTTTCAACTACTATGGTTTCTATGACGGGAGCTTCTACCCAAGAGAAAGTTTGGTATCAGGAGATTTGTTGGTAAAACAGGTTGAGTATTATCTAAACCAAGAGAAGAGAATGGTGCTGGCTAGAAAGTTTGTTGATGGTGCAATAAGTAATATGGTAAAAACAATTGCTGAATACAAAATTGAAGGGAAAAAAGATGAACTTGAAGCACTTAAAAATGAATTGCCCAATGCTAAGTCTGTTACAGATTTGATGAATATTGAGGCAAGGGCTAGAATTTCTTATTATGGATGTTTTGACTACATTCTAAATGAAGAGTTTAGATTTGAGAAAAGAACCAAGCAACCTCCCCAAAATGAAGTAAACACGCTCATAAGTTTTGGTAACTCACTTCTTTACACAACTGTCTTAGCTGAGTTATACAACACGCAGTTAAATCCCACCATTTCATACTTACATGAACCATCTGAAAGAAGATTCTCCTTGTGTCTTGATATAAGTGAAATATTCAAACCGCTTATTGTGGATAGATTGATTTTTTACGTGATTAATAAGAATATTATTCAGAAAAGTGATTTCGCGGAAGAGTTGAGTGGTTTAATATTAAATGAAAAAGGAAAGAGAACATTTTTGAAGTATTATGAAGAGAAGCTTGAGACAACGATAAAGCACCGCAATCTTAGGAGGAAAGTTTCTTATCAAAGGCTTATAAGGTTAGAAGCGTATAAACTGATAAAGCATCTTTTGGGTATGAAGGAGTATAACCCATTTGTGATGTGGTGGTAGAGTGTATGTTATAATTGCTTATGATATTAATGTTGAAAGAGTGAATAGAGCGAAAGCATTTCTTAGGATGTATCTTACATGGGTTCAGAATTCGTTGTTTGAAGGTGAAATCACAGAGAGCGATTATATGGAGATTAAAAAGGGGCTATCTGAAATTATAAAGCTGGAGGAGGATTCAGTAGTTTTTTATCTTTTTTCAAGCAATAAGTTGTTCACAAGAGAAACGATGGGTAAGAAAAAGGGAGAACCAAAGGAGGTAGTATTATAAAATCGCGAATCTAAGGGCAGTTGTGCATTATTAATGATTCGCGATGAGAAATATGGAAATTGGGGTATCTTGCTGACGTAGAAAACAGCTGGAATGAGCCTGTTAGAATAAGACTATTGTAGGATTGAAATCAAAGAAAATAAACGACATTTTAGTTATATTATTTTGGTTAGAATAAGACTATTGTAGGATTGAAATAAATTCAAAGTTTCTGTATCCCATTCATTACGAATGGTTAGAATAAGACTATTGTAGGATTGAAATTAGGTTTCAAGCCAGCAACGAGAATAAAAATCAAACGTTAGAATAAGACTATTGTAGGATTGAAATGCAGGGGTGTCTCCCCAACCAGTCAGTTTGATGGTGGTTAGAATAAGACTATTGTAGGATTGAAATATTCAAGAGCAAATCAAGCGTGGCAGGGATTGGATAGTTAGAATAAGACTATTGTAGGATTGAAATCTTCCTCTCCTTCGTTATTGATTACAAGAACCTTATGTTAGAATAAGACTATTGTAGGATTGAAATTAGGAGGCAGACTGAAACATACGCAGCTTGCTGTCGCGTTAGAATAAGACTATTGTAGGATTGAAATACTGCAGCAACAGCGCGAGGACAGATTATTTTAGTTAGTTAGAATAAGACTATTGTAGGATTGAAATAGAGAAACCACTCCCCACAGAGCAAATTCCTGTAAAAGTTAGAATAAGACTATTGTAGGATTGAAATCACATTAATAGCAGTGATTCTCATATGGTCGACTTAGTTAGAATAAGACTATTGTAGGATTGAAATTTCTCAACAGAAGGAAGACCTTTAGCTCCTTCTTTCGGTTAGAATAAGACTATTGTAGGATTGAAATCCTCGTATTGTCATTCATATCGGGGAGAATGGGTATGTTAGAATAAGACTATTGTAGGATTGAAATGGGGTCAGAACCAAAAGCGTTGGGAGTTTTCGTGAAAGTTAGAATAAGACTATTGTAGGATTGAAATATATATAGTTTGGAAATTCTAAAATTATTTTAGAACGTTAGAATAAGACTATTGTAGGATTGAAATTCCGAAGCAAAGTTGAGAATTTTAAAGAACTGTATTGTTAGAATAAGACTATTGTAGGATTGAAATAAATCTGTTCAAGAAATACCCCAATAACAGCATATCGTTAGAATAAGACTATTGTAGGATTGAAATTGTACAGCGAGCGATGTAAACGGGGAATATTACATAGTTAGAATAAGACTATTGTAGGATTGAAATTCAATCTCATACAACTTCTTTCTTGCTATCTCTTCTGGTTAGAATAAGACTATTGTAGGATTGAAATTTTGATAATGCTTTTGAAATTCTCTTTTGAATTTGGTTAGAATAAGACTATTGTAGGATTGAAATATCTTGCAGACATGACAGACATTAATATCCCTGTCGGTTAGAATAAGACTATTGTAGGATTGAAATCAATTTCAGCGCGTCAATAATCTCACATGGGATTACGGTTAGAATAAGACTATTGTAGGATTGAAATGCTTCAGACACTTTACAAGCGACGATTACAAATACAGTTAGAATAAGACTATTGTAGGATTGAAATCAATCTATCATTTTCAAAATTTCAATCTCGTCGTATGGTTAGAATAAGACTATTGTAGGATTGAAATTTCTATGGTTCAATAATTTTAAGTTCTGCTTTCTGTGTTAGAATAAGACTATTGTAGGATTGAAATGAATTCTTGTCCTCTAAATCTAAGCCAAAAAGCAAAGGTTAGAATAAGACTATTGTAGGATTGAAATTTATCTCCTCTTCTGAGAATGGCTTATTGAGTTCGGGTTAGAATAAGACTATTGTAGGATTGAAATTAAAAGGGTTATGTATGAACCTATATATATAGTTTTGTTAGAATAAGACTATTGTAGGATTGAAATATGATGGCTTTTCCAGTTGTCGCTCCGATTACCTCAAGTTAGAATAAGACTATTGTAGGATTGAAATTAGTCACTACCAGCATTCTCTTACCTCCTTCTCCTTGTTAGAATAAGACTATTGTAGGATTGAAATTAGTCACTACCAGCATTCTCTTACCTCCTTCTCCTTGTTAGAATAAGACTATTGTAGGATTGAAATTAATCGCAAACTATCCTAACGCATCTCTGGGAATGAGTTAGAATAAGACTATTGTAGGATTGAAATTCGGAAACTCTTCTTGATGTGGTGCGTTCCTCCAAGGTTAGAATAAGACTATTGTAGGATTGAAATTAACCCTCTTCCTTTAATTTCTTAACTTTTTCCATATGTTAGAATAAGACTATTGTAGGATTGAAATTTTCCTTTTTCACCGCTGATTACTATAGTGATATCCGTTAGAATAAGACTATTGTAGGATTGAAATATATGAAGAGAATCAGTATTGCGAAAGCCCAGAACGGTTAGAATAAGACTATTGTAGGATTGAAATATTTTCTTTGATGGTTCAACGAAAATCGTAATCATTGTTAGAATAAGACTATTGTAGGATTGAAATAAACATTACAATTGTATATTATAACTTTACAGAGTTGGTTAGAATAAGACTATTGTAGGATTGAAATAAAGAATACGAACTTTGTTTTATGCCTGTTTCAATATGTTAGAATAAGACTATTGTAGGATTGAAATAACGATGGGATGGTGGCATACGATTACGATAACCACGTTAGAATAAGACTATTGTAGGATTGAAATAAACATTACAATTGTATATTATAACTTTACAGAGTTGGTTAGAATAAGACTATTGTAGGATTGAAATGTGTTCAGAGGAGTTTAAGAATTCTTTTTCACTTATTAATCTAAAAAGGATAAAAACCAAATAAGGATAACTTAAGCAGGATAGTGATAAAATGCCCTTCACCCCATTCCACCTTGGACCTGCATTGCTTCTCGGCATGTTGTTGTTCAACTACGTGAGCTTACCTGCACTGATTATCTCCTCAGTGATAACTGACCTGGAACCTCTTGCAGTTCTGCTTCTTGGTTTAAACTACCCCACGCATGGCTTCTTCCACTCCCTCCTTGGAGGAACAGCAACAGCACTTTTTCTTTTCTTTATAATGAGCGCAACAGACAAAGAAGTTCAAAAGCTCATGTCACGCATTAAACTACAGCAGAAGCACTCAAAAGGAAAAATACTGCTTGGCTGCTTGTTTGGAGTTTATTCACATATCCTTCTTGACTCATCCCTTGGCTATCCAGATATAAAACCTCTCTTTCCTTTTGAAGGCAACCCCTTCTCCTCCTTAACCTACTCTGAGGTTTACCTTCTTTGCACACTCTCTTTCTTTCTTGGCTTGGCTCTGTGTATTGATAAAATAAGAAAGTGAACTACGCTTTCTTTGCTCTCAGCTCCTTTCTCTTAGGTCTCAAGTGCGGATAATGGCACTTCCTGCACTTCTCAGCTCCTCTTGGGTTTCTTGCCTTGCACTTCCTGCATATCCATATCTCGCTGAGCTTTGCATCTGCAATTGGGAATTTTCCCATAGAAAATCACCTGAAGTTAGATATTTTTGGAGAAGTAAGTTTAAATTCATATTCTTACATATTTTTAACCCTGAGCCCCAGTAGCTCAGTGGTAGAGCGAACGCCTTGTAAGCGTTAGGTCGCGAGTTCAATCCTCGCCTGGGGCTTGGATGGAGTTATAAAACTGATTGCACAAAAGAGGAGAAACATGTGTGGTATTTTTGGTATAATCACTCTGAAGCCAAGAGCAATAGGCAAGGATTTGACTGCTGGAGGAAAAAGGTTAAGTTACAGAGGTTACGACTCGGTTGGCTGCGCCGTTATTTCTGATGGAAAAATTGACTTAAGAAAAGACGTTGGAAAGATTGATGAGGTAAGCAAAAAATTAAAGTTCAGCGAAATGCGCGGGGACAGAGGAGTAATTCAACTGCGCTGGGCAACATTTGGCGCACCTTCAAAAACAAACGCTCAGCCACACCTTGACTGCGACGGGGATATGGTGGGAGCGCATAATGGAAACATAGTTAACACCGCGCAGCTGAGGGAGCAGTTCAGCAAGGAAGGACACATCATAAGGAGCACAAACGATGGGGAGATATGCGTTCACGCAGTTGAGAAGTATTACGACAAAGGATTTGGGATGGTGGAGAGCATAAGAAAAGCTTATGGTGATTTGAAAGGTGATTATTCATTCATGATATTCAACAATGGAGAGAGAAGATTATATGCTGTGAAGAAGGGCTCTGGTTTGGTTGTTGGAGTGGGAGAGAATGAAATGTATTGCTCATCTGATTTGCCTTCCCTTCTCCCAATTACAAAGAAGATAATTTTTATGAATGATGGGGAGATTGCTTCGCTCTCCCCAAGCGAAGCAAGGTTTTTCAGAATAAGCGATGGGAAAGAAATTCACAAAAGAATAATGTATTATAAGGAGAACGCGGAGTATGCAAAGAAAGAGGGGTATAGGCACTTCATGCTGAAGGAGATTCATGAGCAGCCAGTTGCAGCAAAGGAGCTGATTGAGCTGCTTGATGAGTCAAAGTATGTGGATAAATTTAATGAGATAATTGAACATTCTAAAAAGGTTTTTCTTGTTGGGTGTGGTTCAAGCTACCACGCATGCTTGCTTGGTTCTTATTACTTCAGCAACATTGCAAAAAAGTTAGTAATACCGGTGGTTGCTCCCCAGTTTGTAACCCAGTACGGCAACACACTCAGTGAGGAAGACGCTGTGGTGCTTGTCAGCCAAAGCGGTGAAACAAAGGATGTGATAAATGCGATGGAGTACGCAAAGAGGAAAACAGAGAGAATACTTGGAGTTATGAATGTTATTGGCTCAACTCTTATGAACTCAAGCAAGGTTTACCTTCCGCTTGCAGCTGGGTATGAGGTAAGCGTCCCTGCAACAAAAACGTTTGTTAATCAGTGTGTTATGTTTCTTTACCTTGCAAAGAGGATGAATGGTGAATCCTGCGAGGAAATGAAAAAGCTCCCTAAATTGATACAGAGAACATTGGAGTTAAGCAATGGAAGATGCAGAAAAACAGCAAATTATCTTAAGAAGTGGAATGAGCTTTACTGCTTGGGTTATGGCTCAACGTATGGAGTTGCAAGGGAGGCTGCGTTAAAAATAAAGGAGATAACCTACTCCCACTGCGAGGGAGTTTACAGCTCCGAGTTCAAGCACGGCCCCCTCTCTGCTGTGAGAAGAGGTTATCCAGTGATATTCATAAGTTCACCAAAAGATACCGATGTTATGGTGAGCCACATAAATGAGGTCACCTGCAGAGGAGGTAAAGCAATTGCAATAGCTGAGAGAAATGAAAGTATTGTAAAAAACTCTGATGAGTTGATTGAGGTTCCTCGTTCAAACGATTACTTCTTCCCAATCCTTGCAACAGTTCCAGCACAGCTTGTTGCGTATTACATGAGCGTTGGAAAAGGGATTAACCCAGATTTTCCAAGGAATTTGAGCAAGACGATTACTGTTGATTGAAAGGTGAGGCTTTTATTGTTATAGATTGAATAATTAAGCGTGGTTCTGTGAGAACAGGAACAAAAATTTTGAAAGAGGGGTTTGCCAGAATGCAGAAGGGAGGAGTGATAATGGATGTTGTCACTCCACAGCAGGCAAGAATTGCAGAAAGAGCAGGGGCGGTTGCAGTTATGGCATTGCACGCAGTTCCAGCAGATATACGGGCAAAAGGAGGGGTTGCAAGGATGGCTGACCCTGCTGTGATAAAAAAAATAATGGATGCAGTTACCATTCCAGTGATGGCAAAGGTGAGGATAGGGCATTTCGCGGAAGCACAGATACTTGAGGCGCTTGGGGTGGATATGATTGATGAGTCCGAAGTTCTAACACCTGCTGATGAAATTCATATTGACAAAAGAAAATTCAAAGTTCCATTTGTCTGCGGGGCAAGAAACCTTGGGGAGGCGCTGAGAAGAATAAATGAGGGGGCAGCGATGATAAGAACAAAGGGTGAGCCAGGCACGGGTGATGTTGCAGAGGCAGTGAGGCATATGAGGATAATGAATAAAGAAATTGGCGAGCTTGCTTCTTTGAGGGATGACAGGGAGATGCTGAAAAGAAAAGCTGAGGAGCACGGAGTTCCTTTTGAGCTGGTTGAGAAAACTGCAAAGCTTGGGAGGCTGCCTGTTGTGAACTTTGCAGCTGGCGGGATTGCAACGCCTGCGGATGCAGCAATGATGATGCAGCTCGGCGCAGATGGAGTGTTTGTTGGTTCCGGGATATTCAAATCCTCCAGCCCAGAAAAATACGCGAAAGCAATTGTTGAGGCAACAAGAAGCTATGACAAGCCGGAAGTTCTTTTGGAAGTTTCCAGAGGATTGGGGGAGGCGATGAAGGGGATTGAGGCGAAGAGGCTCTCTGATTCAGAGAGGATGCAAGTGAGGAGCCGCTGATTCTGGTGTTTTTATGAAAGTTGGTGTTATTGCATTTCAGGGAGCTGTCAGCGAGCATATGGAGAAGGTTGATTTCCTGCTTGGAAAAGGAAGCGCAGTTGCTGTGAGAAAAGCGGATGATTTGAAAGAAGTTTCAGCGGTTATAATACCTGGTGGGGAATCAACAACAATTGGGAAGTTGATGAGAAACTCTGGGGTATTTGAGAGAGCGAAGAAATTGGGGGAGGAGGGTGTTCCTATCTGGGGAACGTGCGCCGGAATGATTCTGCTTGCGAAGGAAGGGGATGAGCAGGTTAGGAGAGTTGGGGGGTTGCTTGGTTTGATGCAGATGAAGGTTAGGAGGAATGCTTTTGGAAGACAGAGGGAGTCTTTTGAGGAGGAGCTTGAGGTGAAAGGAATTGGGAGGTTTCCTTGCATTTTCATAAGGGCGCCTGCTGCTGAGAGAGTTTACGGAAAGTGCAAAGCAATTGCAACTTTTAAGGAGTTTGTGGTTGCGGCTGAGCAGGAGAACCTTCTTGCGACAGCATTCCATCCGGAGCTAACTGATGATCTGAGGTTTCACGAGTATTTTCTCAGCAGAATAAGTTAAAGTTTTTAAATCTGTTCGCCGAAAGAAATTTGTTCAAAAGGAGGTGTGTGAATGGCAGAGTTAACCCCGATAGAGCAGATTGTCCTCAAAGCATTGCAGGATATTGGAGCAAGCGATGAAACAAAAATGAAAACAGCTGATGACATACAGAAGAAGTGCAACAGGCCGAAAGGGCAGGTGAACAATGCTCTGATGAGCCTTGTTAACAAAGGAGTTGTTATAAGGAAAGTTAGGGAGAAGGCTGCTGGCTATTACCTTGCGAAAACAGGTTGAGCATGAAAGCGATAGTTGTTGGTGCTGGCCCTGCAGGGCTTTTCTGCGCATACGAGCTTGCAAAAGCTGGCGTGAAAGCAGTTGTGGTGGAGAGCGGGAGCAGTATAGAGAAAAGAAAATGCCCAATGAAGAGAATGGGTTACTGCGTTAAGTGCAATCCCTGCAACCTAATTCATGGGGTTGGTGGAGCTGGCTTGTTCTCAGATGGAAAGCTGAATTTAGATCCGAGAATAGGGGGGGATATGCTTCAGTTTATGACGGAGGATGAGGCGAGGAGGTTGATTGACTATGTTGATAGAGTTTTCAGTGAGCATGGAGCTGAGGGAGAGAGAAATGTGGTTGATGAAAGAGCTGAGGAGCTGATGAGAAAGGCAAAGATGGGTGGAGTCAGGTTTGTTCCAATTGTTCAGAGGCATATTGGCTCGGATAGGCTGCCTGGAGTGATTGCATCATTGAAAAGCTATTTGGAAGCGTTGGGAGTTGAATTCATTCTGAACAGGGAAGTTAAGGAGATTATTGTAAAAAATGGGGCTGTGAGCGGAGTTGTGGCTGGAAGAGAGGTTATAAAGGGGAATTTTGTGGTGCTTGCTACAGGGAGAGGAGGGGCGCAGTGGCTTGCTAGGAAGTGCATGCAGCTTGGCATCCCAACGCAGTATCAACCGCTTGACATCGGTGTTAGAGTTGAGGTGCCTGCTGAGATAATGAAACCAGTTACCGATTTATTCTGGGATCCGAAGTTTTACATACAGACAACTCAGTATGATGATTTTGTGAGAACATTCTGCACCTGCCCAAATGGTTTTGTGATTTCGGAAAGTTATAATGATTTCATCTGCACAAACGGCCATTCAATGGCATCTGTTAAATCTGAAAACACAAACTTCGCACTTCTTGTGAGAGTTGCTTTAACGCACCCAGTTGAGAATACAACTCAGTATGGAGAGTCTGTGGGGAGAATTGCATCAACAATTGGAGGAGGAAGGCCTATACTGCAGAGGCTTGGGGATTTGAGGGCTGGCAGAAGATCTACGTGGGAGAGGATAAAGAGAAGCTATGTGAAACCAACGTTCACGTATGTTACGCCTGGAGATGTGAGCATGGCTCTCCCTGGAAGAGTGATGGTTGATTTAAGGGAGGGTTTGGAGATGCTGAATAAGGTTATACCTGGAGTTGCTGAGGATTCAACTCTCCTTTACGCACCGGAGATAAAGTTTCATGCGCTGAAAGTTGCTGTGAGCAGGCAGATGGAGACGAATGTGAGAAATTTATTTGCTGTTGGTGACGGAGCAGGGGTTTCAAGGGGGATAATTGGTGCTGCTCTGAGCGGAATTGTTGCCGCAAGGGAGATAATTAAGAGGTGTAGGCATGGATGAGATAGTTTTTTCTGCGAAGTATAAGGATTGGGTTTCAATAAAGAAGATGGAGATTGATGAGAGAACAACAGCTCCGGAAGTTGTGCATATGCTTGCGAATATTGGTGAATCAGTTTCAAGAAAAGCGTTTGAGCTCAGCGGAGTGGACAGAGCAAGGATAGACGAGTATGTTGAAAAAATTGCAAAGGGAAAGAGGAAAGGGTATTCAACTCTGTCGGAAGTTTTTGGCGGGCTGAAGCAGAACGAAGTCAGAGAGGTTCTCCTCTCAGCTTCAAACGAGCAGCTTCTTCCGATTGCAGAAGCTTATTTTATTAGAAAGTTGCTGACAAGCTTGGGTTATGAATTAGAAGTGGGAACGGAGATGATTTCAAAAATCTATCCCGAGCTGAAGCTTCCAAAGCCAAAAGGAAGGTTCAAAAAAGGTTGAGCAGCATGAAGAAGTTCATTTACATTCTTTTCATTCTCCTCCTTCTTTTGTTCATTTGGTTGAGCTTGCAGGGCAACTACAGAGTTGGGGAGGAGTGGATGAGGGAGAGAAGCAAGTTAATCACGCTCAGCCCATTCTTCAAGCAGGAGTGGGTGAAATTGAAATGCGATACAGAAATCAACAGATCGGTTGCACAGGTTTTGCATATTGTTGATGGCTTGTGCGTGGAGGAGATGAAAGGGGAGCAGTACGAAAAGATGAGAAAGCCTTTCCTCTGCACTTCTGAGGATGCGAAAAAGATAGATGAGGCTGTGAGAAGAAAGAATGACTGCACATTTCCGCTCGGCAACCCGCTTGATGAAAAAACAAAAAATTACTTTGCGTTTGTGCTTGTGTGCGTTGCTGATTTGACTAACTGGAGTTACGTTGGTGGAGCCTGCCCTGTTGGGTACCCGCAGAGCCTTGTTTATGTGGTGGTTGACGAAGGAGGGAGTGTTTACTACTGACAGCAAGGTATATAATTTTAAGATAGTTAAAAGTAATGCCACGGGGGGATGTGCTAGCCTGGTATGCTTCGGGGTTTGGGACCCCGCGACCCGAGTTCAAATCTCGGTCCCCCCACTGAATGGTGCAAAAATGATTCCTGACAACGAAATTGAGAAAATAAGGGCGGACTTTCCAATTCTGGTTAAGGGAATGGGAGGGAAGCCGGTCATATACTTTGACAATGCGTGCATGAGCCTCAGACCTAAGCAGGTCGTGCAGGCAATGAACCAGTATTACGAAGAATACCCCGCATGCGCAGGCAGGAGCATGCACAAGCTAGGAAGAATGGTGACTGACAAGGTCGCGGAGGCAAGAAAAACTGTCGCAAAATTTCTTGGAGCAGGAAAGGCTGAAGAGGTGATATTCACCAGGAATGCAACAGAGGGAATAAACCTCGTGGCTCATTCTCTGAATTTCAAGAAGGATGATGTTGTTCTTACAAGCGACAGGGAGCATAACTCCAATCTGCTTCCTTGGCAGCTCCTTTCGAAGAGAGTGGGGGTAAAGCATCGTGTGATCCCTTCGAAAGGTAACACGGAGTTTGACTTGGAGAAGTTCAAAGAAATGGTGAAAGAAAGGGTGAAGCTGGTTTCAATCGTGCACTCATCCAATCTGGATGGATACACACTCCCTGCAGCTGAAATAATAAAAATAGCACATGAGCACGGCTCCCTGGTGCTTCTTGATGGCGCTCAATCTGCTCCCCATAAGCGGATAGATGTGAGAAAGCTGGGTGCTGATTTCTTCGTGCTGTCCGGACATAAAATGCTCGGTCCTTCTGGGATAGGCGCTTTGTATGGAAAGTACGAGCTTCTTGATAGGATGGAGCCATTTATGGTCGGGGGCGACACTGTTCAGAATGCTACGTATGACTCATATGTCCTGCTGAAACCTCCTGAGAAGTTTGAGGCAGGGCTGCAGAACTATGCAGGAAGCATTGGGCTTGCAGAGGCAGCGCGCTATCTTGAAAGGGTTGGGAGGGAGAGAATTGAGAAGCATGAAAACGAACTCAATAGGTTAATCAGCGAGAAACTGCTGGAAATAAGGGGAGTGAGCATCCTGGGTCCTAAGGAAGCGGAAAAAAGAGGTGGGATTGTCTCTTTCAACATAGAGGGAATAAACCACCACGAGGTGGCGGTTATGCTGGATGAGTACAACATAATGGTGCGTTCTGGGCAGCACTGCGTACACTCATGGTTCAACGCGCATAATATCGCCGGATCCGTGAGGGCATCATTTTATTTGTATAACACAAAAGAGGAAGCTGAGAAATTCGTAAGCGCAGTTGCGGAAATTGCAAAGTTGAGGTGAGCCAATGATTTTATGTCTTGTCGCGATGGTGGTATTTGGCGTTTTGGGGATATTCTCGGCAAAATACAGGGAGCTTGCGAGAGAGGCTTTTGGATGCTTCTTCAAGACAATCCAACTTAAACCATGCGATAGTAAGCTGGATCAGAAGATAAAATCTACATCCATTGCAAAGCTCATGAGATATTCGCCTAGTCTGGCAAAGTTCACTTACAAGAATTTCGCGGTTCTTTCATGGGTTTTCAGCATCCTATTCTTCGCCAGTCTCGCCTACTCGGCCTACTCGGTATATAACCTCATTGCTTATGGAAGCTGCAACCCCGGAGGATTCTGCATATTCAACCCTGGAGGCAATGTAACAAATAACAACGTGTGCAATATAACTGGAAAGTTCATTGAGTTCTATGGGCAGGAGTGCCCGCACTGCCAGAAAATGATACCCATTGTAGCGCAGGTTGAGAATGAGACGGGAGTTAAATTTGAGAAGCTTGAGATTTGGCACAATGATACCAACAAGAATATCTATATTACATACGCTGAGTACATAAACAGGGACTGCGGCTCGCTTGGCATACCGGCATTCGTTGGCTTGAAAACAAACAGGTCAATATGCGGGGAGAAGAGCGCAGATGAGCTGAAGAAGTTCATGATTGAGAATGGCTAGGTTTCCAAGCTTCTGCGCATTATATAGAATCCCTCTCCATTCTTCTCTACCTCTTTTCTGAAAACAAATCCATGTTTCTCATAAAATTGTATTGCGTTTGTGTTGCTTCTCTTCACTTTTAAGTAAACCAACGTTATCCCTCTCTCCCTTGCAAGCTCAGTTGCTTTTGAGAGGAGAGCGCTGCCAACTCCTTTTCCTCGGAACCCCTCCTCAACAGCAAGCCCCATCACTTTTGCTCTCCCTGTTTTTATTTTCACATCAACAAACCCAACAATGCTTCCCTCAGCAACCGCAACAATGTATAAACAGCCCTTTGAAATTCTCTCCTGAATTTTTGAGGGAGTCATTCTCATATACGGAAAGTGCTTGTTGGTGATTTCAGCTATTTTCTCAAAATCATTTTCATTTGCAATTCTTATCAGAGGTTGCAGGGGAGACACCTCAAAGCTTTTAAGAGTGAATTTGTATAAGTGAGCACATGGATATAAAGCATATCTCCCAGGGAATTGCGATGGGGTTGATGGATGGGTTGATAACAATACTTGGGATTATAATTGGGGTTGGTGCGGCAACAAGCGATTCAAGAGTTGTTATAATTTCTGGTTTGATTGGCGGAATTTCAAACAGCTTTGGGACGTCAATTGGTTTTTACACCTCTGAGAATGCTGAGAGGGGGCAGCAGATTGCGTTCTACAAAAAGAAAAGCGCAAGAAGTGATTTGAAATATATTCACTCCTCATCAGAAATAATTGGAAGCACGGTGCTGAGCTTTCTTGCTGGTGTTGTTGCGCATACGCTTCCAATCATTCCATTCTTCCTTTTCCCCAGTGTATACGTGGGTATGATTGGCTCTTTGATTATCTCAATTGCCATGTTATTTCTGCTTGGGTATTACATTGGAAAGATGAATGAAACAAACGGAATGAGAAGTGGGGTAAGATATATACTTCTTGGAGTTGCAAGCGCTGTTGTTGCTTTTGCTTTGGGAGAGCTTTTGAAGCACATAATTATGGAGGGAAAGCTTGAAATTCTTTAGATGAGTTTGCGATAGTTTTTTAAAAAGATTGCATAAAAAAACTACTGCATGGAAAACATGGTGCCAAAGAAATTATTTCTTACAAAGGGAGTTGGTAAGGATAGGGATCCTCTTTCTGCTTTTGAACGGGCGTTGAAGGATGCTGGGATTGAGAAGTGCAATCTTGTGAACGTCTCAAGCATACTTCCGCCTAACTGCGAGATAATCCCAAGGGAGAAAGGAGTTGAGCTTCTCAAGCCGGGGCAGATAACATTTGTTGTGATGAGCAGAAACTCGTCAAACGAGCCAAACAGATTAATCGCAGCTTCAATTGGAGTTGCAATTCCAACAGACAGGAACCAGTATGGTTATCTGAGCGAGTATCACTCTTACGGGGAAACAGATGAGAAAGCTGGGGAGAAAGCAGAGGATATTGCGGCGTGTATGCTCGCTTCAACACTGGGAATAGACTTTGATATAAATAAAAGCTGGGATGAGAGGGAGGAGCTTTTCAAGATGAGCGGAAAGATTGTTAAGACAAGAAACATCGCCCAGTCTGCAATTGTTGATAAAGATGGGATGTGGATGACTGTTATCGCAGCAGCAGTTCTTCTTCTTGACTGATTGTTTATTGTATTGCTCTAATCCATGAAATCCTGCGGTGTTGGTGGCTCAGGCTTCTCCCCCTTCCTCTCCCTTATCTGAGCAACAATCTTGCTCTGCAAATCCCTTGGAAGTTTTTCATAACCAGCGTATTCATAATACCAGATTGCCCTTCCCTGAGTTGCGCTTCTTATATCATTTGAGAAGCCAAACATATCCGCAACAGGCACCTTTGAGGTGAGCGTCACGATATCCTCATCCTGCTGTATGTTGAGAATCTGTCCTCTTCTTGCCTGAACCTGAGCGATAATCTGCCCCATATAATCCTGTGGTGCCTGTATAAGCAGTTTCTGCTTCGGCTCAAGGAGCACTGTTCCCGCCATAAGCATCGCTGCGTATATTGGCCTTTTTATTGCAGGTATTATCTGCGCAGGCCCTCTGTGCACAGGGTCCTCGTGAATAAGCGCATCAACTATTTTCACTTTCACCCCAGTCACCTTCTCCTTTGCAAGCGGTCCAAGATTCATTGCTTCCTCAAACCCCTGTATAAGCAGCTCCATAACCTCATTCATATACTGAATACCCCTTGTCATATCAATCAAAACGCATCTGTTGAAAACATCCTTCACATTCTTCGCTTCCTCCCTCTCCATCCCACCCTCAACAAAAACATCAACAAGCGTTTTTCCTTTTGGCTTCCCCTCTGGAATTTCCCCTTCAAGCATCTTGTTGTAAACTCCCTCCTCAAGCGGTTCAACTGTCACTTTGAATCTGTTGTGCTTGTTTGGTGACTTTCCCTCCACGGGACCAGCGGGAGAAGTTATTGTTTCCCTGTAAACAACAATCGGCTGGGATGTTTCTATCTCCACTCCTTTTTCCTTGGAAATTTTGTACTCAATTATCTCAAGGTGCAGCTCTCCCATTCCAGAAAGTAGATGCTCCCCAGTCTCCTGGTTTATTTCAACTTTTATTGTGGGGTCCTCCTTCGCCAACCTTCTCAAAACTTCAACAAGCTTCACCAAATCCTTCGTGTTCTTCGCTTCAATTGATTTGGTTACAACTGGTTCAGAATAATGCTTTATCTGCTCAAAAGGCTCTATTTTCTCCTCACTTACTGTTTCTCCAACGTATAAATCGTGCAACCCAATCACGGCAGCTATGTTGCCAGCTGGAACCTCCTCAGCAGTCACCCTGTCAGGCCCCATATAAATTCCAACCTGCTGTATTTTCTCCGACTTGAATTTTGAGGCAATATAAACTTCCGCTCCTTTCTTCACTGTCCCTGAGAAAACTCTCCCTATTCCAACCTCCCCAGCATGCTCATCAACAGCAACTCCAAAAATCACCATGCATATTTTTCCTTTAGGATCGCACTCAAGCATTGCTTTTCCTGATGGGCTTGAAACATCTCCTTTCCATATGACAGGTATTCTGTACTTCTGGGCTTGCGCTGGGTTTGGAAGGTGCCTCACAGCCATCTCCAGTATAACCTCATCTACAGGTGCTTTTGAAACAAGAGTTTTATGATCCTCCTTTGCGCAACAGTCGTATATGTCTTTGAAGGTTAACTTCGTTTTCTGCATTGTTGGGAAGCTAAGAGCCCACTTATGATAAGCTGAGCCGAATGCAACATTCCCTTTCTCAACTTTTATGAACCACTCATCTCTGAATTCTTTGGGAGCGTAGTTCGCTATTAATTTATTCACGGAATCAATTATCTTTATCAGCCTGTTCTGCATGTCCTGTGGCGTGAGCTTAAGCTCATTTATCAATCTATCTATTTTGTTAACAAACAGAACTGGTTTAGCCTTCTCCTTCATCGCCTGTCTTAAAACAGTTTCAGTCTGAGGCATTATTCCCTCAACGGAGTCAACCACCAAAACAACCCCATCAACAGCTCTCATCGCCCTTGTCACATGCCCCCCAAAGTCAACATGCCCAGGAGTGTCAATCAAGTTAATCAAATAATCCTTCCCCTCATACTCAAAACCCAAGGAAATATTTGCTGCCTTTATTGTGATCCCTCTTGCCTGCTCCAGCTCCTCAAAATCAAGCATTCTCTGCTGTCCAGCAAGCTCCTTTGAGATGAGCCCGGCGCGCGCAACAAGTGAATCTGAAAGAGTTGTTTTTCCATGGTCAACATGCGCAACTATCGCCATGTTCCTTATGTACTCGGGTTTATACATGAGCTTTTGAACTTCCTCAACAACAAACTCCTTTCTAACCATAGAACCACCAAAAGTTACCTTGCGCTCCTCGCCATTCTTTCTGTTTCATCTTTCTTCTTTATCGCATAGCTGTTCTGGTCATTCTTCGCAGCAAGCATTATCTCATCTGCAAGCGCTTGAGAAAGAGTTTTCTTCTTATCAAATGAACCTATTATTGCAGCCATACTGATGTTTCTCAGCGCCATATCCAACCTTCTGCTTGCAGAAACATCAACAGCAACTTGATAGGAAACTCCTCCGTACTGAACCCTTGTCGTATCCTCCCTTGGCGCGGTATTCTGAATCGCATCAACAAGAACCTGAAGTGGGTTTGCTTTTGTGTTTTTTGCAACCATCTCAAGCGCTTCCTCAACAATTTTCATCGCTTTGAACTTCTTTCCCTGCAGCCTTCCATGAGTTCTTATAATTTTTCCAGAAGTTTTCTCCCCAGTTCCTCCCCTCATCAGTTTGTTAACAAGCCTCTCAACAATATTTACTTTCATCTTCTCAAACTGCTTCTTTCCATGCCTTCCGTGAGAGTGTGGTATAAAAACTGGTTTCAAGTCTATGTATCTCTTCAAGCTTGGGTCGGTTACCTGCACTTCCGATACATCGTACTTGCCAAAAAGTTTCTCCATTCAAACTACCTCTTGGGCTTCTCCTTCTTCCCAACTCGTATATCCTCAAGCGGAACTCCGTTAACTGCAACAACCTTGTGCCTCACTCCGGGGATTGAACCCATCTGCCCTCTCTGGGAGCCTCCCAAACCCTCAACTGTTACCTCATCGTGCTCATCAATAAAGCTTATCGCTCCATCCTTTGGCGCAAAAGCAGTGATTATCTTACCGCTTTTTATGAGCTGAACTCTAACACATTTTATCAAACCAGAATGAGGTTGCTTCTGTTCCAGTGCTTTTTTCTCAAGCACAATTCCCTTTGCCTGAGGTGCTCCTTCAAGTGGGTCATACTTCTCCTTCAACCTAAGCTTCCTCCTCTTCCAGGTTTTCTTCAACCATCTCATTCTCTTTCTTTTCCTTTTCAAATCCCTTCCTGCAAACTCCCCTCTACCCATAATCACACCTTACACAAGCTTTACATCCATATTGAAGTATCTCTGCATAAGCATCCTCGCCATTTTAATTCTCTCGCCATTTCTCCCTATTGCAGCACCTCTGTCATTCGGGTCAACGCTTATTTGAACTGCCTTTCTACCTTCCTCCCCTTCAATTTTGAGGTTTTTTATTTCAACAGCAGAAAATATATTCTTTACGAATCGCTCAGGTTCATCCGCATGCTCAACTACTTCAATTCTCTTTTTGAACGCATTTCTCGCTCTCATTATCGCGCTTCCCCCTTTTCCTATTGCCTTCCCAACTTCCCCTTCGCTTACAATGAAAACAATGCTGTCTTTCTCCAGCACACAGTCTCTCACTGATGCACCAGTGAGCTGCTGGAAGAGGGAGATGCATTTTATTTCATCGTTTGTCAACTTCACCAATGAATCACTTCACAAGCTCCAGGATGTTTGAGTTCCCAGGGTCGTGTATGCTCAGCGCAGAAATCGAGAATGGCTTTCCGCATACCGAGCCCAGTTCCATGGAAGTTCCATTGAACTCATAAACCTGCGTTTTTGATAACTTACAATAATATGTAATATCTTCCTTAAATTTCTTTGGGCAGTTCTTTGCAACAATTATCAAACGAGCTTCCCCGCTGTAGGCAAGCTTCAGCGCGCTTTTCACTCCAAACTCAACCTTTCCGCTGTCCACAGCCATCCTTATCGCTTTGTTCACATCCGCCATAGAATCACTTCTTCCCAAGTTTCATCGCAAGCTTTACCGTTCCAGTTCCAACAGGCACCTCCTGCCCAACTATCACATTCTCAGTAACGCCAAGCAGCTTATCCTCATCTGCTTTCACAGCAGCAGTGATTAAATGTTTAATTGTTTCCTCAAAAGCAGCTCTTGCGAGTATGCTTGCCTTCTCACCGCTCAACCCATGCCTTCCAACAGGCTTTATATCTCCGTTCATTGTCATCGCATCTGCAAGAAGCATTATGTGTCTAACGTCAACATCAAGGTTCTGCATATCGAGCACCTGCTTCGCCTCCTTCACTATTGCATTCCTAGCAGCCTCGATTCCAAGCACCCTCTCTATTTCCTTTATGTTATTTGTGTATGTTCTCCGCGAATCAACTCCTTTCATCTTCAACACTTCCTCAAAGTTTGAGCCACCTGTTCGTATATAATACTCATCATTTCCTTTCAGAACAACCACTCTTGAAATTCCAGGTATTCCTTTTATATGCAGCGTTTTTAGTTTGTTTGTAATTCTTCTCAAGGAGCGCAGGAGAGTTGTTTTTGGTTTTAGGATTATAATGTCCCCGTCCTCCCTGAATGAACCGCTTGCAACTCTTTTAACTTTCTTCATCACTTCCCCTTTTGTCAAACCCTGCTCCTCAAGCAGTTTTGGATCAAACTTTATTTCTATTTCTTTCTTCACAAAATTTTCAGTCACCTCAGCAACCTTGCTTAAGCTTACCTCCTCTATTTCTTCAGCCATCTTTCTTGCACTTGCCTCATCCTTTGAATACTCTTTTGTGAGGTATATTTCCATCGTTGGTTTCTTTGGCTCTCTTCTCACATCAACAATTTCAATCAACCTTGGCAGACCAGTTGGAACATACTCGGCAACACCTGCGTAGTGGAACGTACGCATCGTCATCTGAGTTCCAGGCTCACCTATTGATTGCGCAGCAACAATTCCAACTGCCTCGCCAGGGTCAACTGTTTTTTTACCAGCCATCTCACTCCCTCTCAGGCCCAAGAAGCGCCTCTCCTCCTTTTGTCACCTTCTTTGGATCCCTTCCATCGCCACCGTATACAAACTGCACAATCATCCCGCCAGAGTCTCTCACCGTTAAATCCTGGTAAACCACCAAATCCTGCAGCGCATTGATTAACCTTCTCTGCATGTAACCTGAACGAGCCGTTCTTATCGCAGTGTTAACAAGCGATTCCCTTCCTCCCATGGAGTGGAAGAAGAACTCCCTTGGATCCAATCCTTCTTTAAATGATGATGTAACGAAACCTCTTGCCTCCGCACCCAAATCTCCTTTTTTATAATGAATCAACGGCCTTCCAGAGTAACCTCTCTTTATCCTCTTCCCTCTCACTGCCTGCTGTCCAAGCATTGCAGCCATTTGAATTGCATTCAGTATGCTGCCTCTTGAGCCTATTTTCGCCATAAGTATTGATGTATTCTCCGCTCCCAAGTAACTTTCAACAACGCTTTCGCAGTTGTTTCTTGCTTTGGAGAGTGCCATCATTATTCTTTCCTCAAGAGTTTCCCTCAATGTTCTCCCAGGAAGCCTCTCAAGCGTTTTGTTTTTATACTGGGTTACCAGCGAGTCAACTTCTCTTTTAGCGCTCTCCACAATTTCGTTAATCTGCCTTCTTCCCTCCTCTGGAATTGTGTAGTTTGTCAAATCAACAGAGAAACCGCGCTTTGAAATTACGTATAAAGCAACTCTTGTCGCATTGTCTATGAACTGTCTTGCAACGTCGGAGCCGTAATCCCTCACAAGCTTCTCCACGAGCTCGCTCCCAAACCCTTTATTCTCAATCGCACCTGAGATGAGCTTCCCATCTTTTATCACAACATACCCATCATACTCGCACTTCTCCTTCTTGCAAACCTTCTCCCTGCACAGCTTTGAAACGTATGAGAGATTGAAATCCTTTGGAAGCAGTTGGGAGAACAGCAACCTTCCTGAATACTTATCTCCCCTGTCAGGCTTCGGCAGCTCATATATTCCTGCTATGCTGAGTATTTTGCATGCTTCTGCCTTGTCAAACTCCGCATCCTTTCTTGTGAGGAAGTAAATTCCTGAAACATGATCCTCATGCCCTTTTATTATCGCTCTTCCATGCCGTGGCGAAATTATCTGATCCTGCACCTTCATCAGCATCTCAGCTTCAACCCTTGCTTCCTCTGTCTGGGGAACGTGAAGGTTCATCTCATCTCCATCAAAGTCAGCGTTATACGGCGGGCATACTGCAAGGTTCAACCTGAATGATTTGTTTGGAAGAACTTTGACGTTGTGGCACATTATTGATATTCTGTGCAACGAGGGTTGTCTGTTGAAAAGCACAATGTCGCCATCCTGAAGCTGTCTTTCCACAACACAACCCGGTTCAAGCGTATTTGCAAGCTCCTCCCTGCTTTTGTCAGTCACTTTCTTTCTCTTTCCATCAGGGCGTATCACGTAGTTAACCACCGGATACTCTGTTCTCATAACCATTTTCTTGCATTCCTCCAAATTCCACTCGGTCACCTTAATTGGAACAGTTAACTCCTGTGCAATCTCAAGAGGAACTCCAACCTCATTTATGCTTATATTTGGGTCTGGTGAAATAACAGTTCTTGCTGAGAAGTTAACTCTTTTCCCGCTCAAATTATACCTAAATCTACCTTCCTTTCCCTTCAACCTTTGAGAGAGTGTTTTTAGCGGCCTTCCGCTCCTGTGCCTTGCCGGTGGAATCCCAGCAGTTTCATTGTTGAAGTATGTTGTCACATGATACTGGAGCAGCTCCCACAAATCCTCAATAATCAGCTGGGGAGCGCCTGCATTTATATTCGCCTCCAACCTCTGGTTTATTCTCATGACGTCAACAAGCTTGTGAGTCAAATCATCTTCACTTCTCTCACCAGTTTCAAGTGTTATTGATGGTCTTACCGTGACAGGCGGAACAAGAAGAACAGTGAGAACCATCCACTCCGGCCGTGAGTATTCGGGGTCAACTCCAAGAAGCCTCAAATCATCATCTGGTATCGCTGCAAGCGCATCCCTAACATCTGTGGGAAGCAGCATCTTCTCCCCCAAGTAAAATGTAGTTGGCTTCTCAAATTTTATCGTCTGCTGCCTTGCTCCGCAGTGCGGGCACTTTGAAACTTTTTTCGTTGTTGCTATCATCTGCTCCGCAATCTCCTCCTTGCTCAGCGCTGCCTTGAACTCATCAATCTGTTTTTTTGAAACAAGAACTCTGTGGCAGGATTGGCAGGTTGCGTTGAGCAAAACAAATATGAACCTTGCGAACTCAGGATGTATAACCGGGCGAACAAGCTCGATATGCCCAAAGTGCCCTGAGCAACTCCTTATTTTCCCTCCGCATGTTTTGCAACGCAAACCAGGGTCTATCACTCCTAGCCTTTGGTCAACCAGCCCTCCATCTATTGGGTAGCCATCCTCATTATACGTATCGGGAACAGTTATTTTAGCTGCAGAAATCTTCCTTATCATATCTGGCGAGAAGACGGAGAATTTGATTTTGTCAATCATTCTGTCAACAACCATTTCCATCACGCCTTATTCTTCAGCAAAATTCTCGGGAAGATCCCTATTGCTTTTATTTCATCAAGCAACAGCTTGAACGCATAGCTTATCTCCACAGGGTGGAGCTCCTCTGTCTCACCACAGAGTGGGCAGTAGTTTCTGTTTCTTATATAATCAACAACTGCAACGGAGCCGCATTTTCCGCATACAACCTCTGTTGTTTTATCAGATTCCTCAAGCATCCTTTCCTTCAGCAGCATGCTCGCCCCATGCCCTATCAAGCAGTCTCTCTCCATCTCACCAAACCTCAAACCACCCTCCCTCGCTCTCCCCTCAGTTGGCTGGTGGGTGAGAAGCTGAACAGGACCTCTGCTTCTCACGTGCATCTTATTTGAGACAAGATGATGCAACTTCTGGTAGTAAACCACTCCCATAAATATCTCTGCCTCTATTGCTTCCCCGCTTATTCCATCATACAACCTCTCCTTTCCATCTCTCTTGAAACCGTACTTCTCAAGAATTTCTGCAAAGCTCTCCTCCTTATCTCCGTTGAAAGCAGTTCCATCCATTATTTTACCGCTTAATGAGGCAGCTTTGCCGCCAAGCATCTCAAGTATGTGCCCAGCAGTCATTCTTGATGGAATTGCATGTGGGTTGAGTATTAAATCTGGAACAATTCCCTGCTCTGTGAACGGCATATCCTCCTGGTTTGCAAGCAAACCTATAACTCCCTTCTGTCCATGGCGGGATGCGAATTTGTCTCCTGGCTCCGGTATTTTCAAGCTTCTTACTTTCACTTTGACAAGCTTGTTTCCGGAGGGGCTTTCTGTGAGAAGAACGGAGTCAACAAATCCCTCCTCTCCCTCCTTGAGAACAGTTGAGTTCTCCCTCTTCTTCTCCTCGGCTATACCAAAACCACTTACCTCTTCAAGGAACCTTGGGGGGGAGGTTTTCCCAACCAGCACATCCTTTGCTTTCACTTCTGCTTCTGGGAAGATTATTCCATCCTCTCCAAGCTTTGAATATGTTTCCTCCTCCCTGTAACCTGCAACTGTTGGGGGTGGAATCTCAAACTTATCCTTCTGCCCACCAGGGTATCTTCTTTCTTCCGTTTCATATGTTTTGTAGAAAACAGAACGAGCAAGCGCCCTGTCAATTGCATTTCTGTTCATCACAACTCCATCTCCCATGTTGTATCCATAGTAAGTTGCAACAGCGACAATGAAGTTCTGTCCCGCCGGCCTTCTTGAAAACTTCAATGTTCTATACGGCCTTGTTTGAACAAGCGGCACCTGTGGGTAGTAAAGCAGATGCGCCCTTGAATCCATTCTTATATTCAGGTTGCTTGCATACAGCCCAAGCGACTGTTTGCTCATCGCGCATGCCATAGTTATTCTTGGTGAGGAGTTGTATTCAGGATAGGGAAGCTGGGCAACAGTCACACCGGTGATTGAAACTGGGTCTATTTCAAGGTGGGTGTGCTCCTCGGTAAGCTCCTCCTCCCTCACCGCAACATATGCGTTCTCCTCCTCCTCTGCATCTAAGTATTCGATTATTCCATTATTCACAAGATAATCCCAAGAGATTTCGCGCTTCCTCAGCTTTTCAGCTAGCTCTGGTGTGAGCTTGCTTTTCCCTTTCTCAACAACAATATACGGTCTCCTCGCCCTTCCACTGTCGGTGTTTATGTAAACCGCATTCTCCTTTGAGGAGTGGGAGAAGTTAACTTGCTTATTTATCACACCGCTCCTTCTTTTCTCTCTCAGCGCAGCTATAAGCGAAACTCCATCCTCATGGAACCCAACAAGTCTTCCGTTTAAATACACTGCAGTTCTTTTTTGTTTTTCCATTCTATCCCTCAATTTTCACATTCATTTTCCTCAGCAATGCCTCAACGTTGCTCTCATCCTCCCCAGTGGATATGTCGCATAACAACGCAAGGTTTTTCACAAGCGCGCATGAAGGTCCTTCTGGCGATTCATTCGGGCACAGCTTCCCCCAGTGCGTTCCATGAAGGTCTCTTGCTTTGAAGTGCGGGTGCCTTCTGCTCAGAGGTGAGATAACTCTCCTCAAATGTGAAACAGTTGAAAGGTAGTTTGTTCTATCCAAAAGCTGAGAAACTCCTGTCTGCCCCGCAATCCAGTTGCCAGTTGCCATGGAATACCTGATTCTCTCAGTAAGCGCATCCGGCCTAACAAGATTCTGAATTTGAAGCTTCCTTCCTCTTGCGGATGCTCTTTCAACTTGGTAGGCAATATCCTTTATCAGGAATTGAAAAGCGTACCTGAAAAGCTCCTCCATAAGGTTTCCGCTCAGCTTTATTCTCTTGTTCGCGTAATGATCCTTATCATCCGGAGTTGCTTTTCCATACGCAACATTTATCGCTTTCTCAGCCATCTTGCATAGGTAGTATGCTTTTGTCAATCTAACCTTTGGGTCTGTGCCTATGTGCGGAAGAAGATAAACGTCAAGCAGTATTTCCGCCCTTCTTAGCTGATAAACTTTTGCCTGTCCCACAGCTGCTTTCTTACCAACTGCTTCAACTGCATCCTGTGGATTCTCTGTTTCATCTATCTCCATGTTCATCAGTATATCATTCTGCACTTCCACATTATTGCTGAACGCATTGAGAATTTCCTTGTTTGGGTGCAAGCCCAGAGCTCTCAGAACAGTTATCAAATTCAAATCCTTTGGCGCTGCTGGGAAAACAACTGCCAGCTCACCGTTAACGCTTCTCTCAACAACGCACCTTGCTCTGAAACCAAAACGAGTTGAGAAAACTTTTGATGTGACAAGCGAGCCATCCTTCTCCTTTGAAACCATAATTCTGTTCGGAGCCAAATCCTCTATTCCAACAAGCACCCTCTCGCTTCCGTTTATTATGAAGTAACCGCCAGGGTCATTCGGATCCTCGCCTGCTTCAATAATCTCCTCCTCAGTCATCCCATCCAAGTGACACAGTTTTGATTTTAACATCACAGGAAGCTCGCCAATGAAAACTTCCTGTGGGTATTTTCTTTCAACTCCTCCGATTATTTGGGTGAACTCCAAGTAGATGGGAGCGGCATAGGTGAGATTTCTCATCCTTGCTTCAGCAGGAAGTATATCCCTTCTTGAGCCATCTGCTTCCACAATAATGGGTTTATCAAGCCTCACGCTGCCAAATTTGAGTTTGTAGTTTTCAACGTTCGGTTCAATTCCACCTACGTTGTTTATTATATTCTGAATACCTGACTCAATGAATTTGTTGTATGAATCAAGGTGCTGTGAAACAAGTTTATTATCTCTGAAATACTCATCTACCAAATCCCATTCCATATTATCACTTTTATTTCACAACTAGGCGGTAGTAAACATTCTCTTTTGTGGCGTCATTTCGCGTTATCTTTATTATATCCCCTTCCTTTGCTCCAAGAAGCTTAACCTGTGGGTCGTGAAGTTTTATTTTAGGCAGCTTACTTTCATCCACTCCTAGAGATGAGAGCAACTCCTCCTTTTTTGTTTTTGCCAGAATTTCGTGCTTGGGAACAAGGAAATGAGAAGCACGAAAATCGGCAGAAGTCAAACTACCACCTAGCCAGAGTTAACCTATTATTTAGGTGGGCAAGTTTTTTAAACTTATCGTTAGAAAAGCTACGCTAATATTAAACTCGGCAGGTGCATTTCACTTACTATTCTCAAACTTCACCTTCGTGAGTTGAATTAGCTTGTTCTTATATTTAAACATAACTACGTTATGCAACGATGCATGTGGATTTTAAATATCAAAAAATAAAATTAATTTATGCTGAAGGAGGAAGCGACCAATGTGAAAACGAGTCGCTACTCGTTCAAGGATGAGAGGTATTTTTACTATTTGGTGAAGAGCAGGTTTCATGAAGTTGAGCAGAAAGCATGGATGGAAATAGGAAGGGTGATTAAAGAAAGGGGAAGCATAGATAGAGTGGATGCTGGTTTGATATTTTTTGGGAATGTGAAGGATGAGGATGAAACGTTAAAGAGAAATTTTGCAAAAAGAATGAAATACCTTGTTGACAACGGCGCTTTGAATGAGGAGGAAGTTTATGAGAAAATACCAAAGGAGAAACTGAAAAAGTACAGGTTGGAATAGCGCCGGGGGCGGGATTCGAACCCACGAGGACCTTTTGGGCCCAACAGCTTAGCAGGCTGCCGCCATTTAGTGCCGTGTTCTTTTCAGAAGCAAGGAACCACTAGGCGACCCCGGCACGTGTTATCTATTTATTGTATATATTTTTATTAATGCGGTGGGCTTCACTGGAATTGATAGGAGTCAGCTCACCCGGTTGTTCAGGCTTGGGCTGGACTTTGTGACTTGCTAGCATGGAAAACTCCACTTGCAGAGCAATGCTTCTGCAATTTGTGTTTAGGGTTGCTCCTTTCGGCCTGGCCCGGTTCGCACAATCCTCCATCCAGCAAGGCAAAGCTTCAACGCTTGCGCCTGAGCCGAGATGAGATGGCTCGAACCTTTTCCAGCTTTTCGGTCTCACCGTGAAGGGGGTTTGTGATTACAGGAGACCCCTAACCTCCCGACCTATCCCACCGCGTAGTAATATTCTTTTCAAAAGTTTATATAGTTTATCTACTGGTTTGCAACGGAAAAATGCAGAAAGGTTTTTAAATATCTCCTTCATAAAATTATCCACGCTTTTCTACGACTGAAGTCTGGGGTTCCCGGCCCCCTTTCTAGAGGTCTTATTATGGGAAAGATACGAAAGCCAAGAAGTGGGTCTCTTGCCGTGAGACCGAGGAAAAGGGCGAGCAGGCAGAACGCTCGCATCGCTAGCTGGCCCACCAGTGAGGAAACAAAGCTGCTTGGGTTTGCTGGTTTCAAAGCAGGCATGACGCACGCGACAATGATTGATGACACTCCGGGTTCACCAACAAAGGGGCATGAAATTTCTGTGCCTGTGACTGTTGTTGAAACCCCTCCTCTTTTTGTTTTTGGTTTGCGCGCTTATTCTCGTGGTGCTTCTGGCTTGAAAACTTTTTCTGATGTTTATGCAAAGGAGATTGACAAAAAAATTGCTGAGATGCTGAATTTGAAAAAAACGAATTATGAGGAAGCTTTGAAGAAGGTTGAGGAGAATGCAGATAAAATTTGTGATGTGAGAGTTCTTGCCGTGACAACTCCGTATAAAACTGGTTTTGGGAGAAAGAAGCCAGACGTTGTGGAGATTGCGGTTGGTGGAAAGAATGTGAAGGAGAAGCTGGAGTTCTGCAAGAGTATTTTGGGGAAGGAAGTGAAAGCGAGTGATGTTTTTTCAGAGGGGGAGCGTGTTGATGTTATAAGCGTAACTAAAGGGAAGGGATGGCAGGGAGCTGTGAAGAGGTTTGGAGTTCATCTCCAGAGAAGGAAGGCAACTGGAAGAAGAAGGCATGTTGGAACGCTTGGCCCGTGGCATCCCGCAAGGGTTATGTATACAACCCCTATGGCTGGGCAGATGGGTTATCACAAAAGAACTGAGCATAATAAGAGAATATTGAAAATAGCGAAGGGAGAGGAGGTTAATCCAAAAGGTGGTTTTCTGAATTATGGGGTTGTGAAGAATGAATGCGTGCTTGTGAAGGGTTCAGTGGGCGGTCCTTGCAAGAGAATTGTTAAGTTTAGAAAGGCGATGAGAATTGTTGATAAACCGGTAAAGCCAGAAATAAAATACATTTCAAAAGAGTCAAAGCAGGGTGCTTGAAATGAAAGCTCATGTTTATTCACTTGACGGAAATCCAATTGAAGAGATAGAGCTGCCGAAGCAGTTTGAGGAGGAGGTTAGGGAGGAGTTGATAAGAAGGGCTGTGCTTGCCGAGCAGAGCAGAAAGTATCAGCCAAAAGGTGTGTTCAAGCTTGCTGGTATGCAGACAACTGCTGAATACCGTGGGAGAAAGGAAGCATATGGCTCAATAAAAAACAGGGGTATATCAAGATTGCCGAGGGAGAAGTTTCCAAAAGGGAGGTTTGGGAAGGTTAGAATTGTTCCGTTTTCAGTGAAGGGAAGAAGAGCGCATCCACCAAAGCAAGAGAAAGTTTTGGTTGAGAGAATTAATAAGAAGGAGCATCAGAAAGCGCTGAGAAGCGCAATAGCTGCAACTGCAAGAAAGGAGTTTGTTGAGGGGAGAGGACACAGAGTTGAAGGCGTGAGGGAAATTCCTTTGATTGTTGAGGATAAATTTGAGGAGTTGAGCAAAACAAAAGAAGTGGTTAGATGCTTGAAAGCATTGGGAGTTGAGAAAGAATTGGAGAGAGTAAGAAGGAAGAAAGCAAGTGGAGTGAAGGGAAGGAGGAGAGGGGGGAAAGTAGAGAGTAAATCATTGCTTGTGGTAGTTGGAAATGGAAGCAGAGTTGTGAGAGCAGCAAGAAATCTTCCCGGAGTGGATGTGAAAAGCGTCAGCGAGCTTGATATAACCTCGCTTGCTCCAGGCACGCAAGCAGGAAGGTTAACTCTGTGGAGCAGGAGAGCTGTGGAGGAGTTAAGGAAGGTGTAAGCATGTTGATTCATCCTGTTGCAACTGAAAAAGCAATTGCGCTTATAGAGAAAGAGAATAAGCTTACGTTTATTGTTGGGAGAAATGCGACAAAGAAGCAGATTGCGGAGGAGGTTGAAAAAGCATATAATGTGAAAGTTGAGAAGGTGAATACGTTGATAACTGCGGATGGGAAGAAGAAAGCGTATGTGAAGCTTCAGAAAGGTTACTCGGCGGATGAGCTGGCTGCCAAGTTGAAAATCATATAGGTGTAATTATGGGGAAGAGGTTGCTGCAGCAAAGGCTTGGGAAGGGTTCTCCTAGCTTCAGGAGGCCATCCCATAGATTCAAAGCAGATGTTGAGTTCAGGAAGCTGGATGAAGTTGAAAAGGAGGGGAAGCTTACTGGGTGGATTGTTGATTTGGTTGATGACCCTGCAAGGAATGCGCTGCTTATGGAAGTTGAGTTTGAGAATGGGGAGAGAAGGTTTTTCATAGCGCCGGAGGGAGCTGCTGTTGGAGATGTGGTTGAAGTTGGAAGGAATGCTGAGCTAAAACCTGGTAATGTGCTTCCGCTTCTTCAAATTCCGGATGGAATTCCTGTTTACAACATTGAGATAACGCCAAGCGATGGAGGAAAACTTGTGAGAACTGCAGGCACTTCTGCTTTTGTTGTTTCTCATGAAGATGGAAAGGTGACTGTTAAGCTTCCTTCTAAAAAAGTTAAGGTGCTTGATGGAAGATGCAGAGCGCAGATTGGGGTGATATGCGGAGGAGGGAGACTGGAGAAACCTCTTCTTAAAGCAGGAAAGATGTTCTATGCGATGGCTGCTGTTAACAGAAGATGGCCGAATGTGAGGGGAGTTGCAATGAACCCATACAACCATCCGTTTGGAGGGAAGGAGCATCACAGGGGAAGGGGTTCTGCAGTTTCAAGAAGCACTCCGCCTGGCAGGAAGGTTGGGCATATTGCTGCAAGGAGAACTGGAAGGAGAAGGGGGAAGGCAAGCAAGGAGGAGAAGATGGGTGAGTAGATGGCAAGAAAGATTCTGTACAGGGGTAAAACGCTTGAGGAGTTGAAGGAGATGACTGCTGATGAGTTCGCAAAGTTGCTCACAGCAAGGGAGAGGAGAGCGCTGAGAAGGGCAAACCCCCAGTACAGGAAACTGCTTGAGAAAGTTAGGAAAGTTATCGGTGAGGGAAAGGAGAAGGTGATAAAAACGCACGTGAGGGATGCGGTGATACTGCCTGAATGGGTTGGCTTGAAGTTTGGCGTTCATAATGGAAAAGAATTCAAGGTTGTTGAGATAAAGCCTGAGATGATTGGCTTCAGGCTTGGGGATTTCTCGCACACAACTGGCAGAGTTATACATTCTGGCCCAGGTGTTGGTGCGACAAGAGGTTCAAAGTATATACCGCTTAAGTAGGTGTGATGATGAAGCTTGGTTACTCAGTGAAAAGTGAGGGGAGAGTTGCAAGAGCTCAGATGCACGATGTTGATGCATCATTCAAAGATTTGACTCAGGTTTGTAGTAGTATAAGGGGAAAAGAAGTTTCGGAAGCAGTGAGACTGCTTGAGGAAGTGAGGCTTGGCAAAATTCCAATTCATTACAGGAAGTTCAATAAAAAGCTTGGGCATAGGAGGGAGTTGGGAGGTAAGAAGGGAAGATACCCAAAGAAGAGCGCGGAAATTGTTCTTGAAGTTTTGAAAAATGCAGTTGCAAACGCGCGTTACAAAGGATTGGGGGAGAAGCTTGTGGTGAAGCACGCTGCTGCGAATAAGCAGAATATTTACCCAAGGATTGCTTCAAAGGGAAGAGCTATGAGGTCGGATTATGAAACTGCAAGAATTGAGGTAGTGCTTGAGGAGTTGAAGTGATATGGCAGTTGAAAGAAAATTTATAGATGATTCAATAAGCAGGTATAAGCTTGCAAGATACCTTGAGAAAGAGTTGGATAGAGCGGGTTTCTCAGGGGTGGAGATACAGAGAACGCCGATGGTGACAAGAATTAACGTTGCTGTTACAAAGCCAGGCAAGGTTATTGGAAGGAAGGGAAGAACAATTGCTGAGCTCACTGAAGCAATACAGAGGAACTTTGGAATTGAGAATCCACAGATAAGTGTTACGGAAGTTACAAATGAAAATCTTGAGCCAAGATTGGTTGCAAAGAGAGTTGTGAGGGCGATAGAGATGGGCGGGAATGTGAGGGCGCTTCTGCACTTCACATTGAAAACAATTATGGATGCTGGCGCGCTTGGAGCTGAGATAATTGCAAGCGGCAAGATTGCTGCAAAGGGAGCAAGGGCGAAAACGCTTAGAGTTGGAGCGGGTTACATACCGAAAGCAGGGGAGCCAGCGAGGTTGGTGAGAAGCGCGCATGTAACTGCATATCCAAAGTTTGGCGCAATTGGGGTGCTTGTGAGAATTGTTCCTCCTGGAACGGTTTTTCCGGATAAGGAGGGGGTAAAACCTGTTGAGCTTCCCAGGGTTATAAAGGAGGCAAGTGAGGAGAGTGAGAAGGATGGCGGTGTTAAGAGCGAGTGAGCTCAGGCAGATGGATGTGGATGCGTTGAAGAGCAAGCTAGCTGAGCTGAAAAACGAGCTGAGAGTTGAGAGAGGACACGTTGCTGGTGGGGGAAGGGCAACAAACCCTGGGAGGATAAGGGAGGTAAGGAGGAGTATTGCAAGGGTGTTGACGGTTCTCAAGGAGAAAGGAGTTGAAATTTGAGGAGGTGAGAGAGTTAGATGGGAGAGATATGCCCCAAGTGTGGGCTTCCGAAAGAGATATGCGCGTGCGAAGCCCTGGAGAGAGAAGCTGCGAGGAGAATAAAAGTATACAGCACAAAGAAAAAATTTGGAAAGCTTGTGACAGTGATTGAGGGGTTGAATGAAAATGAGCTTGAGAAAATTGCAAAGGAGCTTAAGAGAAAGCTGGCGTGCGGAGGAACTTCAAAGGATGGGATGGTTGTGTTGCAGGGGGAACATAGAGAGAAAATTAAGGAGTTGCTTGGGAAGATGGGTTATGCTGAAGACAGTATAGATGTGGTTTGATGATAGACAGAAACAATATATTGATTCACGAGTTGATTGGTTTGGAAGCGGAAGTTTTGAGCAGCACTTGCAAGAATCTTGCTGGGATGAGAGGGAGAGTTGTGAATGAAACGAAAAACACTTTGGAGGTTGAGAAGGGAAGAGATGTAAAGGTGATTCCAAAAAAGATTGCAATGTTCAGATTCTATCTGCCAAACGGCGAGTTTGCTGATGTTGATGGAAAACTGATACAGCACAACCCGGAGGATAGGCCAAAAAAACTTTTGAAGTATGTTAGGAAGGTGGAATGATGGTTGAGTGCAATGATAAAAAGTGTTTCAAGCATGGAAATGTGAAGCTGAGGGGAGGAGTTCTACAGGGAGTGGTTGTAAGCGATAAGGGAAAGAGAACGGTTGTAGTGGAAAGACCTTTGACAAAGTATATTTCAAAGTATGAGAGGTTCGCAAGAACGCATTCAAGGATAGCTGCGCACAACCCAGATTGCATTGGAGCTAAGGAGGGAGACGTTGTGAAAATTGCTGAGTGCAGAAAGCTCAGCAGAACAAAAGCGTGGAGCGTTGTTGAGATAGTGAAGAGGGGTTCAAAATGAAAGGGTTGCAGAGCAAGGTTCCGAGAGGGTTGACGATAGGTTCGTATGTGCTTTGCGATGATAACAGCGGAGCGAAGGTGGTTCAAATTATTGGGGTGCTTGGGGTTCATACAAAAAGAACAAGGTATCCCTCTGTTGGAGTTGGGGATGTGGTGATTGTTGCTGTGAAGAAAGGTGCGCCTGAGATGAAGAAAAAAATTGAGAGGGCTGTTGTGATAAGACAGAAAAGGCCGATAAGAAGGGCAGGTGGGATGAGGGTGGAGTTTGAGGATAATGCGGTTGCCTTAATTGATGAGGCAGGTTTGCCGAAAGCAACTGAAGTGAAAGGCGCGGTTGCAAGGGAAGTTATTGAGAGATTTCCGAAAATTGCCGGAGTTGCCGGTGCGGTGGTGTGATGGCGTTAACTCAATCAAGAAAACCTAGAAAGCAGAGGAAGGCAAGGGCAGAGGCGCCGCTGCATGCGAGGAGGCAGTTTGTTTCAGTTCATCTCAGCAAGGAAGTTAAGGAGAAGCTGAAGATAAAGAAGAGAAGCTTGCCGGTGAGAAAGGGGGATAAAGTGAAAGTTATGGCGGGTGAGTTCAAAGGGCATACTGGAAAAGTTGTGAGAGTTGATTTGAGAGATTGCAAGGTGTATGTTGAGGGAGTGGTGAGGAGGAGGGGGAAGGGAGGGGAGTCACAGGTTCCAATTCACCCATCAAAGCTGATGATTGTTGAGGTTGATTTGTCTGATAAAAAAAGAAGCGCTGCGCTGAATAAACATGGAGTTGGAGGGGTAGGTTAAATGGCAAAGAAAGGTGGCTCATCTCATATGAAAAGAATTGCATCGCCAAGGTATGTTCCGGTAGCAAGGAAGGGGAAGGTGTGGGTTGTGAAACCATCACCAGGTCCGCACAGAATTGAGGATGCGGTTGCGTTGGGAGTTGTGCTAAGGGATATTATGCACGTTGCTGACTCGGAGAGAGAGGTTAAGAGAGTGCTGACGGAGGGGAATGTGCTTGTTGATGGAAGAGTTGTGCGCGATAGGAAGTTTCCTGTTGGCTTGATGGATGTGGTGAGCATACCAAAGATGAATAAAAACTACTGGGTTGGAGTTGACAGAAAGGGGAGATTCAAGCTGTTTGAGGTGAAGGATGAGAGAGTGAAATTTAAATTATGCAGAGTGGAGGGGAAGAGAACTGTGAAGAAAGGTGCAACCCAGATATCTTTCCATGATGGGAGGACAATCACTGATGGCAGGGAGCTGAGAGTTGGCGACACGGTGAAGCTTGCAATTCCAAAACAGCAGATTCTGTCTGTTATGAAGCTTGAGCCGAATGCAGTTTGCTTGATAACGAAAGGGATTCATGCCGGCGAGGTTGCTGTTGTTGAGGAGCTTTATCATAAAACTGGTGCAAAGAAAGCAGAGGCAAAGCTGCGTTCAGGTGAAGAGAGTTTCATAACAGTTAGGGATTATGTTTTCGTTGTAGGGGATGAAGCTCAGGTGTTCAAATGAGAGAGATAAAAATTGAGAAAGTCACTGCAAACATAGGAGTTGGAGAGGGAGGGGAGAAGCTGGAGAGATGCTTAGCTCTGTTAACAAACCTTGCTGGAAGGCAAGCTGTGAAAACGCTTGCAAGGGTGAGAAACCCAACTTTCAAGATAAAGAAGGGTGATCCGATAGGAGTTAAGGTTACGCTGAGAGGAAAGGAGGCTGAGGAGTTTTTGATGAAGGCGCTTGACGCAGTTGATAAAAAAATAAGCTCAAACTGTTTTGATGAGCACGGTAACTTTTCATTTGGCGTTAAGGAGTACATTGATTTTCCCGGTGCAAAGTACGACCCAAAGCTTGGGATTGTGGGGTTTGATGTGTGCGTCACTTTGAAAAGAAAGGGATGGAGGGTTGAGGAGAGAAGGAGAGGAAAAAGCAAAATTGGGGGGAGGCACAGAATAACAAGGGAGGAGGGAATGACGTTTGCAAAGGAGAAGTTGGGAGTTGAAGTGGTGTGAGCTATGGGTAAGAAAAAAGTTTCTGAGGAGAAAAGACTGAAGTTGAAGTTTAAGGGGAAGGGTTTGAGGAAGTGCAAGTTCTGCGGAAATGCTAGGGGAGTGATAAGGAAGTATAGGTTGTATATATGCAGGAGATGTTTCCGGGAGATTGGTGAGAGTATTGGTTTCAGGAAGTTTTAGGTGATGTGATGACAAACGACCCGCTTGCGGATGCGCTTAACACAATAAAAACGCATGAGATGCTGGGAAGAGCAAAATGCACAATAAAACCTGCTTCAAAACTGATAAAGGAAGTGTTGATGATTCTTCAAAAAAATAGATACGTGGGGGAGTTTGAGTATATTGATGACGGCAAGTCGGGTTCTTTCACAGTGCAGCTGATGGGAAGGATAAATGACTGCAAGGTGATAAAACCAAGGTTTGCGGTGAGAAAGGATGAATGGGCGAAGTGGGAGCAGAGGTATATACCGGGACCGGAGTTTGGAATGCTGATAGTTTCAACTCCCCAGGGGCTTATGACAAATAAAGAAGCAAGGGAGAAGGGAATTGGGGGAAGGCTTGTGGCGTATGTTTACTGAAGTGGTTGCATGATTGAGATACCTGCGGAAGTTGAAGTGGATGTAAGAGGAAACACAGTTTCTGTTAAAGGAAAGAAGGGAGCTTTGCAGAAGAGCTTCAGCGGAAGAGGTTTGAGGATTGAGAGGAAGGGGAATGCAATTGAAGTTTTTGGAGGGGATGGGGGAGCGATGCTTGAAAGAACAATTGAATCGCATTTAAAGAATATGTTTCAGGGAGTTAGTGAGGGTTTCACGCGCAAGCTTCAGGTAGTTCACTCACACTTCCCGATTAACGTTGAGGTGAAGGGGAAGGAGGTGCTTATAAAAAATTTCATCGGTGAGAAAAAACCGCGCGTTGCAAGCATAGTTGGGGATACGAAAGTTGAAGTAAAAGGGAGTGAGATATTTGTTTCAGGAGTGGATAAAGAAGCAGTTGGGCAGACATGCGCGAATATTTGTTCTGCAACGTGCATACGCAACAAGGACAGCAGAGTTTTTCAGGATGGAATATATTTGGTTGAGTGATTCGTATGAAAAAGAAGCATCCAAAGTTTTTCAGGCAGAATTATGGAAGAACGGATAGAAAGAGAATTTCGGATAGTTGGAGGAAGCCAAGGGGAGTGGATAATAAGAAGAGAATTAAGCTGAAGAGCGCTGGCGCGGTGCCCGAGATTGGATGGAGAAACCCAAGGGAGGTGCGCCACATTCATCCATGTGGAATGAGGGAAGTGCTTGTGAGAAACGTTGAGGAGTTGAAGAGGGTGAAAGATGCGGCAGTGAGGATTGCTTCAGGAGTTGGGAGAAAAAAGAGGGAGGAGATTGTTAGAAAGGCTAAGGAGATGAAGTTAAGAGTATTGAATGAGTGAGAAAATGGGAGTTAGAACTGTGAAAAGAATTGCTGCTGAGCTGCTTGGTGTTGGAGAGAGCAGAGTTAGAATAAACCCTGAAAATTTGAAGAAAGCGGAGGAAGCGCTTACAAGGGATGATGTGCGTGGCTTGATATCGCAGGGAGTTGTGTATGCGGTGAGGAAGAAAGGAGTTGGGAGAGGGAGGAGCAGAGTGAAGCATGAGAAAAAGAAAGCTGGGAGGAGAAGGGGGGTGGGAAGCAGGAAGGGAGGCTTGTATGCTCGTATTCCAAAGAAGAAAGTTTGGATGAGTAGAGTGAGGGCTCAAAGAATGCTGCTTAAAGAGCTTGCGCTTGAGAAGAAACTTCAGAAGGATGTTTACAGAAAAGTTTACAAAATGGTGAAGGGAGGAGCTTTCAAGAGCAGGGCGAGTTTGCTGGCTCACCTGAAAAATGCGGGATGGGTGAAGTGATATGGGAAAGGCAACAGGACCAACGTATGTTGTTGCATTCAGAAGGAGAAGGAAGAACCTGACAAACTACGGAAAACGAATGAAGTTGCTCAAATCTGGAAAGACGAGGATGGTTGTGAGGAGGAGCAACAGAAACGTTATTGTTCAGTTTATAAACTACTCTGAAAAAGGAGATGTTACGGTTGCTTCAGCAAGCTCAAAGGAGCTTGAAGGAATGGGATGGCAGAGCAGATGCAACACTCCCACAGCATACCTCACGGGAATGCTTGCTGGGAAAAAGGCGAGGGAGAAAGGAGTGGGAGAATTCGTGCTTGACATCGGGCTTGCAACTCCTTCAAAAGGAGCGCTTGTTTTCGCTGCTGCGAAAGGAGCAATTGACGCTGGAGTGAAAACGAAGTTTGATGATGGGATGGTTGATTGGAGCAGAATAAGGGGGGAGCATATTGCAAAATACGCAGAGAGTTTGAAGGGAAAGCCGGAGTATGAGAAGTTGTTTTCAGCATACCTGAAAGCAAACTTTGCACCGGAGAAAATTCCGGAGGTGTTTGACAGAGTTAAGGAGCAGATAGCAAAAGGTGGTCGGTGATGGTTGAGGAGGAGAAGTTCAACATTGATGAATGGAACCCAAAAACGGAAATTGGGAGAAAGGTTAAGAATAAGGAGATAACGTCAATTGAGCAGATATTTGAGATGGGGAAGCCAATTGTTGAGGAGGAGATTGTTGATGCGCTTCTTCCAAATATTAAGGAGGAGGTTCTCGACATTTCAATGACGCAGAGAATGAGTGATAATGGGAGGAAGACGCAGTTCAGAGCGATTGTGGTTGTTGGGGATGGGCAAGGGCATATTGGAGTTGGCTCTGGGAAAGCTGAGGAAGCGAAACCTGCAATTGAGACTGCTGTGAGAGCTGCAAAGAGGAATGTGATAACTGTTCCTTTGGGATGTGGTTCTTGGGAGTGCGGTTGCAAGCAGAAGCACACCATACCGATAAAAGTTGTTGGTAAAAACGGCGGAGTTATAGTTACATTGAAGCCTGCTCCAAGAGGAGTTGGGATAGCTGCCCACGAAGTTGTGAGGAAGGTGCTCAGCATGGCTGGCGTGAAGGACAGCTGGGGGTTTGCGAGAGGGAGAACAAGGAGCGTTTACAATACAGCAATGGCAACGTATGATGCGCTTGACAGCTTGAACAGAATGAAATTCCACCAGGAGTGGGATGTGCTGCTTGGAGGAGAGAAGGATGAAAAGAATAGCGGTAGTTAGAGTGAGAGGGAGAGTTGGAGTGAGGGAGAAGGTTGAGGATACGCTGGAGAAGCTGAAGCTGACGAGGGTTAACCACTGCGTGATAGTTGATGATTCACCTCAAAAAATGGGGATGGTTGAGAAATGCTCAAATTACGTTACGTGGGGTGAGATAGATGCTCCAACGTTTGCGCTTATGGTTAAGAAGAGGGGGAGAATTGGAAGAAAAAGAGTGGATGAGGAGGAGATGAAAAAATCTGGTTTTGAGTCATTTGAAAAGTTTGCTGAGAAGTTCTGTAGTTTTGAATGCGAGCTTGAAGCAGTTGGAATTAAGGAAGTTTTCAGACTGCATCCGCCAAGAGGAGGGCATAGGCATATTAAAAAACCATACCCTGAGGGAGCATTGGGGTATAGAGGGGAAAAGATAAATGAACTTTTGAGAAGGATGGTGTGAGAATGGTTAGAAGGCATAAGAAGAGAAGCAGAAAATACCTTGGTTCAAGGAGCTGGGGAGCCGGAAATATAAAAAATAGAAGGGGAAAGGGAAGCAGAGGGGGGAAGGGTTATGCTGGCTCCCACAAGCACAGATGGACGTATATGGTGAAATATGAACCTGAGCATTTTGGGAGGAGCGGTTTCATCCCACCAAGGAGAAGGAAGTTGAGGGAGATAAACCTTCATGAGATAAATAAAATGATTTTAAATGGAAAGTTCGGCAAGGAGCAGTCAGGCAGGTTCATTGTTGAGCTGAAAGGGTATAAGGTGCTTGGCGCTGGGAAGCTTGATTTTCCGGCAATTGTGAAGGCAAGCGCATTTTCAAAGTCAGCTGCTGGCAAAATAAAGAGCTTTGGCGGTGATGCTGGAGTGGTATAATGGCGCTGGAGTTTCTTAAACCATTCACCGAAATTCTTCCTGAAATAAGAAACCCTGACAGGGCTCCTCCTCTTAGGGAGAAGGTTTACTGGACGGCTGCGGTGCTTGTGATATTCTTTGTTATGTATCACATCTACCCAATTGGGAGATACCCAATTCAGGAGAGCTTTGGGTTTGTGCAGATGATAACTGCAAGCAGAACAGGAAGTTTGATAACTGCTGGCATAGGGCCGATTGTGCTCGCTTCAATATTCCTTCAGCTCTTTGTTGGTTCAAAGATAATTGAGATGGATTTGAATGATCCGGAGCAGAAGAAGCTTTTCCAGGGAACCCAGAAGCTTCTTGCGATACTGCTCGCATTCTTTGAGGCAGGCGTGTATGTTTATGCGAAAGCAGTTCCGGTTATGGGAGCAGGCGTTCCTGCTGAAAACGTCACTCCTCTCTTTGGAAGTTTGTTTTTAACAGAGGTGCTTGTGATACTCCAGCTTGCGCTTGGTTCAATTATACTGCTTTATTTGGATGAGATTGTTGCGAAGTATGGAATTGGTTCTGGGATAAGTTTGTTCATAGCTGCTGGTGTTTCCCTTGCAGTGGTTCAAGGAACTTTCGGGGTGCTTGTCCCAACTGCAATGAGCCATCTTGCAGAAGGAGGAGCGAATGCAGTTCCGTACGCAATACTTGCAATGCTGCCACTCGTTTTCTCCTTCATAGTTTTTCTTGCAAGCTCATACGCGGAGGGAATGAGGGTGGAAATTCCTCTTGTTTTTGAGAGGATAAGGGGGGTTGGCGGGAGATACCCAATTAAATTTTTATACGTCTCAAACGTTCCAGTGATTCTTGCAGCTGCGCTTATGATGAACTTCCAGTTGATTGCAAGGGCGGTTGGCAACAGTTCACTTTATATTGGAGGAGTGAATCTGATTCCATTCCTTTGCGTTGTTGACAGCAACGGAAGATTGGTGGATGGTTTGCTTTACCTCATAACACCAAGCTTTCCAAGCCCAATCAGCGTTGGCTACCCAACGTATGTTGGTTACCTGCTCAGCTCCTCAACCCAGTTCTTCCATATACCTGAATTCGTTCACGTCATAACTTACGTGATAAGCATGGTTGTGCTGTGCGTTATATTTGGTAAGTTCTGGATAGAGACAACTGGTATGGGTGCCAGAGATATTGCGGAGCAGTTGAAGGAAGCGGGTTTGCACGTTCCTGGCTTCAGAAGAGACCCAAGAGTTGTTGAGAAGGTTCTTGATAAGTACATACCAATGATAACAATACTTGGAAGCATTTTTGTTGGCTTGCTTGCAGCATTCGCTGATTTGACTGGAGCACTTGGAACTGGGACTGGTATACTGCTCACAGTGAGTATACTGAATAATATGTATGAAATAATGAAGAGGGAGCAGATGCTTGAGATGTACCCTGCTATTAAAAAGTTTGTTAGCTGATGGTGGTTGTATGATAGTTGTGATGGGTTTGCCCGGTGCTGGGAAAACAACCGTTCTTCAAAAAGCAATGGAGGGAATAAAGGGTTGGAGAGTTGTGAATTACGGGGATTTGATGTTTGAGATTGCGAGCAAGGAAGGGTTGGTTAAGGATAGGGATGAGATGAGGAAGTTGCCTGCGGAGAAGCAGAGGAGAATTCAGGGTATGGTGGGGGATAAGCTTGCTGGGATGAGCGGAAGGGTAATACTGGATACTCACTGCTCTGTGCGCACTCCACTTGGTTACATGCCAGGCTTGCCGTATGAGCAGTTGAGAAAGTTGAAAGTTGATTATTTGGTTTTTGTAAGCGCACCTCCGAAGGATATTCTTGGAAGGAGGAAGAGGGATAAAAGCAGAAAGAGGGATGTTGTGGGTGTTGCTGAAATAGAAGCAGACCTTGCGGTTAACACTGCGTATCTGTGCGCTTACTCGGTTCTCAGCGGTGCGGATGTTAGCATTATAGTTAACGCTGATGGAAAGCTTGAGGAGGCAGCGGGGAAGCTTGGTGAGATAATCAAAAGCGTAGGTGAGAGGTAATGGATGATTCAACAGTTGCTTTCTTTGCAATATCGTTAACTGCGCTGGTTTATACGGTAGTTTCGATGCATATAATGAGAGTTCTAGGCACCAGGAAGAGGGTGAGGGAGATTCAGGAGGAGATGAATAGAATAAGCGTAAAGCTTAGGAAAATTGATTACAGCACAGAGGCTGGGAGGAGGGAAGCAGAAGAAGAGCAGAAGAAAATACCAGCACTGATGAACGAAAGTATGATGCTTCAGTTCAAATCGCTTTTCGTTGTGATACCCATATTTTTGCTGGTGAGCTACTTTGTGAAAACACTCTTTCCAAATTTTGTGATAAAGTTTCCATTTTCCCTCCCAATTTTTATACAGAACTTGGAGAATTTTCCAAACTGGAGGGATGAGTTTGGGCCTTTTGGATGGTTCGTGTTATGTTCATTCTTTTCAGGTTTGCTGATACAGGCGATAATTGAAAGAAAGAGCAAGAGGGGGAAGGATGCTGCCAAGGTTTAGGTCAAAATCAGTTAGAAAAATTATAAGAAGAACGCCAAAAGGAGTTTCAACCAGGTTTGAGAGGAAGAGAAGCAGAGGAGGAAGGTGTGCTTTGTGTGGAGTTAAACTGATATACGGAGAAGGTGCGAAAAGCAAGAAAAAACCAAGCAGAAAGTTTGGCGGAGTGCTATGCGCTAAATGCTCTTTTGAAGTGCTGAAGCTTGCTGGGAAAGTTAAAGCAAATCACATAAAGCTTGAGGATATTGAGGTGAGGAAGAGGAAGTTTGTGAAGGTGGTGAAATGATAATATGCATCTCTGGTTTGGCTGGCTCTGGGAAGAATACGGTTGGTGAGATAGTTGCTAAAAAACTTAATTTGAAGGAAGTTAAGCTTTCTTTTAAAGATGAGGCAGAAAAGGAGGGTAAGGAGCTGATGAAAATTCAGAGGGAGGCAGGAAGAGATGAGAGCTACGACAGAAAGCTTGATAGAGAGGTAGTCAAGAGGGCGAAGAAAGGGAATTGCGTTGTTATGACGTGGTTGGGTCCTTGGATGGTGAAGAATGCTGATTTGAGAGTTTGGCTGAATGTGAGCGAGAAGGAGAGGGCGAGGAGGGTTGCGAAGAGGGATAAGATGAGTTTCAGGGAAGCGCTTGCGCATATAAGGAAGAGGGACAGGGATAATATAAGGAGGTATAAGCGTTATTATGGAATTGATATAACTGACCACAGCATATTTGATTTGGAGATAAACTCAGATGTGTTCAACCCCCAGCAGATAGCGGATATCATAATTAAGGCTGCTGAGGCAAAGCGCGCATTGAGGAGGTGATGGAATGGCAGCCATCGGAGTTGGAAGTGTCTGCATGAAAAACAGGGGAAGGGATGCTGGGAAGAAATGCGTTGTTGTTAATTTGGTTGATGCAAGGTATGTTGAAGTTATCTGTGCTGGCAGGAAGAAGAGGAGGAAGTGCAATGTGAGGCACTTGGAACCGCTTGGTGAGAAAATTGAGGTGAAGGGAACGGATGAGGAAGTAAGAAAAATGCTTGAGAGTGGATGAGATGCTGGTGAAATTTGAAGAGGAAACTGATGAAAGTTTTGGAAAGCGCCCTGAAGAGAGGAGCGTTGAGGAGCTTGTGGAGTCAGGAGTGGTGTTCATTGATAAACCCCAGGGGCCGTCAAGCCACGAGGTGACTGCGTGGGTTAGAAAAATGCTGAACGCATCAAAAGCAGGGCATTCTGGCACTCTTGACCCAAATGTAAGCGGAGTGCTCCCAGTTGGTTTGAACAGAGCTACAAGGGTGATGGGTTTTATGCTGAAAGGTTCAAAAGAGTATGTTGGTATAATAAAGTTCCATCGCGAGGTTGGGGAGGAGGAAGTCGTGAATATGTTCAGGAAGTTCACTGGCGAAGTTGAGCAGATTCCACCCGTTAAGTCAGCTGTGAGAAGGGTGTTGAGGAAGAGAAAAGTTTATTATCTTGAAGCTTTAGAATTTAATGGCAGAGAAGTCCTCTTTAGAGTTGGATGCGAGGCTGGGACGTATATAAGAAAGCTCTGCTTTGACATTGGAAAGGAGTTAGGATGCGGAGCTAATATGCTTGAGCTGAGAAGGACAAAAGTTGGGGGGATTGAGGAGAGCCAGCTTTCAACTCTGCAGGAGGTGAAGGATGCTTTCTGGCTGTGGAATGAAAAAGGGGATGAGAGGGAGATGAGGAGAGTTATTCATCCTGTTGAAAAAGCATTGGATTTGAAAAAGGTTTGGCTGAGGGATTCAGCAGTCGAATCGGTTTGCTCTGGTGCTGTGCTTGCAGCACCGGGAGTTGCAAAAGTTGAGGAGGGGATTGTTGCTGGTGATGCAGTTGCGTTGATGAGCTTGAAAGATGAGCTCGTTGCGATAGGTGTCGCTGAGGTGAGCTCGCAGGAAATGTATGAGATGGAGAAGGGAGTTGTTGTAAAACCGAAGAGGGTGATGATGAAAAAGGGAACGTATCCAAAATGCTGGTGATGCCGGGGTGACGGAATCTGGTCAACGTGTACGCCTGGAGAGCATCCCGGCAAGCGTATGGCCTTCACGGGCCTTATGGGTTCAAATCCCATCCCCGGCGCTAAAGTGATTGTATGGCAAAGAAAAAGGTTGAGGAATCTGGAGAGATGAAGCGGGAGATAAGGGGAGTTGTAAGAATAGCTGGCAGGGATATAAAGGGTGAGACGAAACTGCGCAAAGCACTTATGCAGATTAAAGGGATAGGGGTGACGCTGAGCATGGTGCTGACGAAAGTTGTTTCCTCCAAGCTGGGAGTTCCGAAAGATGTTATGATTGGGGAGTTGAGCGAGGAGCAGGTTGATAAACTCAGCGATATAATCAGCAACCCAGCGAAGTATGGAGTTCCTGAGAGGTTGCTGAACAGGCAGCGCGATTGGGAAACAGATCAGAGCGTTCACCTTGTTGGAAGCGAGCTTGCTTTTAGGGTTAAGCAGGATGTAACTAAAATGAAGGAGTTGAATACGTGGAAAGGGTTTAGACACGCATATGGGCAGAAGGTGAGGGGGCAGAGGACGAGGACAACTGGAAGGACTGGCATGACTGTTGGTGTGCTGAGAAAAGCTATGCTTGCAAAGATGAAGGAAGCAAAGGCAGGAGAAGAGAAGAAAGAGGAGAAGAAGGAGTGATGAGTTATGGGAGACCCAAGAAAGTTGAAAAGAAAGTATGAGTCGCCAAGAAAAGCCTGGGATAAAGCTAGAATTGAGGAGGAGAATAAACTGCTTGAGGAGTTTGGCTTGAAAAACATGAGAGAGTTGAGAGTGATGCAGATGGAGCTGAAGAAAATAAGGAGGGAAGCAAGAAGATTGCTTTCTATGGGGGATGAGGGAAGGAAGCTTGGGGAGCCTCTGCTGAAAAGAGTGGTGAGGTTGGGCATGGCAAAGCCGGAAACAACTCTGGAGGATTTGCTTTCTCTTACAATAAGGGATGTGCTTGAGAGAAGGTTGCAGACAAGGGTGTTTAAGAAAGGGCTTGCGAGAAGTATAAAACAGAGCAGGCAGCTCATCGCGCATGGGCATATTGCGGTGAATGGCAGAAAAGTTTCTGCGCCAAGCTACCTTGTTCCAATTGATGAGGAGGATAAAATTGGGTATTACAAGGGAGTTGATTTTATACCAATTGCCGTGAAAAAGAATGTGGAGGGTGAGAAGGTTGGTGGAGAAAGCTGAAGAGGAAGAGAAGAAAAGAAGAAGAGAGTTGTGGGGAGTTGCTCACATTTACTCCTCAAAAAACGATACAATAATAACAATAACCGATATAAGTGGTGCTGAGACGATTGCAGTTGGCAGTGGAGGGATGATAGTGAAAGCAGATAGAGAGGAGGGTTCTCCTTATGCTGCTATGCAGGCTGCATTCAGAGCTGCAAGCAAAGCAAAGGAGAGAGGGATAACGGGTGTTCATATTAAAATAAGGGCTCCTGGAGGGCATGGGAATAAAACTCCTGGCCCAGGTGCGCAGGCAGTTGTGAGAGCACTTGCAAGGTCTGGGTTGAGAATTGGGAGAATAGAGGATGTGACGCCAATTCCAACGGATACCACAAAACGGCCTGGCGGGAGGAGAGGGAGGAGAGTTTAGGGTGGTTGCTTGAAAATTGAGGTTATTCACTCAAAAGAAAATGAAATGGAGTTTTTGCTGAAGGATGCGACAGTTGCATTTGCAAATGCAATCAGGAGAATTGGCATGTCGCAGGTTCCAGTGTTTGCAATAGACACAGTGACGTTTTATGAGAACACCTCATCAATTTTTGATGAGTACATAGCAAACAGACTTGGATTGATTCCGCTAACAAGTGAGGGTAAGCACAAGAGTGATGAGGAGGTGCTTTTCACTCTTGATTCTGCTGGACCGAAAGTTGTTTACTCAAAAGAGTTGAAGAGCTCAAACCCAAAAGTTAAGTGCGTTTATGATAATATACCAATAATAAAGCTTGGGGAGGAAGGGAGGGTAAGGCTTGAGGCAAAAGCAAGGTTGGGAACAGGGGCGGAGCATGCGAAGTTTCAAGCAGGTTTAATCTCTTATGGTTATGAGAAAGGTGATGAAAGAAACTTCAAGTTCAGAGTTGAATCGTTTGGACAGATGAGCGCAAAAGAAATTTTGATGAAAGCTGCTGAGAAGTTGCTGGAGAAGTGCGAGGAGCTGGAGAGCCAGCTCAAGGAGGTGTGATGCGGGGGTGGCAGAGTCAGGTCAAATGCGCAGGACTGAGGCTCCTGTGCCTTTAGTGGCTGCGTGGGTTCAAACCGAGAGGTTGCCCAAAAATCCCATCCCCCGCATTTTTGGTGATTGAATGAAAAGAGGTCCGGAAAGCAGAAAAACAATTCAACTCATAGATACTCTGAAGAAGAAAGCAGTTGAGAATAAAGCAGCGGTGTGGAGGAGAGTTGCAGAAAGGTTGAGCAAGCCGGCTAGAAGAAGGAGTGAGGTGAATGTTCATAAAATAAACAGATGCACGAAGCAAGGAGACATGATTGTTGTGCCTGGTAAGGTGCTTGGGAGTGGTTCAATTAACCATGCAGTGACTGTTGCAGCGCACAGTTTTTCAGCAAGCGCTGTGGAAAAAATAAGGAAAGCTGGGGGAAGCTGCATAAGCATTGAGGAGGCAGTTGAGAGGAACCCAAAAGGAAGCGGTGTTGTGTTGATGGAGTGAAAAGATGAAAGTGATAGATGGAACGGATTTATCTTTGGGAAGGATGGGGGCGAGAGTTGCCAAGTATTTGTTAAAAGGGGAGGAGGTTGTTATTCTCAATGCTGAGAAAGTGGCAATAGCTGGAAGCTTGAATGAGATTGTGCGTAAATACAGAAAGAGAATGGAGAGGAAGGATAAAGCGAATCCGGAGCACTCAGCGAAAACTCCAAGAAGGCCGGATTTGTTTGTGAAGAGAGCTATAAGGGGGATGCTTCCTTTCAAAAGCTCAAGGGGGCGAGATGCTTTCAAAAAACTGAGGGTGTATATTGGCGAGCCTGAGGAGTTCAAAGGAGCTGAGAGGGTGAACCTTTCTGAAGCAAGCTGCAGAGGAGTGAAGGGAAGGTATTACAGTGTTAAGGAAGTTTGTGAGAGATTAGGTTATAGGGTGTTTGAATGAAGAGAGCTGTTAAGAGAAAAGTTGCGAGGAAGAAGGAGAAGCCTGCTGAGAAGAAAGTGAAGGTAGTTGTGGCAAGAGGTAAGAGGAAGAGTAGCATTGCAAGGGCGTATGTTAAAGAAGGGAAGGGAGTGGTACGAGTGAATAGGGTTTCTGTTGATGCAATTCAGAATAGATATGTTAAAAATATTATAATGGAGCCAATTCTTCTGGCTGGTGAGAAAGCAAAGGGGTTGGATGTGATGGTGAATGTAGCTGGAGGGGGAGTGATGGGGCAGGCGGAGGCTGCGAGGACTGCAATTGCAAGAGGTATAGTGGAGTTCACAGGTGATGCTGAGCTGAAGGAAAGGATGCAGGAGAGGGATAGGTTTATGCTTCTGGAGGATGTGAGAAGGGTGGAGCCGAAGAAGTATAAAGGGCCGAAAGCAAGGGCGAGGTTCCAAAAATCTTATAGGTGATTGTATGATGATTCCAGTAAGGTGTTTTACGTGTGGAGCGGTGATTGCTCACAAGTATGATGAGTATGTTAAAAAGGTGAAGGAAGGTGAGAAGCCGGATAAGGTTTTGGATAAGCTTGGGTTCAAAAGATATTGCTGCAGAAGAATGTTCCTGAGCCATGTGGATTTGGTAGATGAAGTGATAAAGTACGGAAGGGATTAGGTTGACGGGGCCGTGTGCTAGCCTGGCAATGCTTCCGGCTACAGAATGAAAAATTCTGCCGGAATGGGGTGCCGGCGACCCGAGAAGCAACTTGAATTTCTCAGGTTGGATGGGAATTCAAATCTCGGCGGCCCCATTTTGTTAAGAGGTGTTGTTATGACTGAACTTTTGATTCAACAGGAAAAATACTTAGAAGCGGGCATTCATATAGGAACCAAGATAAAGACGCCGGATATGAATCAGTTCATCTACAAGGCAAGGCAGGATAGGTTATATGTGCTTGATTTGAAGAAAGTGGATGAGAGGTTGAGAGTTGCTGCGAAGTTCATCTCTCATTATAAACCTGAGGATGTGGTTGTTGTTGCTTCAAGGTTGTATGCAAGCAGCTCTGCGAAGAAGTTCTGCGAGGTTGTTGGGTGCAGAGTTGTTGAGGGAAGGTTTGTGCCTGGAATGCTGACAAACCCCGCAAGGGAGGATTACTGCGAGCCGAAGCTGCTTTTCATATGCGATCCCAAAAATGAAAGGCAGGCTTTGAAAGAGGCAAACAAGATGGGCATACCAACAATTGGGTTGTGCGATACGGATAACTCAACAAAATTCGTTGATTGGATAGTTCCTTGTAACAATAAGGGCAGGAAGTCTCTTGCGCTGATTTTCTACTTAATTGCAAGAGAAATTAAGAAGATGAAGGGGGAGGAGCTTGAGCTGAAGCCTGAGGATTTTGAGGGGTTGAAGGGGGAGGAGGAAGTTTCAGAGTGATTTCTTACAGCTGTTTTTCACAAATGAGTCGGTTATCTTATCACATATTGTTGAGTTGCCGGTTGTGATGGCAAGCTGCTTGTAGCACTCATCCTTCCAGTTCTGGTGAATGATGGTATCGCAAGCAGAAACGTCATATTTTTCGTTGTATATTATTGATGAGTAGCAAGTGTTTCTCGTGTAGGTATTTTCTATCGCTGAGCAGAAGGATGGGTTGCGTGCTTTCTTTGCAATGTCTAAGTTGCACGTATCTTTCCTGAATGGATCTGAAATTTTGCTGCAGAGCGAGATGTTCAAGGTGACATTGGCAAGCGTGTGGTAGCAGTTATCCCTGTCTGTTATGCATTCATAGCAAATTATATACGAACAGATGTTGGGGTTCAGAGTTTTCACTGCAATGTTGGTATAGCATCTATCCTTGTAGAAATTTGTGCTTATCTCCTGACAGAGCGAATGATTGAGTTTATCTGTTGCAAAAACTTCAATGCACGAGTCCCTTTGTAAATAGTCTGGAAGCTCGTTACAGAGGGAGGAGTTGCCGGTGATTTTTGTTAAACACAGATACTTTGTATAGTTGAATGAAATGTATCTGCAGAGAGAGGAGTTGGAGTGAAGGGTTGCGAAGTGCTGGAAGCACTCATCCCTCACACCGGAGGAAGAAAGGAGATTGCAGGCTGAGTAATCATCTTTGCTTTTTGCATATTCAAAATAGCATGAATCAACAAGCGAGCTGTTTTTTATTTCAGAGCAGGTTGATGGGTTGTCCCTTGCTTTTGCCATACAGAGAGAAAAGTTAAATTCATCGGTTAACTCCTCGCACAGCACTGTGTCATCCCCAAGCTCAAGACGGCACTGCTTCCTTAAAGTTTGATTCTCAATTTTGTTGCACGTTGCAATTCCCATCACTGGCGCAAGCGTGTGGTAGCAGTTGTCCCTTGTTTCATCTTTAATTATTCTCATGCACAGCGTTGAGTCATTAAGCTGTATTGCAAATCTTAAGTTGCAGTTATCTCTTAATGAATCTGAAAAAATGAAGGAGCATGCGGTTAGGTTGTTTTTCATAATTGCGTTGTTGTAGTAACATCTGTCAGCTTCATCTTTGTTTGTTATATCCTCGCATGCAATTTCAACGGGAGGTTGCACTGTTTCGTTTGCCGGTGGTTTTTCCTCAGGTGGTTTGTAGGAGACGCAGCCTAGGAAAAGAAGGCAGATTAACAACAGGAGGAGTTTTCTCATAAAAGTATGTTTAAGTGTTATTATTTATTAACCTTGCGAGTTTTTTAGTATGTAACCATGGTTACATCAGCTTACCCTCTTCTCTTCATCTAGCTTGGAGCTATCAGGAATACCTCGTATCATCACTGAAATAATATGAATGGCGGAATTTAAGTTTCTATTGTTTTATAACTTCATTGAAAACTCTTGCCACTTCGCTTCTTTTGCTCTCAGCAACTTTCACAACTTCCTCAAACTTTATTTCTTTTCCTCCAACCCCACAAGCATAATTGCACCCAACTGCCAAGCAACCGTACAGCAGCCCCATCTCCCTTGCCAGAATTGCTTCCGGAACGCACGTCATGCCAACAACATCCGCCCCCATTCTCCTCAGCGCCTCTATCTCTGCTTTTGTTTCCAGACGCGGTCCTCTTGTATGCGCAATTACCCCTCCATCCCTCACTTTCACCCCCACCCTCTCCGCAGCTTCAATTATCTTATCCGCAAGTGGGAACGGATTGCCAAAATCCTTATGAACTTCGTTGAAATCGCCCGCTTTTCTGTTGAAAATTGTTGGCATCTCTGAGCAGAATGCTATAAAATCCCTCAGCACGATTAACTCGCCTGGGCGGTATTTTTCTATTATTCCAACAGAGGCGGTTGATAAAACAGCTTCGCATCCTCTTGATTTACATCTTCCAATATTTTTTCTGTGGTTTATCAAATGCGGTGGAATTGTGTGCTTCCTCCCATGCCTGGGGATGAAAAATGCATTTATTTTTAAACTTTCAAAACCACTCCCGCCAATCACCGCAAACCTCATCTTCCCATCTCACAAGTTTGATATGGATAGATTATCCACCTCTTCGTTTTCTGAACAAAAAAATCAGGTTTTACTTTTGAATGTGGTTTGTAATGAAGCGTTGCCGTCTTAACCTCCTTTGCATTCTCAAGCATTTTTTTCACAACAATCAAAGTCTCTCCAGTATCCGCAACATCATCAACAACAAGCACCTTCCCCTTTATTTTATTTATAGGTAACTTCTGGCTCACCACTGGCTTCCTTCCCCTCCTCTCGCCCTCGTAAAAATCAACTTTAACCCCATATAACTTCTTCACTCCCAATCTATCACTTAGATAAACCGCAGGCACCCATCCTCCTCTGCCAACACCAACTATACAATCCGGTTTGAACTTCTCTTTTACTTTTTCAGCCAACCTATCGCACATTTTTTCAACTTCCAAAGCAGTCAACTTCAGGTATCTCATCTTTTCACCAATAGCCCCGGTCGGATTCGAACCGACGTGAGCGGGTCCAAAGCCCGCTATCCTTGGCCTCTAGATGACGGGGCTGCTTTACAGAATTTGAATTTTTTAATTTAATATGCTTTCCCCACGTAAACAACCTGGCTTGCCTTCTTCCCACACCAGATGCAGTTACCTGTTGCTTTCTCTTTCTCCCCAAGAGGGCTTCCCCTTATCGCTCCGCCAGCTGTTTCAGCTTTTATATAATCAGCGCACTCAACAGAGCCACACCACAAAACTTTAACCAAACCTCCCTTGCTCTCAAGTATTTTCTTCAACTCATTCATGCTGCCTGCCTCAAAAATATGCGATTTGAAAAACCTTTCCGCTCTCTCCGCAATATTTTTCTGAATCTCCTCAAGAAGTTTTTTAACTCTCTCAACAACCTCACTTTCCTTAACGGTCACCTTCTCCCCACTATCCCTCCTCACAACAACAACCTGCTTCTTCTCAACATCCTTCGGCCCAACCTCAATTCTCACTGGCACTCCCTTCAGCTCCCAGTAGTTATACTTCCATCCAGGCGTATGCTCAGGATTTTCATCAACCTTCACCCTTATTCCATTTCTTTCAAGCAGCTCAGCAACAGCACGACACCTCTCAACAATCTTCTCATCCATTCCCTTGAAGTAGATTGGTATAACCACAGCAAGCAGTGGAGCAACCGCTGGCGGCAGTATTAACCCTTTATCATCCCCATGAATCGCAACCAACGCGCCAAAAATTCTCCAAACCGCAGGCCCGTAGCAGGTTTGCCACGCATACCTTTCCTTCCCTTCCTTATCAACAAACTTTATGTTGAATGCTTTTGAGAAGTTCTGCCCAAGAAAATGAGTTGAGGGAAGCTGAATTATCTTTCCATCAGGCATTATGCTGTCCGCCGCATACGTGTGAACGGCTCCCTTGAACTTATCATGCTCCGGCCTTTTGAAGAAGATAAATGGAATGCAGAACTCCCTCAGAACATTTTTTGTTATCTCCATATCCTCCTCAACCTGCTTCAGAGCTTCCTTTTCCGTTTCAAACACGTCATGCGCTTCTGTCCAGTAGAACTCCCTTCCCCTTATAAACGGCCTTGTTGACTTACCCTCAAACCTCCAAACCTGACAGCTCTGATATACCTTGTAAGGCAAATCCCTCCACGTCCTTATCCATAATGAGAACATTGAATACATCGCAGTTTCAGAAGTAGGCCTTAACGCAAGCCTCTCAGAAAGCTTCTCCCCCTCGCTCCCTCCCTCAGTTACCCAGAAAACATCTGCAGAGAAACCCTCTGCATGCTCCGCTTCTTTTTTGAAGTAGGACTCGGGAACAAGTGCAGGAAACCAAACTGGTTCGTGCCCTTTCTTCTCAAGCTCCTCCTCCAGTATTCTGTACATGTTTTTCATTGTTCTCACAGACCACGGCATGTGCGCTAGAAAACCCTTCACATTATACCTTATATCCGCCAGCTCCGCTTCCTTTATCACTTCCGTGAACCACTCGGAGAAATTGCTTTTCTTATTTTTCATTGAATCACTTTTACTCAGTGTATAATAAATATTATTCAGAAAGGATTTTATATGCTGAGTTTTGAAATATTATTGGAGCTGTTGGTATGCCAGTTTTCATAGACCCAAAGATATGCGATAAGGAGGATATATGCGATATTGTAGAAGTATGCCCCAGCGATGCAATTATTCACAACAAGAAGGAGGGAACAATAGAGATAGACCAGTCAAAATGCACAGAATGCCTTCTCTGCCTGAAAGCATGCCCTTACCTTGCTGTTAAACTGATTAAGGATTTGAAAGAGATAAGGAGGATTAGAAACAAAAGCTCCCACATACTCAAACTTTATGGAACAAAACCTGGGAGAATTGGAAAACCTATACTGAAGGATTCTAATTTCAAAAAGAAAGTAAGCGCAAAGGCTCCCACCCTGGTTGTTTTCTGGGGCGCCCACAGCGGTGCGATGGCTCCTTTCATCAGGGAAATTATAAGGAAGCACAGGAAAAAACTCAGGTTGGCTTACGTCAAGGTTGCGGACAACCCCAAACTCACTAAAAAGTATTCAATAAAAACAACTCCCACCCTAGTGCTATTCAAGAAAGGAAGGGCTGTGAGCAAGCTGGAGGGGGTTAGACACAGGGAAACGATAAGGGTTTGGGTTGAAAGCAACCTTACATAAACTTCTGGTATTTTGATATGAGCGCAAGAAGTAGTATGAGGAATGAGCTCACAAGAGCTGCTTCTTCTACGCTAAGAGTTTGATAAACTCCTGAATTCACCGCGAGTATCAGAACTGGGTAATTCAGAATGAAAACAAGCAAAGCAGACCTTCCAAAATCCTCAAGAAACTTCAAAGTTATTCCTCTCACTTCAACAAGCCAGTGAACAAACACCATCAGCAACATGCAGAAACCTGAAGAGAGGAAAATGAATGGCGGAGTTGCAATGTTTCTGTCATACGTTATGAAGCTCGCCAGCACTGCTCCTGCAGCCATCAGCAGCATTCCCCACCTCATCAAAGAAGATGAATTTTTCTTTTTCAAAAATTCCTCTTCACTCATGTAACCAAACAGCACAATTGTGCTAAGCGAGAAGGAACCGATAAAACCGCCATTTGGAAAGAGGGAAGCAGCTGAGTAGATTGATGGGATTGAAACAAAGTATGAGTAGCAAACTGCAATTATGATAATTGCAAGCACTTTCATTTTATTTGGAAAACAAATGAAACACAAGGCAATAATCCCTGACAAACCTATCGCTTCAAGCACCCACCAGATGTAACCGGATGTGATTACAAGAATTACATCAAGCAAAAAACCAATAAGGAATATTTTCAAGTATCTTGCAAACGCACCTTTTACTGCCTCATCCTTCTTTCCAGCAACCATCAGATACGTTGAAACTCCTGAGATGAAGAGAAACATCGCAACATCCATATCGCCTATTGAGATAACTCCTCTCTCGCTGTAATTAAGAAAATTGATTGGTTGAGAAGGGAAAATATTCACAAAAAAATGAAGAATTAACATAAAAAGAACCGCAGCTCCCCTGTAAACATCAACCCACTTATACCGCATAGTGATGATAAGGAGGTTATTAATATTTAATAATGGGGCCAGAGGGATTTGAACCCTCACTAACAGGTGTCTCGTGAAGCACATCATCCCTCATCAATGCTCCAATTCTAAATCATCCCGCCGGTCATAACACCTGTCACAACGCTCCTTCTCAAAAGGAACTGGAGCCTGTTGTTCTGCCAAGTTATACTATGGCCCCTCGGAATTATTTTGAAAAATCAGATTTAATTACTTATCCTTTCTATTTTTTTTACTATCTCTTCAAGCACCATCCTCTCAAAACCCTCATTCGCTCTCAAACCAGCAGCAACATCATGCCCTCCCCCACTCTCAATCATCTCGCTCATCTCACCCTTCAACTCCTTTATAATATAATTTGCATTGAACCCAGCCTCCTTTGCCTTCCCATTTGCTCTGAAGTGAAATGCCCTCTCATCATGCCCAATCACAACAACAGGAACCTCCTCCTTCCCAAACTCGCTAAGAACTTCGTTGCATATCTTCCCTTTTGGAGGAAACTCCCCGCTTTTAACTTTATCTAACCTAACAACCACAAGCTTAAACCCATTCCCCAGCTCCTTCACCTTCGCATACCTCAAAGCATCATTTTTAACACGCTCAATTCTCCTCATCGCTTTTTGGTATATTGAGTCAACTGCTTTTGGATTTCTCAAATTTGAGTAATACATCTCAAGGCTCTCAGCAAAATATGAATCAGAAGCCATGTAATCAAGCACAAGCGCCTTTCTTTCCTCTTCCTCGCTTGGCTTTATCAATTTGCTTTTATCTCCCGCAAGCGACACTCTCTCAAGCTCCTCCAAACCATCAAATTGCTTAAGCTTCTCAGCTATTTTTCCAGCAAGCAAACCAGCTGAATAATCCGAATTCCCTCCATAAAGCCATGGAGAAATAAGCACAACGTCACCAACTTCATCAACAGGATGGTGGTCAACCACAAGGACAGAAAAACCGGCCTTCCTCAGCGCTTTCAGCGAATCCGCGCTTTCCTCATTCATTGAAAAATCAAGCAGAACTGCAAGCGGTTTCCCCCCCATATTCCTCATCAGCTCCAAATCATCAACAACACTCCTCAACTCATAAACCGCGGTTTGATTTTTGAAAATCAGCATCCTCTTCCTCTGCTCCTCAAAATCACCTCCAAGCATCTCCTTCATTGAAAGGTAGATTGAAAGCGCAGCGCATATCCCATCGCAGTCTCCATGATACCTCATCAGAATTGGCTCTTTTGAGTTAAGGGTTGCTCCTATTAACTCCGCAGCTTTTTCAAACGCGCCACCCATCTTTTTAATAATTCCGTTGAGCTCCATATTTATGAAGTTTTGCGCAAAGGGATATTAATATTAACGAAGCTAAAGGAATTGGTGGTTGAATGGAAGCAAGAATAGTAAACTACAGAAGAGGAAAGCACACCGAATACACAAATCAATACATAATAACAATAGAGGGAGTGAACAGCAAGGAAGAAGCAGTTAAACACGTTGGTAAGAAAGTTGTTTGGAAAACTGCAAGTGGAAAAGAGATGGTTGGGAAGATAACAAACACTCATGGAAACGGAGGAGCGCTTCTTGCAAGATTTGAGAAGGGGCTTCCCGGGCAGGTGCTTGGGAGCACTGTAACAGTGGAGTGAGCTGATGGAAGCAGAGATTAAACCAAACGAAATAAGAGAGCTTGCTGAGAAGCTTAAAGAAACCGACAGGCTTATGGCGATAACCGCAGTTGACGAAGGAAAAAACATCATGCTATGCTACCACTTCTGGAGAGTTGCAGAGAATGAGATAAGAAATGTGAAAGTTAAAGTTAAAGATGAGGTTGACACTATTTCAGATATAATTCCGAACGCATCTTACTATGAAAGGGAAATTCACGATTTGTTTGGAGTTGAGTTCAAAGGGGCAAAGCTTGAACCTCTTCTCATCCCAAAAGGCTATAAGAAATATCCTTTGAGAAAAGCGCTTGAGGAAAAGCTCAACCCTTGACTAGTTGCTGGCACTGCTCCCTGAGAACAGCAGTTGTGATATATGAACATATTTTTGGGTTTCCAGTATCCTTTGCAACCTGCAAGTAGCAGTTATCCCTCAGCGATTCGGAAGGTAAGTTTGTGCATGCATTTGGATCTTTTGAGTAAACCGCAGATACATACAGGCACGCCTGCTTCCCCTGCGGTTCAGCAATTTTATCACACGTCGAAGGGTCAATCCTCCCAGTCGTGCAAAGCTCCTTGGAGAATGGATTTTGTATTTTACTACAGTAGCTTTTGTCATTAAGTTCCTTTGCCATTGAAAAGAGACATGCGTCAACCATGTCGCGCTGAGCTTCCGGATAATCCGAAATCAGCATCTCGCAGTACTGCGGTTCCCTGTTCTTTATTGCAAGCTCGGAGTAGATTTGATTCTTGCACGCACTCCTTGATGCATTCGCCGATATCCCTTCACATAAATCTGGCCTTAGGAGAGAAACTGCAAGCTTGGAGAGACAGTTATCTCTATAGTAACTCGTCTCCATCCTCATACAGTAAGAAGAGTCGTTGCTTGAAACTGCAAGTCTTGAGAAGCACTCTTCCTTCAGCACGCCGGACAGCTTCTGGCAGATTGAAGCATTCGGCGCAACTCCCTTGCTCAAAAGCAAAGAGTAGCACTGCTCCGCAACTGAAGCTTTTTCTATTTCCCCGCATTTGGATATATTCATCGTCTCGCTTGCAACCATCATCAAGCAGTTATCTTTCTGAGATGGATCCCATAGATGGTAGCACCTCTCAGGCGATGTATCAACAAAAATACAGCCGGAGAGGAAAAGAAGCAAAAACAGGAGTTTTTTATTCATGGAAGTGATTATATAGCTTACGCAATATAAATTTTTCTAGAAAGGTGCTTGGATGTTGTATTCTCTAATACCGCTTCTCGTAGCTTCACTTGGCGTATTCGTAACACCGCATTTCATACGCAACAGAACAAGCTACCCCCCCTCCATTAAACTCATATCTGTATTTGCTTCTTTCTTGGCACTGCTCCTAGTTCTGCTCTTCCCAACCGACAACACTTTCCCCCACCTCTTCAGAGAGGACTCCCTCTCCTTCATCTTCTCCCTTCTGGCAAGCTTAATAGGGTTTATCACGATAATCTACTCAACCTGGTATGTTGAGGAGAACCATAGGGAGTTTTACTCCGCAATGCTGCTCTTCATCGCATCCATGATAGGCTTAGTCATATCAAACAACATACTTCTGCTTGTTTTATGCTGGGAGGTTACAACAGCAGTATCGTTCATCCTAGTTAGAATGAAGGGAACTGAAAATGCAGCCAAGGCTGCCAACACCGTTTGGGTGATAAACCAACTTGGCGGCATAGCGATGCTTGTTGGAGCCGCTTATCTTTACGCAGGAGGGATACACACCCTTGACTCATTGTTCATCGCTGGTAATCTCATTGGCACATCCCTTTTTCTCTTTGCTGCAATAGCAAAGTCCGCAGTATTCCCCTTCCACCCATGGTTGCCGAGTGCAATGGAAGCCTACTCGCCAGTAAGCGCTCTCCTCCACAGCGCAGCGATGGTTATGGCTGGCATGTATCTACTGATAAGGATGACTCCCCTTCTCCTCTTCTTTGCTGAGCTGAGGGGCATTGTTTTGCTGCTTGGGCTGCTCACAATTCTCGCCTCATCAACAAAAGCATTTCTTGAGAATGATTTGAAGAGGGTGCTGGCTTACTCCACTCTCACTAACATAGGAATGATTGCTACCTGCATAGCATTTGCCTCTCCTTTCTCCATAGCTGCCGCATTATTTCACATAATCTCGCATGCTCTTTTCAAAGCATCTCTGTTTTTGGAGGCAGGAGTTTTTGAGCATTCGCTAGGGACAAGGGAGATAGACAAACTTGGAGGGGTGGTTGGGAAGCTTCCAATAACTACTTTTTTCTTCTCTCTTTCAGCACTTAGCGCAATGGGAGTGCCCGCCACTCTGGGGTTCACAAGCAAGTTCGCGATGTATGAATCAACCCTGCCCTTCATCTCCCTCTTTCTCCTATTTGGAACGGTGCTTGCAGCAACATACTACGCATGTATCCTGGGGCATCTTCTGATCAAGCAGAAAAGCAAAAAACTTCACGAGGAGGCAAGGAGCATCACCGCAATAGCTCCTCTCTCCCTTGGCTCGGTGCTGCTTGCAGTCTACCCATTCCCAATAATGAATCTATGCTCCAAAGCAGTTAACGAATTACTCAACACAAGCTTCACTTTTCCAACGCTTGTCAACCCACCAATGACATACCTTTCCGTTCTGCTTACCATCGGACTGGCTTTGGCTGTGAGGGGAGGAAGAGCCACCTTGCCGTTCCGCTCTGGGGAGCCGCTGAGAGGTAAACTGCCTACGCCAAGCTTGCAGATTTATGATGTAAGAAAAACATCTGAAAAAATATATTCATTAATCGATGTTGAAGTATGGTTCAGGATGATGGGCCCTGCAGGCGAGCTCATTTATAACATGCTCTCAAAAATTAGAGAGCGCGTTGAGGTGAGATGATGCACAACTCTCACTTTGTAATCGGACCATCCCACCCGATGCTTGTTGAGCCAGCAAGATTTATTTTCAGGATTGAGGGGGAGATAGTTAGAAAAGTTGAAATCAACCTTGGCTACACCCACAAAGGAATAGAGAAACTGCTTGAAACAAAAAACTACGTGCAGGCAGTGCCTGTTGTTGAGAGAATATGCGGCATCTGCTCCCACTGCCACACTTCAAACTTCTGCTATATGATTGAAAAACTTGACGGCATTGAAATTCCAGAAAGAGCAAAGCACATAAGAACGATTGCTGCGGAGCTTGAGAGAATGCACAGCCACCTGCTCTGCCTTGCCTTAACAATGGAGGATGTGGGGCAGAGAACGCTTTTCATGCACCTTATGGATAAGAGGGAGAGAGTGGTTGATGCGTTTGAGGAGTTCAGCGGTGGGAGGGTGCATCACTCAATAAACACAATTGGCGGAGTGCGTTGTGATATTGATGAGAACTCAAAAAAGATGATAGAGAAAACAGCAAAAGAAATATCTGAATACTCCGCAAAGCTCGGCAGAATTGTGATGAACAATAAAACAATAAGAAGCAGGCTTGAGGGCAACGGTGTTTTGAGCAGGGAAGAAGCAAGAAAGCTTGGTGTAGTCGGCCCTGTTGCAAGGGGCTCCGGAATAAACAATGACGTGAGAAAAGTATCCCCATATGGAAAGTATTCCGAAATAGAGTTTGAAATTCCCTTTAGGGATGAGGGAGATAGCCTTGCGAGGACAATGATAAGGATTGAGGAGATACCTGAATCCGCGAGGATAATAACCGAATGCCTAAAAAGAATGCAACCTGGTGAGTTGAGGATTAAATGGTCCGGGAAACCCAGGGAGGGAGAGCAGGTTCATCTTGTGGAAGCTCCGCGAGGTGAAAATCTGCACTACGTTGTCTCAAAAGGGGAGAGAAACCCTTACAGAGTGAGGATAAGACCGCCTTCATTTGCGAACATGCAGGCTGCCGCCAGGATTTTGGAGGATGCGAGAGTGTCGGACATACCCCCAGCCGTCATAAGCCTTGATCCATGCCTAAGCTGCACTGAGAGAACCGCATATCTTGATGAAAGAGGGATCGCATATGTTGAGTACAGGGGCTGAGTTGCTCCCGTTTGAATTGTTGGTAATGGATGTTGGAACGCTTGTGGTTGGATACGTTTTATTCAGGGAGAGCAGGAAGTATGCAAAAAACTACGTGATTTCACAAGTGGTTGGAACCGCTCTGATTATAGCAGGATTTTTGATTGACAGCAACTACAGAAGCTTCTCCGGCGCAATACTCGTTGCCGGCTTCCTCGCAAAGCTCGGCATCTTTCCTTTTCTGTGGTTGCACAGCGTGGTTCTACGCTCAAATCTGCCAACGAGTCTCTTCGTCTGCGCTAATACCTCAATAGTTCTTCTTATGTCGTACATAAGTAGGAGTTTGATGAACCAGACTGCGGTTGTTGTATTCGGGTTGCTCGCATTGCTATTTTCCGCCATCAGCGCAATCTATGATAAAAAAATAAAAAGCTCCGTATCATCTCTCATAGCCGCGCAGACAGCATATATGTTTGTCAGCTTCTCATTCCTCCCTCTTTTCTCACTATTCATAGCTGTCATTTCCGATTTTCTTGTGAAGTTCACCCTCCTTGCTTCTGAGGAGAGGAGAGATGATATCGCACAGATTATCGTAGCGCTTTACTTCGCAGAGATGCCTCCCTTCCCGACGTTTGCTGAGGAATTTGAGATTCTTGAGAGAAGCTTCAACATAGGAATTATTTTGAACATAGCCGGTTTGCTTATGATGGTGGCTCTTCTCATGCACAGGGTGAAGGGTGGCAAGAGCCTGGGAGCCAGAATTATTGGTGCAATACTGCTGTTGCTAGGATTGATAGTTCTGATGAGGGAGATATGATGATTAAAAAATCACCTTGGGTGTATCTGCTCGGTTTGGCCGGCTGCAACGGCTGCGACATAGAAATAGCCGCAGCGGTTGGGCCGAGATTTGACCCAGAAAGATTGGGGATAAAAATAGTGAGCTCCCCAAGACACGCGGACATACTCCTGGTGAATGGAACAGTTAACAAGAAAATGAAAAAAATTGTGAAAGAGGTGTACAACCAAATGTCAAACCCGAAGATTGTTGTGGCAGTTGGCTCATGCGCAATCTCAAACGGCCCATTTAGGGAATGCTATAATATGGAATGCAGAGTGGATGAGATTGTGCCCGTTTCAGTTTACATCCCCGGATGCCCGCCAAGGCCGCATGCGATACTTTATGGAATTAAAAAGGCATTGGAGCTGGTAAAATGATCGCACTTCTCATCGCATTTGTTTTTGGCATATTCGCATCGTGGTTGTTGAGAAATCTTGCTGCAAGGGCAGAGGGGAGAGTTGGGCCGCCGCTTCTTCAGCCAGTTTGGGATTTGATAAAACTGTTCAGCAAAGGCTCGGTTGGAGATGTTTCAGAAGCACTTCCCTTGCTCTCACTTCTGCTTGTTGCGTTTGCCGTAATCAATCTGCCCTCACCTAGTAACTGGGGCGGGAACCTGATTGTTGTGCTCTACTCCCTAACCGCTTCTTCAATATTCACGGCAATAGCCGGCTTTGCCTCATCCTCCCCGTTCTCAAGAGTTGGAGGCTCAAGGGAGTTACAGCAGACTCTTCTTTCTGAACTTCTCTTCCTCGCGGCAGGCTTCTCAGCAGTTGTTGCCGCGAACAGCACTTCTTTTCAAGCGATTGCTCTGCACAACCACCTTCTACTCTTCATTAATTTTTTGATGATGCTTATTGCATGCCAGGCGAAACTGAGAAAAGCTCCGTTTGATATCCCTGATGCGAACGTTGAGGTTGCCGGCGGCCCTGCAACTGAGTTCTCAGGTTACGCATTGGGAATGCACGAGCTCACATATCTACTTGAGTTGTACTGCCTGCCAATGCTCGCCTCATTCCTGTTTTTAGGGCTGGATTACACGGCTTCACTTTTGGCAAGCCTACTGGTAATTCTTGTGTTTGGCGGAATAGCTGCGCTGAGCGCTCGTTTCAGTGTTAAAAACTCTAACAAGCTGCTCTTTTTCGCTTTTCTCCTCTCAATGCTGATAACAACAATTCTTTACATAGGAGGTAGGTTTAATGGAACTTTTATCTGAGATAATTAAGAAAATGGTGAGGAAACCTTCTACCGAGAAATACCCCTACGCCCCATCACCCGCTCCGCAAAAAACAAGAGCACGCTTAACAAGAGACAGAAAGATATGCATAAACTGCGGGGCTTGCACTCTTGTATGCCCCTCAAAAGCATGCTACTTCGTGCAAGAGAAAGATAAAAGAAGAGTTGAGTTCAACTTAGCTTACTGCACATTCTGCGCCCAGTGCGTTGAGGTTTGCCCTGTGAAATGCTTAAAAATGGTTAATGAGTATGAACTTGCAACAAAGGATAAAGGAGAGCTGATAATCTGAAATTCATAAAAAACATTGGGGTTGTGCTTGTAAGTTTGTACTTCCTTTTTTACGGAGCGTACATCACAGTATATGCAAAAACATTTCTCACTGCAGTTGGGCTCACCCAATGCTTCGGTGAGCAGTGCTTGAAAATTGGCTTCCTCAGTTTGCTTGGCTGGATACTTGTTGGGATTGGTTTGGTTTACATAATAACCGCTGTTCTCCTCCGCTTCCACAAACTTGGTTGCTACACCGCGATGGTTATCTCATTATTCAGCATTCTCCTCATAATTGCATACTCCCTCAAACCAGATTTAACAGCTCTCTGGCTCATTTTCATTTTTCCAGTAAAACTTGCTACGACAACAGCAGCAAACCTTCCGGTGATTGGAGGTTTATTGCAAATTTTTGTGAGTTTAACAGAAACTCTAACCATCCTCGTCAATCTGATAATTTTCATTTACTTGCTCATTCTATTTGGAAAAGGAATTTGGAATGAAAAAATTGAAATCAGCAAGGAAATTGAGGAGTTAGAAGAAGAGAATAGCCGAGCCTGAGTGGGTGGTGGATTAGAATTAGAAGGCCCGGCCATTCGAACATGAAAAGCCGTGAGTTTTGGAGATGCTACAGCTCCTTTTAGCAAGTGCAGAGAAAGGCTTTTAGTAGTGGACGGGCTCACGGATCGCTTGCGCTTTCCGCTTACACCCCCACCCTATCAACAGGATCTGCTATCCTGGCCTTGGACTGCCTCGTTTTGAGAATGGCTTCGACCTTAGATGCTTTCAGGTCTTATCCACTGGCGCGTGGCTGCCCGGCAGTGCTTTTCACAACCGGTAAACTAGAGGCGCCGATTCCCTGTTCCTCTCGTACTCAGGGAATCCTGCTCTCAGGCAGTCAGCACTCCTAGGAGATACTACCGAACTGTCTTTGTCGCCCCAGATGGCAAGAAAATTAATAGTGAAATTTGCCATCGGGGGTCGCGACGTTCTTTAGGCTAGAAGGGGTTATGGATAACCACTCCTATGAACCCAGCTCGTGTAGGTCTTTAATGGATGAACAACCCAACCCTTGGCGGCTCCTGCACCGCCAGGATGACCTAGGCCGACAGCGATGTACCAAACCGCGAGGTCGATGTGTACTCTCGCCCGCGACGAGCCTGTTACCCCCGGGGTAGCTTGTCTGACAGCTTGGACCCTCAACAAAAGGGATACCAAGGTTCGTTAAGCCCCTCTTTCGAGCCTGAATCCCACGCTTTTAAGGATTCAGTCAGCCCTGCATTTGTCTTTGACCCTTACCGGCGGATTTTCAGCCCCATAGCTAAGGCTATAGTGGATTCTGACCCGCCTAAGCAGAGCATTCCCCGGTTTTTAAACCCCGACCTATAATTTTTTCCAAATCAGCAAGATCCGCGGTTACTGTTATTGGTAAATCAGAAAATTTATCTAATAAATTTTTATAAGTGTAGATGACAACATTGTAGCCAATACCAGTAAACACATGGACTTTTTCTTTAGTTCTTTTTATGTGCGGTTCCCAGTCAAATCCTACCACTTCTATTATCAAGTTTTTATTGGGTATGAGAAAGTCCGGGTAGTACCTAGTGACTTTTTTCTCGTATATAAAATTGATTCTTTTTTCTGTCAAAAATTTTGCTAACTCTATTTCCTTTAGACTTCTATACTGCTTTTCATCGAAAGATATTTTCTTTCTGAAAGATTTTCTGAATATTTTTTCAAGTCGTTTTTGTAACTGGGATTCAGACAACTTGGCAATTGAATTTCTTCCGCCAAGCCTGCCAATTTCTCTGTAAGGGTTTTCTCCATATTTTTTTGTTAATGCCGCTTTAGCTAGGATGCGTCTTTTTATCTCTATATTTTTATTCCTCCTGGTTAATTCATCCAATTTAATTTTGCCTTTTTTACCTAACACACTATGTAAGTTTCTCCCATATTTTTTTCTTAACTTATTAATCCCCTTCTTGCTAGCAACCCTAAGAATATCCGAAATGCTTGTTTTTTTATAGCCGAAGTCATCAATATTGATTGAAAATTCATCGGCCCATTTTTTTACTAGCATTGCTGGCATTGTTCTCTCCCCTCTCCAGTACATTTTAAGACAACCATAGGGTAGTGCTAGTTTTTCTGTTAACTCCCTAAGCGTCGTAGAATTAGTTCTTAAACTAAGCTCTAGAAAAAATCTCCGTCGCTCACTTTTTGATCTAAATTTTATTCTCTCATTCAATTCAATGTCCATGTTTTGTTATAGGCTTCCGGGTTTAAAATCCTTTGGGCGCCCTTGTTTCCTTATCGAGGGCGTACCGCCCCAGCCAAACTATCCATCTGCCGGTGTCCCCTTTCAGGTTAGGAACACAGCAGCTGTAGAGCGGTGTTTCACTTTCGCATTCACACCCCCCGCAAGAGGTGTTTCGACGCTCCCGCTTACGCTGTGCAACAACCACCGTATCCCAACGACAGACTATAGTAAAGCTCCACGGGGTCTTCGTTTCCCCCTAGAAGTCCTCGGCATCTTCACCGAGTAGTGAGTTCACCAGGTCCCAGATAGGGACAGCGGGACGCTCGTTATGCCCTTCATGCAAGCCACCAATTAAGCGGCGAGGTATTACGCTACCTTAAGAGGGTCAGAGTTACCCCCGCTCTTTGCCGGCGCTTTGCTCCATTGGACTGGAGTTTGACGTACCGGTAGTGAGCAGGCATCGCCCCCTATACTAAGCCTTTCGGCTTTGCAGGGAGCTGTGTTTTTGGTAAACAGTCGACGTCCCCTTGTCACTGCGACCTGCGGTTGCAGCTTGCGCCACAACTGCAGGCATGGCTTCTCCCGAAGTTACGCCACTGGATTGCCGAGTTCCCTTACCTGGGTTCTCCTGACACGCCTTGGCTTCCTCTGCCAGCAGCACCTGTACGAGTTCTAGGTACGAGCTCGTGGAATCGCTGCCAGCTTCCTTTTCACGGGCTCAAGGAATCAGCGGAACCACCTTGCGATGGCCTTCCCAGAGTTAGACTGCTTCTCCTCATAACGAGTCTCTGCAGTCTTGCAGAGGTTAGATGAGCTCTCGCTCACTCCACCTATCCCCAAGCGTCAGAAGCTGGCCTTGTGTCGCCACGTCTACCCACGAGGCACTGGAATCTTAACCAGTTTCCCTTTTGCTCCCGAGTAATTAGCTGGGAGCTTAGGATCGGCTTACTCTTAACTGACGAACATTGTTAAGAAAACCGTGTGCTATCCGGCGTCCAGGATTCTCACCTGGATTTGCTGTTACTAACACCAAGATATTTGTTTCTGACAGGTCCATTGGAACTCACGCCCCAACTTCTGCCCTGCCAGAACACCCCCCTACCAGATGATGCTTGCGGCATCCTCCGGGGTATCGGCACCTGGCTTAGCCCCGGTAATCTTCAGAGCCTGCACTCTCGACTGGTCCGCTGTTACGCGTTGTTTAAAGGATGGCTGCTTCTGAGCCTACCTTCCAGCTGTTTTAGAGTGGAGACTCCTTTGAGATTAGCACTTAGCCAGGATTTAGGGGCCTTAACCTCGGTCTCGGTCGTTCCCGTCCCGGCATGCTAGCTTACCCAGCACGCCCGACTCCCATCTTCTACGGTGATTGTGAATTCGGAGTTTGAAAAGACAGTAGAGCCTTTCGGCTCCGTTCTGCCTGATCAGTGCTCTACCTCACAATCCACCTCCAATGGGGCTATCCTAAGGGATACTTCGGGGGGAACCCGCTTTAGCGAGTTTAAAGGGCAGCATACAAAGATTCCATATCTTTCTTTTTTCTTATAATTGGAAAATCTTTAAATTTGTAAAAATTGTTTATTCCATAAATGTAAAGAGCAAATTTGTTTTTGTATGAATAGATATGGGAAGTTCGGATACCAACCTCCTTTAAGATTTTTTTGATAAATTGTAGAGATTCTAGATTACTTTGGTAGAAAGCTAATTTTATCTTTCTTATTTTTTTATAGGTCTGTTTGCTTGTGACGTAGCCTTCTGCATCGAAAAATCCAGCCAGATAATACTTCCAACATTTTGGATTTTCTTTTATTATTCTTGGTGTTTTCCAGTATTTCTGATCCATCGGCATTTCAAAGATATTTTCAAAGAAGAGGACGATTGGTTTTGAATTTACACGAAGACGGTATGAATTTTTGTCCATGTCTATTTTTGCTTCAACCAAGAAAATCTCATTGAAAATATCTCGCATTAACTGGATCCACTGCAATGCACCATTACCTGACTGGGTTAAGGCAATTGTATATCGATCCCCTTCTAATTTTGAAACGGAACCATCTCTCAACACTCCGACAAGATAAGCAAGTTTTGAATCCAGAAATTGGGGGAGTCTGACCCCCTTTTTACTTCTGGATTTAAATTCAGAAATGTTTTGGAACACTTCATCATAATTTTTCTTGCGTTCGTCTAAGAGGTCAAGTAGATAGTCGAGAGGAGTAACTCCGCTACTCAAGCGATAATATTTAGTCGATTTTTTGAGTAGAGGAAACTCATCTCCGAACTGTCTTAGTATCTGAGGGTCTACTTTTACGTAGAGATTTTGGTTTTTCAGACAACTTAGGTAATTTGGTATTGGTATCTTCCATTTTTCCCACATGTCACTAGATTTATTTGCTGCCCTTATAAACTTATCGCCAAGTTCGATAGGACTATCACCCCTACACGCAGGTCACCCGAGCGGATATACCAGCACCGGTTGCGGGCCTCCACCAATCTGAGGATTGGCTTCGCCCTGCCCGCGTGTAGATCACATTGGCTTCGGGTCTGATGAAAGTGATTTATGGCACTTTCGTACCACCTGCCTCGCCCTTTCGGGTTGCGCAGTCTCGCTTTCGCTCCGCCTTTCGGCTCACCACTTCCATCAACTCCTTGGCTCTTGCTTCAAGAAGAACGATGCAACCCTGCTCAATCTCCCGTCGCTCTACATATTTCTACATATCGCTTCCAGGAGACCGCATTCCTTTCGGGCCGCACCTTCTGTAGCCACTCAGTTTCAGGCTCTTTTAACTCCCCTTTCGGGGTGCTTTTCAGCGTTCGCTCGCGCTACTTGTGCGCTATCGGTCTCAGGTTATATTTAGAGTTGGAAGTTGATGCTCCCATGTTCGCGCCCAATACTCAATGGACGCTACTCCGCGCATCCCCTCCCCTCCTGTTTTTCGCTTACGAGGCTTTCACTCTCTTTGGCAGCGCTTTCCAGCGCACTTCAGCTAGACAGAAGGAGAATGGAATGCATCACATCTCCCACAAGTTGCCCTGAGGGATTCGAATTGCCTCTGTGTGGCTTTCAGTCGCCCTTACTCACCACATCCCATTTGGTTTCTTTTCCTGCGGGTACTAAGATGTTTCAATTCCCCGCGTGCTCCTTCACCTCTTTTGGAGGTGAATGATTCGGCAATCCCAGGTTCAAGGGCTGCCTGCGCCTATCAGGCTGCCGCAAAGAGATTTTTTAAAGAGCAAAGAATTTGGGTGGGAAACAGGTATCAATTTTAAAAATTTTAAAATATTCACGCGCGGTCTTTTATTCACATACAATCTAAATGCAAATGAATTTTTTCTAGGAAGCGACTTGTGTAGAGTCGATATTATTTCTTGCTTTTGAAGTATTTTTCTAATGTCCTCCAAAGGTGGACAGGCAGATTTATCGGACCATGCCTGATATAAACCTACCCTACCACTTTTCAAACTTTTATCCCCTTCCGCATCATAAAAACCTGCTATGTAATATTTCTGAAATTTGAATGGAGCGTTCAAAATTATTTGAGGTGTTGGTTTGAATTTATTTTTGAATTGACCTACCACATCAAGAAAAGCATAGAGCGGCTTTGAATTTAAAGAGAATTCATGGGTGCCTTTTCTGAATCCTCTATAATGGAGCTTTAGAGCAAATGTTTTTTCTAATAATGGGTTAATTGTGTCAGTTATCCATCGTCTGTCTTTTTGGGATATGTGAATCTGGTATTTGTGCGATGACATACCTCCATCTCTGAAAGCACCTAAAATATAACAAAGTTCTGGTGTTAGTTTTTTTACTAATTTCATTGGCTTGTCTGATCTTTCACCTCGGATATACCCTATCTCTCTAAAAGTGAAATTCCATAGAGAAGTTTCTAGTTTTGCCAATTTTGAAATCAAATCTAAAGAGGGGTACCTAGACTTGCATAGTATACATCTTAGTGTGCTTTCTTTGTAGTTAAGGTCAATCTCGTTTGTTTTTGCCGTTTTTATCAAAACTCTTAATTTTTTTATATATTCTCGTGTTGGTACTAATCTAAGAGTTGGATACTCCTGCGCCATCGAGGTTAAATAATTGGGTAGTAACACTATCCAATTTTGGATCCACCGTAATTTAAAGGTTTCATTTCCAATACTCTTCGCAGCAGAACCCTGGGCTTATCGCAGCTTGCCACGGCCTTCCTCGCTACCTGAGCCAAGCCATCCCCTGAGCGGCATGACTCACTGCACTCGTTGATGCCAGGAACTGTAGCTTCTTCTCCTCTCACGGCTTCATGAACATCAGCCACTTCATTCAGAAAAACTTTCTGAATTGCATACATGTGCGGATGGACTCGGCGAGATGTTCAGCAGTTTATCTGCTTTTGAACTCGCGGCCTCCTCCTCGCAAAGGAGGCGCTCTACCGCTGAGCTACGAGCCCATAAGAGGCTTCAAGAACATTAAGAGTGAGCTTTCGCCTTACGCTCGCCTTGCACTCACTTCCTCGTTCTCATTTCATAGAACGATTTAAGGAGGTGATCTATCCGCAGGTTCCCCTACGGATACCTTGTTACGACTTAGCCCCTCTCATGAAGAATTAGCTCGACGAGACCCTTTCGAATCTCGCCTCACTAAAACCTCACTTGAGTGACTTGACGGGCGGTGTGTGCAAGGAGCGGGGACGTATTCATTGAGCTGAAGAGACACCAAACTTTTAGTTGGGACTGTCATGAAAAACTTTCTTACCTCTTGTCTACCATTTATATCCAGGCAGACACGTTTCCCACTCGTGAAAGTGGTCACTCGAATGCCGACACTTCGCAACAAAGTTGCGAGAAAATCTCTTATTTCCCTAGAAACAACAGCGAACCTGATTCTTGGATATGGTGGTTTGCGCCTCTGGTCTTTCTCAAGCCAACCCTCACTATCAAACCAACCGGCTGCATAGGCGAGTTGCTCTTCCAGAGAACCACGCCGAATTGCTTGAGGCACAGAAAGTAAATATGACTTTCTTCCGCGAGGAATTTCATACTTCATAGTGAGCATATTAACTATGTTTATGGACACTAATCTCACTCGGCAGTTCCTCACATCTTCATGGGCTCCATCACTGCGGAACATTAATGCCACCTTTCTACGAAAGGATGGATTGAAAATACGAATATCAACCCGATTCCTCCTAGTTTCGATATGACCGTCTCCACTCACAAGACCCGCGAGATAAGCTTCTCTGGTACTCAAATAATCACCTCTGGTGTCTCCTCATCCGCTCGAGTTCACTCAGAATAGTTCAACTAGTGGACTATTCCGATTGGTGACAAGCGATTACTAGGGATTCCAGCTTCATGAGGGCGAGTTTCAGCCCTCAATCCGAACCTGGGCCGAGTTTGGGGATTAGCTCCTCCTCTCGGAGTGGCAACCCATTGTCTCGACCATTGTATGCCACGTGTAGCCCGGGAGATTCAGGGCATACTGACTTCGGCTGAACAATTGGCGTAAGATTAGAAAATATTCTTGAGTTCATGTACTTTCGTACAGATATAATCGTAAGGTCCTTTCAACTCCTCATAATCGCTATGTTGAAGCGGTAGTTCTGTTTCGATAACTGCGATTAATTTAATCTTATTATTTAAGAATTTTGTTTTATATCCTTGATACGCCAGCTCTCTGATTCTTTCCGTTTGTTTTCTCCTGTTGATGGTGTGCAAACGTTTGCATTGAATACCGATATTAAATTTTTTTATGTATATATCGACAATTGATTTATTATTTATTGGATAATTTATCTTACATTCTATCCCTTTGTTTTTCAGAAAATCGGCTACTTCTTTTTCCTGAGTGCTAAATCTTTTTGCTAAGGATCTCTGCGCTCCTAGCTGCCTTGCTTTAGAAGCTTTCTCTGAAAGAGCATTTGCTTTGAACCATCCCTTGGATTCTTGTTCGGATTTTTTGAAATTATCTCTTATCCTATTTTCAGATATTCGTATGTTTCCGAGTTTTGCTAAGAAATTCTCTGCAGTTCTGATTTGCATTTTCTTTACCTTTCCGGATTCGTATTTGTGCACATTCTTGCTGATGCCTAAAAATTTTTCAAATTGTGGTTGCGACATGCTTAGATTTAGTCTTAGTAAAAGAATATACCTGGGGTTGTTGGAAAGAGTTTCCGCACTTATTTTTGTGTAATTCTTAGAATCACGTCTGAAATTCGCAATTAAATTTTCTAGTCCATATTTTGTTGTTGAAATTGCTGGCATAGTTATATTACGGAGCAAGGATATTTTAATCTTACGGACCAATTGTTCATCTACCGTCGCCCTCTCCTTCCTCCTACTTAACGTAGGCAGTCCCAACAGAGTGCTTCATCTCCGGAGAGATGAATCGCAACTGTCAGCAAGGGTCTCGCTCGTTTCCGGACCGCATGAGTGCTTTTTGGGAGTGCTTGAGAAATTTTTTAACAAATGCAAAAAACTCTTTTGGAGTAAGAATTGCAAGCTTTCCTTCTATGAACCTTGCTCTGAACCCCAAAAGCTCCAGAAGCATCTGCTCCTTTTCTGATGCTCTTGCGAGGTAAGGAGTATTTCCTTTTACTCCGCCGCAGGAGTCAAACAAACCTGCTAGGTATGAAGCAGAGTAGTCGTTCTTCTTCCTGAAAACATCAAGCTGATTTCTCTCAGCTTCCTCAAAGAATTTTCTGTATGCTGAATGGTAAAAGTAAATTTCATTTTCATTCAGCTGAATTTTCTGAGGAGGAATTTTGAGAGTTTTCAGCGCTTCTTTCAGGAAAATCTCGCGTATCTCTCCGCTTCCTCTTATTCCAACTCCTCTGGAAGCTTTCCTTCCTTTCCATAAACCAATCACATACGCCAGTTCAGGCGTCATTTTTATTTTCATCTCTCTCACTCCGGATGCACCCATGCGGTTTACCGGACTTAACCGGACACTTCACAGCACGAGCTGACGATGGCCTTGTGCGAGAACGTCGCTTCTCCTTATAATCATAAATTGACGAGTGTCTGAGGACATTCAGAACAATATTCTTTATATTTGTGTCTAATTAAGAGCGGCGTTCTCTATGCACCACCTCTCGGCTCGTCAGGCAAGATCTTCAGTCTGGCCTTCATACTGCCGTCGCTCCCGGTGATATTCCCGGCGTTGAATCCAATTGAACCGCAGCTTGTGGAACTCCAACCCCTCGTTTACACTAACCGACATATACGCGTCGGAATTGGGTCAAGGGTTTGGAATTAATCCACCCCTTGTGGTATGGGAAACAATAAGAATACTTATTGTTTGCTCCCCCGCCAATTCAGGAAGAACTAGCAATTGCTAATTCTTTTTCCTTTAAGTTTCAACCTTGCGGCCGTAATTGGGGAAGCCCGCGCCGATAAATTTCGGTTAGGCTTCTCTCCCCAGGCGGCAGACTTAACACCTACGCTACGGCACTGCCGTAACCCTAAGTTACGGCAACACCACAGTCTGCATAATTTACTGCTAGGGCTACTCGGGTGTTTAGTAACTCGAGAAGGTGCTCGAATCATATCTAATCCGATTCGTTCTCCTAGCCTTCGTCCCTCACTGTCGGACGCGTTTTGGCCAAGCGCCTTCGCCACTGGGAGTCCTCACAGGATTAACGGATTTTACCCCTACCCCGTGAGTACTCTTGGCCTCCCCCGCTCCCAAGCCCGCCAGTATTCTCTGCACTCCTTCGAGTTGAGCCCGAAGATTTCACAGAGAACTTAGCAGGCCAGCTACGGACTCTTTAGGCCCAATATACGTGGATACCACTCGAGCTGCCGGTGTTACCGCGGCGGCTGTCACCGGTCTTACCCAGCTCTTATTCCACAAGCTCCTTAAGCTTGTGAAAAGATGCTCGCGTGGAGCATCACTCAGAATCCCCTCGTCACGCTTGCGCGCATTGCGAAGGTTTCGCGCCTGCTGCATCCCGTAGGACTGGAGCCCTTGTCTCAGTGCTCCTCTGGGGGCGCCAACTCCCATTGCCCCCACCGATTATCGGCTTGGTGGGCCGTTACCCCACCAACTACCTAATCGGAAGCAGTCTCATCCTAAGGCGGAAATGGCTGCATTTCGCCATTCCTTTTGGGCTATGAAGCGTTCCAGCATCCATAGCCTATGTGGTATTAGCCTCAGTTTCCCGAGGTTATCCCCCTCCTTAGGGTAGATTGACTACTCGCTACTCAGCCGTACGCCACCCCTCCTAGCAGAAGGGGTAGACTTGCATGGCTTAGTCGGATTCTGATAGCAGTACCCTCCAGCAGGATCAACTGGAGTTTTTCACGTTTAGAGCACACTTCCGCAAGTTCGGCGTAAGCACCACTAATCGCTCACTTCTCCTGTTCTTGAAGCCTCAGTCAAACCCAAACCTGCTTGGATTTCCATCAGATTGTGTGCTATAGAGGAAAGGTATCTATCACAGCACGAAATGAGAATTCGCGCTCCATTTACGCCGGAGTCTATAGCGTCCGCACGGCGAATAAAGATTATACACACTCTTATTTAAATACTTTACGGTAGAAAAACCGTCGTGAAAGTTTTGGAATTTCTTTTTTATTTATAAACATCTATCGCCGAGAAGAATGTATCTGAATTCCTCTCCCCTGCTGCATTTGTATGCCCCGTATAATGCGTATAATGAAAGCAGTGAGTAAACAACAAATTCAATGCTCTTCACAAGCACCTCATCAACTTTCTGCGCTCTTCCATTTGGGGAGGGAAGCAGCATTATCAACTCTGCGGAGAAGGAGATGAGTAGAAGAAGAAGCAAAGAAAAAATTTGGTAGTATGCTGCTTGCTTTGCCTGAAATTCAGAGTATTTTGTGTGTTTGACTGTTTTCCAAATTAGCAAAGGAAAAAGAAATGAGTAGCGAAAGAAAAAGCCAAACAGCATGCTTGCGTGTGCAAGGACTGCAATTCTCACTGAGCGCCTGTCCATCAAATCAGCTAAAGATAATCTTTCAATAATTCAGCTGCTTTCTCTGGTTTATTCACCTTCACTGCAAAAACTCCCTTGTTATCCTCCTTCCTCAAAAAAAGAACACTCCTTATGTTTATTCCTGCTTCTGCAAGAGTTAAAGCAACCTTTGCAAGCTCCCCTGGCTGATCCTCTATTTTCAAAAGTAGTGTATCTGAAACAGTAACCTTGAAGCCTGCCTTCTCAAGCAGCTGTATAGCTTCATTTTCTTTTGATGCAACCAGATGAATCACTGCGTTCTTTCCAACTGTTTCCACTCCAACTGAATCAATGTTTATGTTGCTGTCGCCAAGAATTTTTGAAATCTGCGCGAGCAAGCCAACTCTGTCCTTTGCAACAATTATCAACTCTCTCATTTTTTCACCAAAAGGGAATTGGGGAGGATATGTTTATAAGAATATCCAAGCCCCAGGCGAGGATTGAACTCGCGACCTTTTGCTTACCACGCAAACGCTCTACCACTGAGCTACTGGGGCGGTGTTTTATTTTCCGAACGCATTCTTTAAAACAATTGTCTCCTCTCTTCCAGCTCCGATGGAGATGAGGCAAACTGGAGTTTGGGAGAGTTTTGAAATTTCCTTTACGTAATTCTTCAATTCTTTTGGAAGCACTTTGTAACTTTTTGCAACTTCCTCCTCAATATCCCATCCATCCATTTCTTTGTAAATTGGTTCGCACTGATAAAGTGTTTCATATGAAGCAGGAAGCTCAGTGATTTTTTTGTTACCAACTTTATAAGCAATACATATTTTCACTTTCTCCAAACCACTTAGAACATCAAGCTTCGTAACTGCAAGCTCAGTTATTCCATTCACCCTGCAAGCGTATCTAACTCCCACCATATCCAGCCAGCCAACCCTTCTTGGTCTGCCAGTGGTGGTTCCAAACTCCCTTCCTTTTTCCCTTATTCTCTTTCCAGTTTCATCGTGCAACTCAGTTGGCAGAGGTCCTTCCCCAACTCTTGAAACGTATGCTTTCACCACTCCTATTACTGAGTTTATTTTCATTGGGCTTACGCCTGCTCCAGTGCACGCTGCTCCAGCTGTCACGTTGCAGGAAGTTCCAAATGGGTAAACCCCATGGTCAATATCAAGCATTGTACCCTGAGTTCCCTCAAAAAGAATGTTCTTCTTGGAATCTATTGCTTTGTTTATCACAATGTTCGTATCGCACACATACTCCTTCAGTTTTTCTCCGTAAAAGGAGTATTCCTCCAAAAGCTGTTCTTTGGCGAAGCTGGAAGCTCCCCCGTATAATTCAATTTGCTTCTCTTTCAGTTTCAGCAGTTTTTCAAGTTTGTTTGAAAGAGTTTTTTTATCAACAATATCGCACATCCTCAGCCCAAATCTACCTGCCTTATCCTCGTAGCACGGGCCTATCCCTCTTTTTGTTGTGCCTGCTTTCATCTCACCTTTGAAATGCTCCTCAAGCTCATCCAGAATTCGGTGGTACGGGAATATCACATGCGCTCTTTCGCTTATCAGCAGCTTTGGCTTTATCCCATCCTTCCTTAGCATCTCAATCTCTTCAAGAAGTGTTTTTGGGTCAACAACAACTCCATTTCCTATTATAAGGAGCTTTCCCCTCAAAGCTCCAGATGGCATGAGATGAAAAGCGTATTTCTTTCCGTGAACAACAACGGTGTGTCCTGCGTTGTTTCCTCCGCTGAACCTCACGACAACGTCTGCTTTGTCTGCGTAGTAATCAACAACCTTTCCCTTTCCCTCATCGCCCCACTGCGTTCCAACTATCACGGCGCATGCCATGAGAAGCACCTCTGCAAGCAATATAAATTACTCCTTTTAAATTAATAATATTGTTAAGTGTGGTTAAGTGCATGCGCATTTATTAGTAGTTCAACGGGCAGTCGAGCGATTCTAATTGTGGTAACAATCCAAGCTGCAATATGTAATAGATTACGATGGGGGCAAAAACTGCACTCACTATTGCAATTATTCCTGCAATAAGAAGTGACAACATCCAGAATGAAATTTTAGCTTTTGTTTGAGAGTTGAATTTGAGGCTGATAGAGTATAGTAAGGCTGCAAGGAGCCAGTGCACCAGAGCGAGATTCACGATGCCTCCAAGTAGTAATATAAGACACGGAATTTTGAATCCATTTGAGATCCAGTCGAATACAACTTTGAGTATATAGCTAAACAGGAAGAGCATAAAGCTTGTGAGTAAGATTTTTATGTCTTCTATAATCCTCTTGTTGATAGGACCACCAGTTTACATTTTGATGATGCGGTATTTAAAGAATTAGGATAATAATTAATTGTTCTGTGGGTGGTTGCTTGAGGTTTCCTCCAATAATGAGAAACTTGAAGAGAGGCCCGCAGGTTGTGCTTCCGAAGGATTTTGGGGTGGTGGTTGCTTTCACAGGAGTTGGAAGGAGAAGTGTTGTTGTTGATGCGGGAGCTGGAAGTGGTTTTCTTGCAGTTGCGCTTGGAAACGTGGCAAAAAAAGTAATCACTTACGAGAGAAGAAAGGAGTTTGCTGAGCTTGCTGAGAGGAATATAAAGAGAAGTGGTTTGAGGAATGTGAAGCTGAAGAGGAAGGATGTTTTCAAGGGAATTGATGAAAGGGAAGTTGATTTGGTAACACTTGACTTGGCGGATGCGGAAAAAGCTGTGAAGCACGCAAAGAAAGCATTGAGGGAAGGCGGTTATGTAGTTGGTTTTCTGCCAAACATGGAGCAGGTTAAATCATTTGTCAAAGAGTTGGAGAGAAATAATTTTTCAGAAATTTTTACTTTGGAGTGCATAACAAGGGAAATTCTTGTGAGGGAGCAGGGGATGAGACCGGAGAACACTGGGCTGATGCACACTGTGTATTTAACTTTTGGGAGGAAGTAGTTAAGGAAACTTCACCTCATGAACATTCTCATAAATCGGCCCTTCTGGAGTTAAAGTGCTTTTCTTCAATATTATTCTATCAACTATGCACTCCCCAAATTCACTTTGGGAGTTTTCTTCCAAAAATTCATTAAGCGCCCCTTTATCTTTCAGAAATTTCACCCTTGCAAGCGTTATGTGAGGTGAAAACTCCTCCTTCTTAAAACCAAGCTGGGAAAGTTCCTTTCCAAGCTCTGAGTGTATTTTTTTAAGCTCGGGCGCTTCAACACCAACCCAGATAACTCTTATGTAGTTTCTGCTTGGAAATGCACCAACTCCCCTGCAACTAACCTCAAACTTGCCGAAGTTCATTTTGTTCATTGCTTGAATAACCCTCTCTTTCATTCTCTCATCAATTTCCCCAAGGAAGAAAAGAGTTAGATGTAAATTTTCTTTTTCAACAAGCTTCACCCCTTCAATTGAGAGATTCTTCTGAAGTGTTGCGATTTTTTCCCTTAACTCATCGCTCACCTCAACTGCAATGAAAGCACGCATAGTATTTTTAAATGAAGCACAAATATAAGAGGGTTATGATTGTGATTGGAGTTGCTGGTTTGCGTGCTGCCGGAAAGAGCATAGTGAACGAAGTTGCAAAGGAGTTCGGAGTTAACTCTGTTGAGATGAGAAGCGTTGTTGTTGAGATGATGAAGGAGAAGGGAATTGAGATAACGAACAGGAGTTTAAGGGAGTTTGCAGATGAGCTTCGGAGGAAGGAGGGGTATGACGTTGTTGCTAGGAAGATGATTGAGAGAATTAGAAAAATGAAAGAAAAAGCAATTGTTGTGAATGGGATAAGGGGGTATGAGGAGGTGAGGAGGTTTAAGGAGGCGTTTGGAGATAATTTTGTTCTGATTGGAGTTTTTGCTCCTCAAAAGATGAGGTTTGAAAGGGTGATTAAAAGAAATCTGCCAGAGGATCCGAAGAGCTGGGAGGAGTTTGTATGGGCTGATGAGAAGGAGCTTGGGTGGGGGACGGCAGATTCGTTTGCGTTTTCGGATTACATGGTTGTTAATATAGGGACAAGGGAGGAGATGGGGGAGCAGGTGAGAGGAATTTTTAAGAGAATTATCAGGGGATAGGTTTTTATTGAACTTTTGAGATATGTGGTTATATGAGAAAAGAATTGTTGGTAATTTTAGTTTTGATGCTTGCGGTGAATGCAACCTATCTTAATATTAGGGAGCCGGTTATTTCAAGTGGTATGAGCGATGGAAGCAGTTTGTATATAGGAATTGCTGCTCCTGGCCAGACTGTTTACGTTGTTGCTGAAAGGGCAACGATAGACGCAGCAGGTGAGAGTATAAATTATATGGGGTGGGATAAGCTTGCTGTTGAGGGTTTGCCTCCTGGTTGGGTTGGTGAGGATAGCCCATGGTATGAAACTCCAATGAAAGCAAAAATAAGGATAGCACCTGATGCAGCAGATGGGAGGTATGTTTTCAAAATAAAAGCGGTTGATGAAGGAAACTATGATGGGTTAGGTGAGTTAACAATAAATGTTTCTGTTGCTGTGAGCAAGGAAGTTTTCAATATAGATGTTACTCCTTTAACTGTTGAGACTGGTGTTGGGCAACCCGGTGTTTATTACATAGATATAGAGAATATGGGGGCTGCAAGCGATACGTTCAGAATAAAATCGTCTGGGGTTCCTGCATGGAGGTTCAGCAAGGATGTGCTTGTTCCGCATGCGGTTGACCCAAGTTTGGCTGCGAAGAAAACTGTTCCGTATGAGGTTGTTTTGAATGAGCAGAGCGAGGTGGATGTTCACATAAATGTCACTTCACTCTCAAGCGAGCAGATAAGCAGAGAGATGAGAGTGAGGTTGATTGCAAAGCCGTCTTTAATTTCGGATTATAGGGCAACTGGGCATGGTTTGCTGGTTTTCCCGCTTGTGGAAAGCCCAATTTACTCATTAATGGCTTTCTTCTCAAAACTGCTGCTTTAGGTGGGTTGGATGAGTTTTTATAATGAGGAGGGGAGTGTTGAGAAGGCAGGCAGAGAGGTTGCAGAGCTTTTGCTTGCTGGAAAGATAAAAAATAAAGGTGAGCTTTGGGAGGCGAAGGTTAAAGCAAGCGAGAAGCATGGTGTTGCTGGCGTGATAAAAAACTCAGAGATAATTAAATGGATACCTGCTGAGAGGAGGAAGGAGTTTGCTGAGCTGGTTAGAATAAGGGCGGTGAGAACAATCTCTGGGGTGAATGTTATAGCAGTTATGACAAGAGGTGAGTGCCCCGGAAAATGCATTTACTGTCCAAGGGGGGAGAATGCACCGAAAAGCTATACGGGGAGGGAGCCTGCTGCAATGAGGGCAATTCAAAACGAATATGACCCGTTCAAGCAGGTTGTTTCAAGGGTGAAACAGCTTGAGGAGATTGGGCACAGGGTGAGCAAATGCGAGCTGATTATAATGGGTGGAACTTTCAATTCAATGCCGAAGGAGTATCAGGAGTGGTTTGTTAAGAGATGTTTTGATGCGATGAATGGGTTTGATTCAGAAAGTTTGGAGGAAGCAAAAGAAAGGAATGAGAACGCTGAGAGGAGGGTTGTTGGTTTAACAATTGAGACAAGGCCGGATTGGGCAGGCGAGAGAGAGGTTGATGAACTGCTTCGCTACGGCACAACGAGAGTTGAGCTGGGAGTGCAGACGCTGGATGAGGAGGTTTATAAAAAGGTTAACAGAGGGCATGGTTTAAAGGAGGTTGTTGAGGCAACAAGGGTATGTAAAGACTCGCTTCTGAAAGTTCTTTACCACATGATGCCTGGCTTGTTTTCTGATAAAGAGAGTGATTTGAGAAATTTCAGAGCTATTTTTGAGGATGAGAGGTTCAAGCCAGATATGCTGAAAATATATCCTTGTTTGGTGATGGAAGGAACTGAGTTATATGAGATGTGGAGGAGGGGGGAGTTCAAACCATATTCCCTTGAGGAGGCTGCGGATGTGATTGCAGAGGTTATGAGAAGCATACCTCGCTACGTAAGGGTGATGAGGGTGCAGAGGGATATTCCTTCTTATTTGATTGCGGATGGAGTGAAAAAAAGCAATTTGAGGCAGATTGTTGAGAGGAAGCTTGCTGAGCAAGGGATGCGGTGCAACTGCATAAGGTGCAGGGAGATAGGTTATAAAATTATGAAAGAGGGTATAGAGCCGGAGTTGGAAAGTGTTAAGTTGAACAGAATTGATTATGATGCTTCTGGAGGTAAGGAGATTTTTCTGAGTTTTGATGAGATGAAGCATGATGCGCTTGTTGGTTTTTTGAGGTTGAGGATTTTGTCTGAAAAGGCGCATAGAAAGGAGCTGAGGGGAGCTGCGGGAGTGAGGGAGCTTCATGTTTATGGGGAGATGCTTCCTGTCGGAGAGAAAAGAGTTAGTGAGTTTCAGCACATGGGGTTTGGGGAGAGGTTGCTTGAGGAAGCTGAGAGAGTTGCGAGGGAGGAGTTTGACTGCAGGAAGCTTGCGGTGATAAGCGGTGTTGGCGCTAGGGAGTATTACTTTAAGTTGGGTTATAAAAGAGATGGGGTGTATGTTTCAAAGGAGCTGGGGTAAAAGGACAGTTCTTCAATCTAGAGGATAGAAATGGATATAAACATATGCTAACAAAAATTTGTTAGCAATTGTTAGCAGGTTTTGATATGGTAAATCCCTTTACACCTGGTAACGGTATAGAGCCTCGATACTTGGCTGGCAGAGAGAGGCATATCGGTGAATTCATAAAATCTCTCCAAGCATCTGAAGATGGTTTACCAAGAAATATGGTTCTCTACGGTTTGCGTGGGACTGGAAAAACAGTGCTTTTAAGGCATTATGGGATAATTGCAGAAACAAAAAACTGGGTTTTTGTGGATAGAGAGTTTAATGAAAGATACTGTGACGAAGCAGAGTTTGCCCAGATGTTTGGAAAAGATTTGGTGACATTAGCTTCAGAAGTTTCAATAAAAAAGAGGATAACGGAAACTGGGAAAAAGATTCTGGATTTCCTAAAACCAGAGGAGCTGAGTGCTTATGGCATTAGATATAGGCCATATTACGAGGATCGCGAAGGGATTCTGGAGGATTATATAAGGGAGATGCTCCAATCGAACTGGTCTATTTTTGAAAAAGCGGACAAGAAAGGCGTGGTGTTTTTTTATGATGAATTCCACTCAATAAAAGACAGAAAAGAAGAGAAGCAGTACGTTCTATCCAGCCTTCTAGGTGCGTTATCCAGAGTTCAAAGAGAAGGGTATAGGTATTACCTGTGCCTTTCTGGTCTCCCAGCTATAAAAACGAATTTAAAAGAGGCCAAAACATATTCGGAGAGAATGTTTATTTTTCAGGATGTGGGAAACCTAAACCGCGAGGAATCAAGAAAAGCCTTGCTCGAACCGCTTAGTAAAACTCATTATAGTTTTGAGAATGAACTGGTAGATAGAATAATTGATGAAACAAAAGGCTATCCGTACTTTATCCAGTTTTATGGCTACTTCCTGGTTGATGCTGTTGGTAGGAAGAGTATAAAACTTGGGGATTTGGAAACAAACAAAAATAAACTACTTGAGATGCTTGATAAAAGCTTTTTTGAGGATAGGTTTAACCTGGCTTCAGAAACTGAAAAAAAGGTTCTTGTATCTATGGCAAAATGTGGGGGTGATAAGGTAAGCGCAGCCCAACTTAAGAAAAAGGTGAGGATGAGCTATAAGTCTCTTCAGCAATACCTGTTTAGATTAATAGATAAGGGTTTAATTTATAGGGCTCAGAGGGGCTTCTATTCGTTTTCCATACCTTTATTTAGGGATTATCTTCTAAGACAAAGCTAACAAATACTAACATGCTCTTGTTATTCTTTGTTAGCTTCAAGTTTTTTATCACCTGAACACGCTGCTCAATACTGGGGTGGTTTATTAAAGGAGAGTGTCAAGCTTGTTGGTTTTTTGAGGTTAAGAATTCTTTCTGAAGAGGCGCATAGGGAGGAGCTGAAGGAAGCTGGGGTAATTAATTTATTTAAAGTGTAAAAGAATTATGGAGTACGGAAGTTATAAGCTGCCTTGGAATAAGAGAAAGGTTGTTGTTCCTTTGCTGTTTACCGCTCTGCTCATTCTCTTTACTCTGGGTGCTCCTAACGAATTGCGAACGAAGGAAGTTGCAGTTCTTGGGTTGCTCTTTCTTCTACTTCTTGTCTCTCTCTTCTATTGTTCTCAGAGGGTAAAGGATTATGTGTATGAGGAAAGCTATGAGTGGATTAAAAGAAATATAAACTGCCCTGTTTGTGGAGGGAAGATAACGAGATGTGAGAACGTATGGGGAGGCAGAGGTGGAGATATCTATGAGTTGCAGTGCGGGAATTGTAGGAAGGAGTTTATACTTACTCCTAAATTTGGTCGCTCTGGGCTTGTGCTTCAGGATAAAGCACCTGGAGCTTCTGCGAAAGTCTTGACACTGATATTTTTGATATCGATCGTGGTGATTGCAGTTATTGTTGTTTACTTTTTATTAAAAGGTAAGTGGTGAGCGCTTTATGGTTGGGATGTAACCATGGTTACAAATGAAAGAGAGTTGATGTGGTGAATGGTGAATTTTCAATAAAGGCGTTTGCACAGATAAGCGAGGATAAAGTTTCGATAGTTGGGGGGTTCTACGCAAATTTAGATATGGGGTATAATAATAAGGAAGATGAAAAGGTGATAATATGTATTCCAAAAAAATTCAGGATAGGTTGAAATCACTTGGTGTTGAAGTTGGAGACACAGTTAAAGTGAAAAGAGGGGAGGAGGTTTATGAGGGAATATTGATGCCTAAAACCGAGCTTGGCGACCCAAACACAATTGTTATAAAACTCCAAAACGGCTACTCAATAGGTTTAAGCTTTGAGGGATTGGAAATTGAAAAGCTCGGGGGACATAGGAAAATAGGCTTCAAAAGCAGCGAGGAAAAAATGAAGCATGAGGCTGGAAAGCCAATTCTTTCAATAATAAGCACAGGCGGAACAGTTGCCTCTAGAGTTGATTACACAACAGGAGGTGTTTACGCATCTTATACTGCAGCTGATTTGGTTGCAACTGTCCCTGAGCTGAAGCAGTTCAACATTGACTCAAAGCTGCTTTTTAGCATAATGAGCGAGGATATGACTCCGCAGCACTGGAGAGAGATGGCAAAGGAAGTTTATAAACAATTAAAAGGTGAGGCAAGCGGTGTTGTTGTAACACACGGAACAGACACGATGCACTTCTCAACAGCTGCTCTTAGCTTCATGCTGAAAAATTTGAACAAGCCAGTTGTTTTCACTGGAGCGCAAAGATCAAGCGACAGGGGTTCAAGCGATTCTTTCATGAATCTGCTTTGTGCTGCCCACTTTGCAGCAAGAAGCGATGTTGCGGAAGTTTCCCTTGTTATGCACGGCTCCTCCAATGATGACTTCTGCTATGCGCACAGAGGAACAAAGGTGAGAAAGCTGCACACTTCAAAGAGAGATGCGTTCAAAAGTGTGAATGATGAGCCAATTGCAAAAGTTTTTCCAAACGGAAGAATTGAGGTGATTAACAAAAACTACAGAAGAAGAAGCGACTCAGAGGTTTCTCTTGATGACAAGCTTGAGGAGAAAGTTGCCTTAATTAAAGTTTACCCTGGAATTAACCCAGAGATATTTGATTTTTATCTTGAAAGAAAGTTTAAGGGAATTGTGATTGAGGGAACTGGCTTGGGGCATGTGCCAACAACAATTGAAAAGTATTCACTAATACCAAAAATAAAAGAAGCGACAAAAAATGGAATTCCTGTCTGCATAACCTCCCAGTGCATATTTGGAAGGGTGCATGAGTTCGTTTACGCAAATCTTAGGAAGGAGTATGAGGCAGGAGCAGTTTTCTGCGGTGACATGCTTCCAGAGGTTGCATATGTTAAGTTGATGTACGTTTTAGCTCATACAAAGGAATTGGAGGAAGTTAAGAAAATGATGTTAACCAACCTTGCTGGAGAGCTTAATGAAAAAACTCCGGTGTTTGAGTGAAATGCGGGATTGAGATTCACCAGAGGCTTGCAACAGAGAAGAAGCTTTTCTGCAGCTGCTCAGCTCAGCCAAGCGAGGAGAAGCCGGCTGGGGAGGTTGTGAGAAAACAGATAGCGGTTGCAGGTGAGCTTGGGGAGGTTGACTTGGCTGCTCTGCACGAGTACTCCCGTGACAGAACCTACCACTACCAACTATTCCCTGGAGCAACCTGCTTGGTTGAGCTTGATGAGGAGCCGCCTCATGAGATGAATAAGGAGGCTTTGGAAACCGCAATTGAGGTTTGCCTTCTTCTCAACTCAAAAGTGGTTGATGAAGTGCAGGTGATGAGGAAAACAGTTATAGATGGAAGCAATACCTCTGGCTTCCAGAGAACTGCGATAATTGGAATTGGTGGTTTTATTGAGACAAGCAAAGGAAAAGTTTGTATACAAACAGTTTGTCTTGAGGAGGAAAGCGCAGGGATAGTTGCGGAGAGCAACGGACACATCACTTATAGATTAGACAGGCTGGGTATTCCTCTCATTGAAATTGCAACAGCTGCTGAGATAAAGGATGGGAAGCACGCAAGGGAAGTTGCTGAGAGAATAGGGATGCTTCTCAGGATGACAGGCAAGGTGCAGAGGGGAATTGGAACGATAAGGCAGGATATAAACATATCAATACCTGATGGAGCAAGGGTTGAGGTGAAGGGAGCGCAGGAGCTTGGGTTGATAGAGAAAATAATTGAGAAGGAAGTTGAGAGGCAGAGGAAACTTTTGGAGATAAAGGAGGAGTTGAAAAGAAGGTTTGGAGAGATGAAACTTGAAAAACCTCATTTCATTGATTTGACTGAACTATTCAAAAATACGGACTGCAGGTTCGTAAGGAAAGCAGTTGATGAAGGAGGGGTTGTGCTTGCGATGAAGCTTGAAAAATTTGGCGGGTTGCTTGGGGAGGAGCTTTATGAGAACAGAAGGTTTGGAACAGAATTAAGTGATTACGCTGTTGCAAAAGCAGGAGTTGGTGGGATAATTCACAGCGATGAGAAGCTTGAGAGGTATGGAATACGCGAAGAGGATGAAAAGAAGTTGAGAGGTAAGTTGAAAGCAGGGAAGGAAGATTCTTTTGTGATTGTTGTTGGGAAAAAGGAAATTTGTGAGAAAGCGCTTGAAGCAGTTTATGAAAGAGCGCTGAATGCATTTGAGGGACCACAGAAGGAGGTTAGAAAGGTTCTCCCAGATGGAGGGACTGCCTACATGAGGCCAATGCCCGGAAGCGCAAGGTTATACCCTGAGACAGATGTTCCCCCAATAAAAATAGAAAGGAAGTTAATTGAGAAAATAAAAGGAGAGCTTCCTGAAACTCCTGAGGAAAGAGAAAAGAAGCTTATGAAAATTCTGAACCCAGAGCTTGCAAGAAAGATAATTGTTTCTGAGAATTATCATTTATTTGAGAAAATTGTGAATGAGCTGAAAGTTGAGCCAAAGTTGGTTGCAATGACGCTGGAGGAAACAATTGTGAGCTTGAGAAGGGAGGGAGCACCTGTTGAGAATTTGAATGAGAATAAGTTGATGGAGCTGTTCATTGAGTATAAATGCGGCAGATTTGTGAAAGCAGCAATACCAGAAATTTTGAGGTATATTTCAAAAAACTCAACTGAAAGTGTTTCATACGCAGTTGGAAAGTTGAAGCTTGAAAAGATGAGTGAGGAGGAGTTAAAAGGAATTATAGAGAAGAAGAAAAAGGAAGGGAAGAAAGGAAAGGAGTTGGTTGAGGAGATAATGAGGGAATACAGGTTAAGGGTTGATGCAGGGGAAGTTTCTAGATATATTTAATCACTCCACTGCTTTCAGAAACTCAACTGCTATTTTTCTAACTTCTTCTGTGCTCTTTATTCCCTTCCACGGGTCATCTGGCTCAACCACATTGACAACAACTATATCCGCCCCATTGAAAACAGCACTCTGAGCTTCTCTTAAATCAACTCCCCCAGCCGCAGATATCAAAACATCAAACTTGCTCTTTATCCTCCTTATGTGTCTGTACTGTATCACTTTTCCTCTCACCGTCTCCTCATCCCTCCCCAGGTGCAGTATAACAACGTCTGGCGGTTGCCTTAGCTGCATAAGCACTTTCAACGGATCAACCACATTCAGCATGTCTATCATTGAGATTAAACCATACTGCTTGCACGTTTTTATGAAAAGCTCAATTGTTTCTTTGGAAGCTGCGCCGAGCACTGTTGCTCCCTTTGCCCCTGCGCTCGCAACCTCCTGAACTTCCTCCAGAGCGCCATCCATTGTCTTTATATCCGCAACCACTATGCCTGGCCACCTGCTCACAATATAATAAATTCCCTCCTGCCCCTCCCTTTTTATGAAAGGAGTTCCAGCTTCAATTATTATTCTTTCATTAAAAGGAATTTGAGGGAGAATTCTGTTCACATCACGCACATTATCGTTGAACGCTATCTGCAAGTAGCGTTTCCCTTTTTCAAGCATGCTACCAACTGCGTTATTTCAGCTTCTCTATAAGCCCCTTCAGCTCGGTTGGAAGGAAAATCACTATTTTTTCAGATGGGTCTGCAGCTATCTCCGCAATCGTCTGCAGTGTTCTCAGATGCAACGCTCCCTCGCTCTTTGAAAGGTTTTCTGCTGCTTTCATAAGGTTCTTTGAGGCAGCCAGCTCTCCCTCTGACTTGATAACAGTTGCCCTCCTATCTCTCTCTGCCTCTGCCTGCTTTGCCATCGCCCTCTTCATTTCAGCAGGAAGCTCAATCTCCTGTATCTTTATTGCAGAAATATCCACTCCCCACTCAGAAGTTTCTGCATCAACAATCTTCTTTATGCTCTCCGCTATCTGCTCCCTCTGCGTGAGAACAACGTCAAGCTCGCTGTTACCAACAACATCTCTTAACGCAGCTTGCGTGTACTGGGAAACTGCAAAGTGGTAATCCTCTATTTTAATCACCGCATCCTCTGGCTTCTCAACCCTGAAGTAGACAACTGTGTTTGCCATTATTGGCACATTATCCTTCGTAATTATCTCCTGCTTCGGCACATCTGTTGTGGTTATTCTCATATCCACTATGCGTATTTCCTGTATTATTGGTATAATCACGGTTAAACCGGGCTCTCTGACTCCGCTGAACTTACCCAAAGTGAAAACAACCCCTCGCTGGTACTCATATATCACTCTCACAGCGGTGATGAGAAACACCGCAACCAGGAATATGCCACCGCATATTATCCCAAACAAGTCTGCTGCCATGCTTCACAATAACGCAGTTCGTATATTAAAAAATATCGTTCAAAAGGAAAATAATGTATGTAAGATAAAGGAAATGCATTGGGTGATTGAGTGAATTTTAAAAGTATTATAAAAACTTCATTAATACCATTCGGGGTGCTAATTGGTCTTTATCTTATAGATTCTTTTTTGGGGTTGATTATAAAAGATAAACAAGGTGCTTTAGTTGACTCCCTAGATTTTGTGAGTATGGTAATAGCCATAGGCATCTACCCAATTACGGGTTATATAGTAGTTAAGAAATTTAGGTTGGACATTGCGAGCGCAGCATTAGGTGTTGCGATAGGTGCGTTTCTGGGAATTTCAGTTAGCACCGTAATTCACCTTATCCTCACTCTTGGGTTGGGCATACCGGCAGTTGGCTTGAAACCATCTGCCTATGCACTATACCCCAATGCTGGAGTTAAGGAAATAACTGACTATGTCCTATTTGAAGCGCTGGACACGGCTTTTACAACAGTAGTCGGGGCGGTATTGGCAGCGATAGGAGCGGCTGTTGCAAAGGCTCTGGGAGCTAGCACTTCAGAAAAAAGCTTCGTTTTTGGTGCTGCAATACTCCCAATTTGCGCATTGGTGGTTGTTTTCACAATAAAGGAACTCTTTAGCCTGCTTTTTCACAAATTCGCAATTCTGCTGTGTTTCGGAGAGATTGCGATGTGGTGGATAAACATTGTAGTTTATGTATGGACAGGTTATAACGCAGCCAAGAAATTTGGAGCGAATATTATTTCGGCAGCGTTTACTGGAACGGTGGTTGGTTTCATCGCAACTTCAATTGACGGGATAATCCGTCTTGTGTTGATTTACGCCCTTCTGGTGATGATGGGGCCTTCGCCATTTGCGCAAGAGGTCGTTGGGATTACTGGAGAGATGACGCTGTTCTTCTTTGTTGGGGTTTCGATAGCAGTGATTATAATGTCTGCAGTAGGAACCGTGCTTGCTGCCATAGGTGGAGTGCTAGGTGGCGCAATGAGAAAATAATGTGTTCAAAAGTCGTTTTAAAGAAACAAATTAATACTCCGGATGAGTTTTACTTGTATGGGATATGAGGAAACAGAGTGGCAGCCACCCCTCAGCGTCCTTCTTAAGGACCCTTCTGGCTTGCTGCAAGCTCTGATTGGTGTGGCAGTTGTTATCATGTTACTGGACACTGCATTTCCAAGCGATGTTTGGCGGGGGTACATGTGGTGGCTCCTTCCACCCCTTATATTACTTTTTGTTTTCTGTCTTCTGAGGCAGTATTTGTTTAGGGGAATTGGAAGTCCAATTGGCGCTTGGATTTTGGAGAATATCAGATGCCCAGCGTGCAATGGAAAGTTGGGAAGCTATGTGCTTGGTGAACCAGCATACATGTCTTCTAGACAGTCCGGTACTAGATACACGGCACAATGCGGAAACTGCAAGAAGAAATTTGTATTTGGCTGGACGTTGATTGCACCAAATATTTATCTAATTGGAGAGGTTGACGAGAAAATGGAGAGGGAGTATGTTGAGGAGATGAAGAAGGCAAGAAATGTTGGGTTGATTATTATACTGATATTTCTCGGGCTGATTATAATTGCATTCGTGTATTTTGTTCTAAGATACTTGATTACTTGATAAGGACGCCCCCACTGGGATTCGAACCCAGGACTCCGGCTCCGCAAGCCAGCATTTTATCCAGGCTAGACTATGGGGGCTTGAAAATGGGTTATTTATACTTTACCCCATAAAACAATTAAAAGTGATGCATATGATGAAAATTTGCAGTTCGTGCGGCAAGCAAACCCGAGTGTATGCCGAGTTTCCCTGCCCGCACTGCGGAGAAGGGATAATAGTGAGGTGCCCCCACTGCAGGGAAGTGAGCAACACATATAGATGCGATAAGTGCGGCAAGGAAGGGCCGTAGGTGATTGGATGGGAGAGGTTGCAGTTGTTGCAAAAGTATTTCCGGATTCTATGGAAGTTTTTGATGAGCTGAAAGAGAATATAAAGAAAAAAGTAAACCCATACAAACTTGAGGAGGAGGAAATTGCTTTCGGAATGAAAGCGCTGAGAGTAACTGTTATTGTTAAGGATGCTGGCGGAGAAGACGTTGAGGAAAAGCTGAAAAGTTTAAAAGGAGTCAGCGAGGTTCAAATTGAGGAAGTTGGAAGAATCTAGCGCTTCACCATCTCCCTTATAACTTCCAATTTTCTGTTTATTTTCTCCCAGTGAGAGCCCTCCCAAAAAACCTTCTTGCACTCCCTGCACATCCAGAAAACCTCATGCTTTGCAACTATCTCCTCAGGAACTGTTTTTTTAACCTCCTTCCTTCCAACCTGTTTTAGCGTTCCATTGCACAGAGGGCAGAAAACAGTTGATGGTGCGTTTGACAAATTTATTTTGAACCTTCTGACAAGAAGCGCAAGCTGCTCATCTGTTTCCCTTCGTGGCATGAGAAAAACTCTCACCCCCTGCTTCCTTGCTCGCTTGCACAAATCAGAATCCATTGTAAGCAGAATTTTGTTTTTTTCCTTTGCAAACTCAATTATTTTATCATCATCAACAGAAGGAGGGTAAAGAACCTCCACTCCAAGCAATCTTAACCACCTTGCAAGCTTCTTCAGCATCACATCCGCAACGAACATACATTCTTTTTAGTGTTAGTATTAAAAATAAATACATGATAGAAAAGCTCTGGCTGCGCAACTGGAAGTCGCACCAGGAAAGCTATTTTGAGTTTGGAAAGGGCACCAACCTGCTTGTTGGGCCGATGGGAAGCGGGAAAAGCACAGTGCTTGACGCTTTATGCTTTGCGCTTTTTGGAAGCTTCCCTGCTTTACAGCACAAGAGAGTTAAATTATCTGAAATTATAATGAGCAGGCCTGTTAAGGAGAAGGAAGCAGAGGTGAAGGTGGAGCTTGTTTGGGATGGGGTGAGGTATAGAATTGAGAGGAAAATCAGCTTGGATGGAAAAACAGAAGCAAGGATAAGCAGGGATGGAAAGCTTATTCAGGGACCACAGCCACAGAGGGTGAATGAGGAAGTTGAAAGGCTGCTTGGAGTTGACTATGATGTTTTCACAAGAGTTGTTTACTCAGAGCAGAACAGAATAGATTACTTTTTAACTTTGGGAAAAGGAGATAGAAAAACTCAAATTGATGAGCTTCTTGGGATAAGCAAGTTTGAAAACATGAGAACCAACCTCAGCACAATGCTCAACAAACTGAGAGATATGAAAGAGAGCAGAAGCGAGCTTCTGAAAAATATGGATATTGAGAGAATAAAGAAGGAAGAAGCAGATGCGGAGGAGGAAGCTGAGAAAATGAAAAGAGAGCTGAGTGAACTGGAAAGCAGGGAGAGGGAGCTTGAAAAAACAAAAGAGGAGGCGGAGAAGGAGCTTGAAAAATTTGAGGAGCTGGAGAGGGAGCACACGGCTCTCAGTGAAAAAAGAAGTGGGTTGACAAGAACAATTAGTGAGCTTGAGAGAGATGTTGAGAGGAAAACTGAGCTACTCAAAACAGAGAAAATTGAATTTGAAGAGAAGGAGTTAAGGAATTTGGAGAGGTTGTTGGAGGAGAAGAGGAAGGTTGTTGCGCGTTACACAAAGGAGATTGGTTCGTTGAGCGAAAGATTGAAAGTTGTTGAGGAGGAGGTTGAGGAGAGAAAGGAACTGGAGGAAAAATTGAGCAAAGAGAGAAGAGAGGGAGTTGAAAAGAAAAAAGAGAGTATTGAGAGGGAGTTGAGCGAAGTTAAGGGAAGTTTGAATTTTTCAAAGAGAAGAATTTCTGAGCTTGATGAAGTTATTGGTGAGTTAAGCAAAAAGTTAACCAAATGCCCTGTTTGTGAAACTCTTTTGAGTGAGGAGAGAAGAGTGGAGCTGCTGAGGAGAAGGGAGAAGGAGAGGGAGGAGGAGTTATCAAAAATATCTGAGCTGGAAGCGAAAATTCAGGAGGGAAGCAAGGAGCTTGAAGAAGTTGCAAAGAAGTTGAAAATGTTAATTGAAGTTGAGGAGAGGTTGGGCAAGCTTAGGGATGAGAGGGAGCTTGAGAAACTGAAAGTTGTTTTGAGGGAGAGCGAGGAGAAGTTAAGAAAAGAGGAGGACGAGTTAAAGGAGCTTGAGAGAAAGGAGAAGATGATGAGAACGGCAAGCGAGGTAAATGATACAAAAAGGCGGATAAATGAATTGAAGAAGGAAGTTGAGGAAATTGAGGATAAAATTGAGAAGCTTGGGTTTGACAGAAAAGCTATGGAGGAGAGAAGGGAAATTGTTAAGAAGCTCAGCGTGGAGCACAGCAGAATTGCTGAGAGAGTTGAGGGAGTGAGGAAGGAGTTGAAGAGAGTTGAGGAAATGGTGAAAGTGAAAAAGGAGGAGAGGGAGAGGTATGAGAAGCTTGAGATGGAAGTGAAGAAGTACGATGAAATTTATGGTAAGCTAGTTGTTTTTCAGAATGCAGTTCAAGAAACTCAGAAGGAGCTGAGGGAGGAGCTTGTTGAGGCAATAAACTCAGTTATGGGAAGCATATGGAGCATAATCTACCCATACGGTGATTATAAAGGAGTAAGACTGAGCATAGAAGAAAACGACTATGAGTTGCAGCTTAACGCAGATGGGGTTTGGGTGAGCGTTGACGGAGTTGCAAGCGGTGGTGAGAGGACAAGCGCAACCATTGCGATGAGAATTGCGTTTGCGATGGTGCTTGTTCCAAATTTGGGATGGCTGATACTTGATGAGCCAACGCATAATTTAGATGAGGAGGGGAGAAAAGCGCTTGGGGCAGTTTTAAGCGAGCATGCGCCGAAAATAGTTGGGCAGATTTTTGTTATAACTCATGATGAGGGTTTGAAGGATGCGATGAGCGGAAGGGTATACCGCCTGTGGAGGGATAAGGAGAGAAGTGGGCCTACCCAAATTGAGGAGGTAAATATTTTAAATACCACGCAACAATAACTTTTCATTAAAAAATGGTGGGGAAGAATGGAGGAAGAAAAGCAGTTGGAGCTTCTGAAAAACTCGGGAATTCTGTCTGAATTCGTGCAGAGCACTGGTGGGAACTGGAAGCATGAGGATTGGGAGAAGCTACTTGAGAGAGTGAGAGGGGAGAATATAACCCTCCCGCCGGAAGTGATTGGAACGCTGCTGGAAGCTGAGAGAGTTGCGTATATGGAGAAGTTAAGCAAGAGTGAGGGTGAAACTGCGGTGAATTTTGAGAAACTGACACTCAGAAAAAGAAGGAGGTATTTTGAGGAGGAAATTAAGAGGAGGATGAGGTGAGGGAGTGATTATAACTGTTGCTTCTGGAAAGGGAGGAGTTGGGAAGAGCAATTTGGTTGCAAACCTGGGTTTGTGCCTTGCTGACTTTGGAGTGGATACGCTTATTTTTGACGGCAATCTAACCAACGGAGATTTATCATGCATCCTCGGCCCTCCGTTCCCAGAGAGAACAATACAGGATGTTTTTTCAGATGGGATTAACTTCAACGATGTTATTTTCACCCACCCTGCAGGAGTTAAAATGATTGCATCAAGCCTTTCGCTGGATGACATTGAAGCAGTCTCACCGCAGAACTTATGGAGGATACGCACCCAGCTGAGCAGGTCTGCGGACATTGTGCTTGTTGATGCGCCAGGAACGCTTGGAGGAAACACGCTTGAAGCGCTCAGAATAGCTGACAGAGTTATACTTATAACAACTCCTGAAATTACCTCTTTTTCAAACACGCTGAAAACAAAAATGGTTGCTGAGAGGAATGGAATAGAGATTTTTGGAACAGTGCTGAACAAAGTGAGGAAAAATGAGAAGGGAGTGAGAAGGCTTGCGAAGGAGTGGCTTGGAACGACTTTGCTGTGCAGCCTTCCTTATGACAACAATGTGATAAAATCATCTGAATACGGAAGGCCGGTTCTAAGACACAAGCCAAGAAGCCCGTACAGCATTGGGATAAGGAAGTTTGGAGCGAAGCTTGCAAACGTAACCTACAAACCAGGCAGAAAATCAAGGAAGCGCCGCTAGCTCGCTTGCTGCTTTTTCTGGCGGAAAAGTGTTGATTATTATATCGCTCCCTAGCTCAAAACCCGCAAGCTTTGCCAAACGAGGGCATATCTCAATATGAAAGTGATAATCCTGCAAGTGGGAGAGGTGCAGGTAATAATTATACGGTGGGTTGTTGAGCAACCTGTGAAGCTTGCTCAAAACTCTTTTCAATGCGTCTGCCATTGAATTTTTTTCCTCATCACTCAGCTCCGTTATGTTTTTCACGTGCTTCTTTGGGATAAGCCAAACTTCAAATGGAAAACGAGAGGCAAAAGGTGCAAAGCAGACAAAGTGGCTGTTTTCAAAAACCTTTCTTTCAGATTCAAGCTCCATTGCAATCACATCGCAGAAAATACACCTCTTATACTTTTCGTAATACTCCTTATACGCCTTCATCTCCTCCTCAACCAAAGAAGGTATTCTCGGAAGAGCAATTATCTGGCTGTGCTCATGAACAAGCGAGGTTCCTGCTTCCTCCCCATGATTCTTGAAAACCAGCACATATTCTATTCCTTTTATTTTTCTTATTTCATCAACGCGCATGCAATACATATCAATAACCTTTCTTATTCCCTCAGCTGGAAGCTCGTGAAGATTTAGTTTGTGCTGGTTTGTTTCCACAACAACCTCATGCTTACCAAATGCTTTTGGAAAGTTTGTTGAGGTTGCTGGGTACATATTTTCAAAGCACCTCACCTCCCATTCCTTTTCGCCAATTCTTGCTATCTCCGGGGGAGTGAGCTTCTCATTCCCAGGGCAGAAAGGGCATGTTCCCTCCTTCAGAGGAGGAGCTGCTTTCGCGTATTCATGCGGTCTCCTGCTTCTGTTCTCTGCAATTATCACCCATCTATCCAGAATGCAATCCTTTCTTAATTCATTCATAAAATCACTATAAGAATGCTTCAACCTCATTTTTCTTTTTTTCACCCAACTCCTCAAACCTCCTTGCTAAAACATCTATCTGCTCCCCTTTTAATGATTTTTTTGATTTTCTCTTCCTTATTTTAACAAACACTGGGAAGTTAAGCGCTTCCCCAACAATAAGCGCTTCCCCAACTCTCAGCGTTGTTATGTTTTTCAGCATGGACTCATCAAGCGCCTCGCATCCCTCTCCAATATGTTTAATATCATTTGGGTTGGTTACCCTCATTATTATATGCGTGTTTGCCTGGGCAAGCGCAGTTGTGCTCAGCTGAACAGGCCTCTGGCTTATCAACCCAATGGATGCGCCGAACTTTCTCCCCTCCCTTGCTATTTTTTCTATTATACTTTTTGAAATCATATCCTCCTTTGACGCTTTCTCCTTCGCAAAGTTATGGGATTCCTCAACAAGCAGCACAAACGGGGGGATGCGTTCTTTTTTTCTTGCAGCAAAAAGCTTCCTCGCAAAGTATGCGACGATGAACTGCTTCTTCCTTAGTTCATTTATCTCGCTTAAATCTATCACTGAAAGCTTCCCTGGCTGAGCAAGCTCGTGCACGCTTGGCGAGTCATTCCTCCCAAACAACCTCATTGATTTTAAAGAGTAGAGAGTTGCAGCAAGCGATGCTTTTGTTGTTTCCTTTGTATCGCTCTCCTGAACTCTTTGAATTACATCATCCAAGTCAAAAAGCTCTCCCTTGGTTTTCTTTTCCTGCTTAAGCTCAATCAAAATATTTTCAATATCCCTTTTCTGCGCAGAGCTGAGCTGCGGAAGGAACTCCCTCAGCATCTGCGGGGAAATCCTGCTCACTCCTATGCGCACCTTTCTTCCATCAAAAACATTTGTTTTGCTTGCATACTCCGGAGTGCTTTTGAAACCTCCATATTCTCCGTGGACGTCAACAATTATCACGGCAACCCTCCCCTGCTCAGGAGTTCTGTCAAGCAGCTCCTCAATTATCACGCTTGCCAGGTATGACTTTCCAGCCCCGCTCATCGCAAGTATTGCAAAATGCTTCTGAAGCAACCTGTTCAAATTCAGTTTCACATCAATTTTGTGATGCTCAACTTCACCAATAAACAAACCTGCTGGGTCAAACCCAAGTATCCTTGTGAGTATATTCTCGTCTGCCAAGCTGACCTTGCTTCCAGGGGCGGGAGGGAATGCGTTGCGGAAAAGGTTTTCCTCCCTGTACGTGCCAAGAATTCTCACATCCGCAACTGTGTATTCCCACTCTGTTGTTGGGAAGTTCTTCAAGAGAGGCTCCCCTCCCCTTTCGTACTCGGCCACGCTCTCTGCCCTCTCAAAGTATCTATTCGCCCTTGTTATATCTGTTACAAAGCCAATGAGCAACCCATCCTCTGCTTCAATCTGCACATAGTGCCCTTTCCTAACTTTGCTGTTGTTAACAACAAATGAGAACTCGGTTGTTGAAGGACCATCAAACGTTGTTATCACAGTTCCAAGTTCCATAAACTCACTTATTCTCCTCTGTATTTAAATTACTATAGAGAGGGTAACTTTCCAGTGATTAGGAAAATTAAAAGAACTGCAGAGATGATTGTTAAGAGAATGTGAATGAGGAATGAAATTGAGAAGGAGAGAACTGCGATTAATGGGTTGAAAGAGTGAATTTCCTTTATTGTTACGAGAGTTAGGAAAATTCCGTATAATGAAATTATCACAAACCCAATCAGGGAGAGGATGAAACCGAAGTATGGAATTGTTATAAGTATAGCTGCAAATATGTAGAATGGAGCAAGCGCCAATGCAACATATGAGAGCAGGCATGCCTGCTCAACAAACGTTCCTTTTCCACCAAGCATTTTCGCTGGCAGGTATAGAATTGCTGATGAAACTAACCACGATATAACTGCAATCCCAAACCCATAGATTGTTGTTATGAGCAAGCTGAATAGAGTTGATGGTTGCAACATAACTTCAGGAAGTCTCAACAGAAAGAGAACTGCAAGCATCACAAGGATTCGGAACGCAGTTGCAATTAAATACAGCAGAGAAACATTCATAAATCCTCTCAGAAGCGAGGAATGGTATTTGAGTTTTTTTACAGCACGCAGCGGTTCAATGTATAGCGAAATTACTGCGTCAGTTATTTTTGGCGCGCTTTCCTCTTTGTAAAACTCCTCGGCGCTTCTGTCAAACGACATAACTTCTTTAGGTGATGTGAGAAGGTTCCCACAAACAGGGCATTTTCCATTCAAGGAGAGCACACAGCCACCGCAGTAGTATAATTTGCACCTCTCGCAAACTCCAACCGCATCCTTATCTGGATGATTTGAGCATTTTATAATATCACCTGAAAGGCCTGCTGTTGCTTCTCAAAGGAAGGAATGAAACTCTTCTCCCAGCTCTGAGCAGAAGGTTCTGGCAAACTCTTTCAACCTCCTCTCTTTCCAACGCAGCCCTCATATCAGCTTCTATCAGCACTGCGGGGTATGCATACTTCTGGTTAATTCTGCTTAAGGAGTATATTAAAGATGCTACCTCAGAAGCCGTTCTCTCTGCTTTTAGAAACTCAACGCGCAGCGGTCTATCGTTTTTAACTGGTTTCACGTAAAATGCATGAACGCTCGCTCCCCACTTCCCCAAATCCTTCAGCACCTGGTGCTCCCTCTCAGGGCTTGAGTAGTGAAACTCAAAAACCCTCTCCCCTTCGTTTAGAAGAAAATGCAGGAAGGAGGTGTCGTTGGATGTTTTCAGAATCTCCCCCTCCGCAATAGTTTTTTCAACTATCTCTATAAACCTCTTCCCCCTGCTGTCCTTTATCACTCCTATCAACTGGCAGTTATTCTCTTTGCAGTAAGAATAAAGGGAGTTGTACAATTCAAGCAGTGAATTATAAAGCGGGCGCACCGATGAGTTTTCTGATGGTTTGTCAGAAATCTGAGGAACAATTGAGCCGTCAAGCAGAAGGTAATCTGGCTTGAATTTCTTTACTGTTTCACAAGCAGTTTCAACCTCCTTCTTCAACCTTGCAAGCGATTTATGCCATGTGAACTCGTGCGAGTCAAGCGCTGTGAGCGCGCTTGGCTCTGCTTCAGGAGCGCGGGATGGGTGGTAGCTGTGTGAAATTCTTTTTGAGTTTTTGTATTCAAATATCACCGAAACTGCTCTTGTTAAAACTAAATCAAACCCGTGAAACTCCTGCGCGCCCAACCCCCCATCAACAGCTGCAACCCTGCAGTTCAGCTCAACAGGTTCAACTTTGTGAATTAAACCTTTCTCAAGCGCTTCTGGATAAACCTCTCTCCCTTCCTCGCGAAGTTTCTCCGCCAACTCCGCCCTTTTCCTCTCAAGCTCATCCATTCTATTTATAAGCTCAGCCAGCTTTTCATGCATATGTTTATTTAATTTCAGGTGAATTTATAAATTAGATTGAGATGAAGCAGGTGATAGTTGTCAGAAGTGATTTGAAGCTAGGCAAGGGGAAGCTGGCAGCCCACGTTTCGCATGCTTCCCTCGCAGGTTATAAGCTTGTCAAAAATAAGAAACCGGAGTTTGTTGGGGAGTGGGAGAAGGAAGGTGAGAAGAAGATAGTTGTGAAAGTTGAAAGCGAGAAAGAGTTAGTTGAGCTTTACGAGAGAGTTAAAAAAGAAATTCCTTCTGTGCTGATTAAGGATGCTGGTTTAACTCAAATTCCACCAGGAACAGTTACCTGCCTTGTGATTGGCCCATGGAAGGATGAGGAAGTTGATGAATTTACTAGAAATTTGAAACTGCTTTAATAAGCGAACTCAAGCCATTCATGATAACGCTCATCCTTTCCCTGCACAATCTCAAAGAACTTCTTCTGTATTTTTTCAGTTATCTTCCCTCTTCTCCCATCTCCTATTTTTCTGTCATCAACCTCGACTATTGGAGTTACCTCCGCAGCTGTGCCTGTGAAGAAAGCCTCATCCGCAATGTACAGTTCCTCCCTCGGTATATCCCTTATTATAACCTCTATTCCCATATCCTTTGCAATTCTCATCACAGAATCCCTTGTCACCCCGATAAGTATTCCTGCGTGCACGGGAGGGGTGATGAGCTTGCCCTGCCTTACAATGAATACGTTTTCACCAGAACCTTCCGCAACATAACCGCTTATATTCTGCATTATCGCCTCATCATACCCGCTTCTCAGCGCTTCAATTTTTGCAAGCAGAGAGTTTGCATAGTTTCCCGAACATTTTGCCTGCGGTGGAACAATCAATGGGTTTATTCTGCACCAGGAGGAAATTTTCACTCTAACTCCCTTCTCAATTTTATCCTTGAAATAACGCCCAAAAACAACAGGTATTATTGCAACGTTAACGCTCAACCCCTCAGTTTCCAACCCAATGTGCTCGCTTCCGTAAAAAGCAATTGGGCGTATGTAACATTCCTTTATTTTATTAACTTTTATCAAATCAAGCGTTGCCTTTCTCAATTCTTCTTTTGAGTATGGAATGTTCATCATGTATGCTTTTGCGCTGTTGAAAAATCTGTTCAGGTGCTCCCTCAACCTGAAAACAGCAGACCCCTTCTCCGTATTATAACATCGTATCCCCTCAAATATCGCATTTCCGTAATGCAGAGAATGGCAGAGCAGATGAACCTTTGCATCGGCAAACATCACAAACTTCCCATTCATCCAAACTTTTGGGAAATGCTTCATAAAACCACCGAAATTATAAATTGGTTGAAGTTTATAACAATTTGTATGGGATGGCAGGAGACTTTTGAGAAAGTTGCAAGCGAGCTTATGAAGAACCCAACGCATGACTTTGAGCATGCAAAGAGAGTATGCTCAATCTCATTAAAGCTTGCGAAGGAGGAGAATGCTGATGAGGAGGTTGTGGTTGCCGCTGCGCTGCTCCACGATGTTGGTTATTCTATTGATGAAAGGGAGCACGAGGAGAAAAGCCTTGAAATTGCAGCAACCCTTCTTGGGATGACTGACTTTCCAAAGGAGAAGAGAGAAAGGGTTATTGAATGCATAAAACACCACAGATTCAGCAAGGGAAGTGAAGCAGTCAGCTTGGAAGCAAAAATACTTCAGGATGCGGACAGGATTGATGCGATTGGCGCTGTGGGAATTGCGCGCTGTTTTCTTTGGAGCGGTGAGCACAGAAGAGTTTTGAAGGAAGCTGTGAAGCACTTCAGCGAGAAGCTGCTTAAACTGAGGGATGAGATGAACACGGAAAGTGGAAGAAGAATGGCTGAGGAGAGACATAGATTTATGCTTGAATTCCTTCAGAAGCTTGAGGATGAGGGAGGGATTACTCCTCAAACCTCTTCCAAAGAGCCCTCTTATGGCTGAGCTGCTCCTTTGCAACTGAAAGCAACTGAGTGCTTAACCTCAGCGCCTCGTCTGGAGAAAGCTTTATCGCCTGAGCACTTGCTGAATTCATTATCCTCAGCGTAATCACCCCATCTCTTGGAAAACCATTCACCAGCTGAGGTTCCTCGCTCTCCACTCTAAGAGCATTTCTGTGGCTCTCCCCTTTCTCATCCTTCCACCAATGCACAATTTCCTCTTCTATAGGCATATCGGTCGCCAACTACCAAGTGGTTTGTGTTATTTATAAAGCTTGGGAGGGGGTAACTTTCCAGTGAAGTATATAAATTGTGGATGAGCAATTCTATGGGTGTTTTTATGAGGATACTCAGACCAGAAAGATCTGTGTTTTTCAACCCAGAAATGCAGGCTGCTTTGGAAAGGGAGAGAAATAGAAGGGCTGTGGAAATGCTGACAAGCAACAAAAGTGAGGAGCGCATGGAGGCTGCGGAGAGACTGCTTAAAGTTGTTAAAGACAGCTCAGTGAGAAAGGAGCTTGAGCTTGTGCGTGACATTGCAAAGGAGAGCAGAATAATTGAAAAAATAGAGAAAGAGGAGGGGAAGATTGATGCAATGCCAAAGGAGAAAGCTGCAAAATACGCTTCATACATAAAAGATTATACAGAGAGAAAGGAGGAAGCAGCAGAGAATATTGCAAGGTTTATATCTGAAAGAAAGATGAGCGATGTGGAGCTGCAGGAGAATTTGAAAAAAGTGCTAGCCTGATTTATAATAATCGCAGAGTTTATTCAGCACACATAAGTTACATTCTGGATTCCTTGCTCTGCATATCTTTCTTCCGTGAAGTATGAAGTTTATGTGAAGGGTTTTCTTCTCATCAGAAGGGATAAGTTCATTCATAATTTTATGGGCTTTCTCAGAGCTTGCTTCTTCTGGTATCAACCCCAACCTCTTGGCAATTCGCATATTATGTGTGTCCAGAGGCATTGTTGGCTTGTTGAAGCAGAAAAGCAGAAGCACGCTTGCGGTTTTTGGCCCAATTCCGTCAATTGAGCGAAGGAATTCAAATGCATCATCAGCAGACATTTTACTTAGAAAATCCAGGCTCAGCTTCCCTCTTCTCCTCCTTATCTCGCTAAGCGCCTTTTTTATTCTACGCGCTTTTATTTTTGACAAACCACCTGGGCGAATTGCTTTCTGAATTTTTCCTAAATCTGCATCAAGAACAAGCTCCCATTTTGGAAACTTCCGTTTGAGACTGAAAAAAGCAGCTTGGGAGTTCCTGTCGCTTGTATTCTGAGATAAAATTGTTCCAACTAAAACGTCAAGGGGGTTGCTCCTTTCGTCTATGGAGTGAACCCCGTACTCCCGCTTCAAAATTTCTATAACTTCTTTCAGCTTTTTCACGCATTTATTTAAAGCACGAAATAATAAATGACTACATGAAAGGAATTTGTTCAATTTGTGGAAGGGAAACCGCAAGCTTTACGTGCAGTTTATGTGGTGCGCTTGTTGGGGTGAACTGCTACGACCCTGTGGGAAAGGTTTGCATACGCTGCAAGGCAGGAAGGATGATTAGATGAGCTTAGCTGAGCTTGCGAAGAATAAAGATGTAGTGAAACCATTTGGAGAAGTTGACGTTCTGCTTTACTATGGAATTGTGGGAAGCAAGCTTGTTGGTTTTTTGAAGGGAAAGGAGCTTGCAGCGAAAAACTGGTTCCCTCCAAAAGGTGGTTTGCCAACAGTTCTTAAAAGAGGTTCAAAGGAGGAGCCGCTTTACATAGATGAATTTGTTGATGCGATAACACCTGGGTTTCTCTCATTGAGAGGGAAGCACCTTGAGGAAGTTAGAGATAAACTCGCTCCTTCCCAGCAGAAAGTGTGGCGCTACTTTGTCCCAAGGAAGCTCTCTGATTTGTTTTATGCGACAAACAATGAGGGGGAAGGTAAATCTATCGACAGAATTTTCTTTGATTTGGATAGGGGGGAGGGAGTTACTTCTGAATATGCACAGCAGGTAGCAAGGGAGTTCCTTGCTGTTATGGAGGATGATTTGAGGGAGTTGAACTGCGAAAAAAGATTTGTGATGTGGACTGGGAGCTCCTTTCATGTTTATCTATTTCTCAAGAAGAGAATGCCTCCCTCCTTTTACGAGGAAAACTTTCAGGTCAGCACAAAAGGTGGACTTCAAACAGCAGCGCAGAAGTGGGTTGATGAGTTGAAGAAAAAAGGGTTGAAGGTGAGCGGGAGCCATGAAAAAATTGCGGGAGTTGTTGCAATAGACCCATCTCAAACTCCCTCAGGGAAATTGGCAAGAGCTCCCTTCTCGCTGCACATGCAGGATTATAAAACAATCAATGGGGTTGCAATTCCGCTTGATTTGAACATGCTTGATGATAAGAAATTGGTAGAGGAGCTGAAGCAGTATACGCCAAACAGAGTCGTTGAGGAGCTGAACTCTCTTTCAAAAAGACTGCCATTGTGATTTTATGAAGTTTGAAAAACTAGTTAGGGGAAGGGTTGTTTTCATTGGAGTTGGAAACGAGCTGAGGGGTGATGATGGAGTTGGTGTTTACATTGCAAGAAAACTGAGAAAGAAGAATGTAATTAATGCGGGAGTTGCACCTGAGAATTTTATTGGAAAAATAAAGAGGATGCAACCTGAAAGAATAGTAATTTTTGATGCGCTTGATTTTGGAGGGAAACCTGGAGAAGTGAGGGTGGTTGATGCAAGGAAAACTGAGGGAATAAAAATTTCAACTCACTCCCTACCCCTTTCATTTTTCTGCAAGCTTTTTGATGGAGTTGAAGTTTATTTGGTTGGGATACAGCCAAAAGAAAGGGAGTTTGGTGCTTCACTCAGCAAGGAAGTTGTGAGAAGCGCAGACAGGTTAATTGCTGAGCTAGCGGTGTCTTCTTAGGAGAGCTTCGTCTACGTAGTAGAGCGCTACGCCTGCTAACAGAGCAACTGCAGTAATCAACCACGTTTCCAGAAGAAGATAATATGCAAGCGCTGCAAAAGTTATAATACCAAGCAAAGGTGGTATTGGGTAAAATGGAATTTTGAATGGTGGTTTCACTCTCCTGTTCACCACAATTGCAGCATAGTTCACAAGTATATGGCTCAGTATCATAAGCACAGTTGCAAGGGAAGCAATTTCCTTTAAATCGCCAATAAAGGCAAGAAAAGCCATTGGTATTCCTGTGAGAAGTATTGAAACATACGGGGTGCCAAAAGTTGGGTGTATGTGGCTGATGAACCTTGCAGTTTGGTGGTTCCTTGACATTGAGAAAATTATTCTTGAAACTGATAGGATAAGGGTGTGGAGAACTGTGGCAGTTGCGAAGATTGCTGCAAGCGAAACTAACCACGCAGCCATCTCATTTCCAGTCGCCTCCATCACATCCGCAAGCGGAGAGCCTGATTTTGCAAGCACATTGTAATCAACAACTCCAACTGCTGTGAAGCTAACGAGCAGATACAACAAAGCGGATATTGCTAGGGAGAGCAGTATTGCAAGAGGAAGGGTTCTCTGTGGGTTAATGATTTCCTCTGAGATTGTTGTGACATTGCAGTAGCCAAGGTAGGCGAACATCATAAGCGCAGCTCCACCTATCAAACCATTCAAACCATTTGGAAGCACATTCTGAAAATTCGCTGGTTTTATATGAGGTGCACCAAGCAACACAAAAAGAAGCAGCATGAGAATTTTAAGAATTACAAGCGCATCATTCACAATCTTTGACTGCTTTGCTCCCACAAGGTTAACCAAAGTGAAAAGAATGCATGCTCCAACAGCAAGCAGGTTTGCTGGGAAAACCATAAGCACTGCAAGGTAATCCGCCAAACCAAGGCTGACTGCCGCACCTCCTACAATGCTGCCGAGTATGAGCATCCATCCTGTCAAAAAACCCCAGAAAGGAGAAACAACTTTAAAAACATACTCATACCCTCCCCCTTCTTTTGGTATAACTGAGGAAAGCTCCGCAAAGCTCAGAGCAGTGAAAAGAGAAACAACTCCCGCAAGAATCACTGAATAAATAACACCTGGGCCAGCCATCCCTGCAGCTATCCCAACAACTACAAAGATACCTGCTCCGATTATTGCTCCTAAACCTATAGAGATAGCGTCAAATAGGTTAAGTGCTCTTTTCAACCTGGTTGCCATATTGTTTGGTATTGCTCACGCCTATATAAAATAGTTGGTTTGAATTTTTTTAGCAAGGAATTTAAAGAAAGCAAACCATAATTTTAGCATGACGTACAGAATAGCAAAACCAGGTGAAATAATTGTTGAAGCGCAGGAGAGGTATCCTGGCTCTTTTTACGATAAAGTTTCAAGCAGCAAGTACATGGATGAGTTCTATAAGAAAGCAGTTGAAGCATCTGGTGTTGTGAAGCTGATTGAGAGCAGAGAGGATACGGTAAGGGTTGTTGATGTGGCCGGTGGAAGAGGCAGAGTTGGGGAGATGATAAGGAAGATGACGGATAAGAATTTTGAATACATTGTAGTTGACATAAGCAGAAAGGAGATGGGAGATGATAAGGATAAAGTGAAAATTGTTGGCGACATGGCGCACATTCCCCTGAAGAATTCAAGTGCAGATGTTGTATTTTTCCTCAACATGCCAGTTCCAATTTCACTTATTAAAAGAAAGGCTGAGACGATGACTCCTGGAAGCTTGGTTGAGGTTGAGGAACTTTGGAGCATAAAAATGTATCTTGGCAATTCAATAGATGCAGCTTTCAGAAGCAATATGCTTGAGGGGCTTAGGGTGCTCAAGCCAGATGGAGTTCTTGTAACCGGTGCGAAGCATGTTGGGCAGTCCAAAGAAGTGGCAGAAGAGGCGTTTAGGGAGTTTCCGCTTAGGGTTGAGAAACAGGAGGTTGTTGAGCTTGACAGCAAAGTTATACCGCTGTGGAGAAAGTACGGTTTGGGGTTGGAGGATCCAAAGTTTGTTATCACGACTTACAGGAGAGTTGAAGGGAATGTTGAGAGCCTTATTGAGCATGAAAAAGAGAGATTGGAAAGGAATTTGGGAAAAGCGATGGAGATGGAGACTTTTTGGAAAGTTATGGAGGAGTTCAGGAAGGAGAAGTGGGTGCCGGAGGAATTTTCTGAATGAAGCAATTAAATATGTTGGATGCGTAATTAAAGTATGATTCATAAGATATCTAAACCGGAAGACATCCTTCTTGAAGCTCAGAAGCTCTACCCAACAAAGTTTCACGAAGTTTCCGAGAGCACTTACATGGATGAGGTTTACAGAAAAGCCGCTGCTCTTTCTGGAATTAAGGAGTATGTTGGAAAAACAAAGAGGGAAGTGAACGTTGCTGATATTGCTGGCGGGAGCGGAAGGCAGGGACATATAATCAGAAGCATGCTGAAAGATGAAGCGCGGAGAGTGACGATACATAATATAGATATAAGCAAGGAGGAGCTGAGCAAAAGAAAAGTGGATGAGAGAATTGTTGGCGAGATTATGCATCTCCCATTTGTGGATAGAAGTATGGATTTTGTTTTTATGAATAACATACCAATTCCAATTTCGCATGTGAGGAATTACGTTGCTTTTATGAAGGATGAGAGCGGAAGAAAAGGCATGATGCTGGAGATGCTTGAGCTTGCTGTTGACTCTGTTTATAAATTGAACACGCTTGAAGGTGCTAGGGTGCTTAAGGATAATGGAGTTATGGTTGTCAGTGGTAAGTACACTGGACAGAGCAGCGAAAGCATTCAGAAAGGACTTGGCGAGCTTCCCCTAAAAGTTGAGAAATTTGAGGTTGTGGAGCTTGAGGAAGGAGTAATTCCTCTTTGGAGGAAGTATGGTATAGAGATAGAGAAGCCAACTTTTATGGTTGCCTCCTTTAGAAAAACATCTTCGGATTTAAAGGAGCATTTTGAGCTGTATGAGCAGATGCTTTACACAAGCTTGGAGCAGTTGATGAGAATTGAGGGGTTTGAGGATGTTTTGAAAGAGATGCACAGAAAAAATTTGAAATGGTAAAGTAATAAATCCGAAACTTCATAATTTATGCATGGTGGAGAAGTTTGCAGAAGAAGAGAATCTTTTAAGAAAAGTGCAAATTCTCTATCCCGACTCCTTTTACGATAAAGTTTCAAGCAGCAAATTGATGGGCAAGTTCTATGAAAAAGCAATTGAGCTTTCGGGAGTTGTTGGGCTTATTGAAAAGAGCACGCCAGGAAAAGTGAGCGTGGTTGACATATGTGGGGCAGAGGGATTGTTGGCGATAGAATAAAAAGTATGACGAATAAGGAGTTCAACTATATAGTTGTTGATATAAGCAGAAGGGAGCTTGGAAGCGAGCAGTGGAAGAATAGAGTGATGGGAGATATGCTGCACATTCCTCTTAAAAATGAAACTGCGGATGTTGTGTTCTGTCTCAATATGCCGGTTCCACTTGCGCAGGTGAAGGAGCATGCAAAAGTGACGAAAGCAGATAATTTGAGTGAGGAGTGGGATAGGGAGAAAGTGATGAATATTTTGAATGACGCAGTGGATAACATATGTGAGCTGAACCTTCTTAACGCAGCAAGAATTCTCAAAAACAACGGTGTGCTTGTGCTCGGAAACTCATTTGCTGGGCAGACTGAGGAGGATGCAAGAAGACAGGTGAAAGAAATTCCAATGAAGCTTGAAAGATATGCGAGAGTGAAGCTGAGCAACCGAGTTATACCACTTTGGAAGGAATATGGAAGTGAGGTGAGTTCACCTGTTTTTGTGCTTGTGTGTTTCAGAAAAGTTGAAGGGAGTGTTGAGGAGAGCATTAAATTCAGGGAAGCTGCGCTCAGAGATGATTTTCAAGAGCTTGAGAGAAGCGAATTCTTCAAAAAAATTATAAAAGAAATGGAGAGGGGAGCTTCGGCGAAGAAAGGGGAAACGTTTGCAATTGATAAGAGTTTGTTTGAAAGTATAAAATGGGAGTAGTTTATTTTATGAGTTTTTCAAGAATCTCCTTTGCTGCTTTTTTATTCAAATTCCTGTTATTATTCCCGCACTGCGGATCCAGAATGCAGGAGGGGCAACCACTTCTGCACTTGCACTTCATCAATCTTTCATACGCCATCTTTTCAACTCTCTCAAACTTTTCAAAAATTATTTTTGACAATCCAGCTCCGTGAGGAGTTGAATCGTAAACATACATCCTCCCAGCAGGATAGCTCACCCCTCCCAACTCAGATGGATCTGCTCCAGTTAAAGCAGGCATCATCGCAATTGAAACATGCTCAACTGCATGCAACCCAGATGGAAAATCATCTACGGAAAAAACAATTTTCTCAGGAAAATCAAACCAAACTGCAAGAGTGTCAAACTCATAATGCAACGGCTCATCAAGCGGAATTCTGCTGCTTATCCTCTCTTTCAAATAATCCTTCACAACATAACCGTAAACCTCATCTGAAATGTGAACTCTACCGTATGAAAGCTCCCCTCCCAAACACTCCCTTTCTCCAAGCAACTCAGTCACTTCGGCTTCTCTGTTGCGCAGAGCAACTGTATACTCAGATGTTTCATAACTGAGCTTTCTCACAAATGCAATTTTTCTCACCAAATCCAGCTTCTCAGAAACAAACTTCTCCCCTCCATGTAAGTAGATTGCACCGGGGAATAGCTCGCTGTACGCCATCGCCTCCTCCCTTTCACCTATGAACTTCTCTCTCTCCACATCATATATCCTTATTGACGAGCCAGCCGTCCTTATGCTCATCTCCCTCACAACCCTCAGCCCTCTCCTTGTAGGAATCCAGCAACCTGCAAACTCCTTGCACAGCTCCTCAGCTTTCAGCTGAGAGAAAAGCTTCTCCCCCATTGGAAATGAGTTGATTTCGTCAATGCTTGCTGGGTAATCCCGCATCATTGAGAGAAGGTGGGGTTTTAGTATAAACTCATTCTGGGGGTTTACGTAACAGCTCTCCGGCTCCCCTTTCAAATACTCATGTGGATTTTCAAAATAATACTGGTCAAGCGGGTTGTCTCGAGCGATGAAAACAGCTGTTGCCTCCCTTCCCCTCCTTCCTGCCCTTCCAATTCTCTGCCTCACCCTTGTAACCGTTCCTGGGAAGCCAGCAAGAATTACTAAGTCAACGGCACCTATATCCATCCCAAGCTCCAAAGCAGATGTTGCGACAAGCGCATCCGTACTGCCTGACTTGAACTCCTGCTCCAACTTCCTTCTCTCCTCCCTCTCCAATCCAGCCCGGTATATTTTTATTTCATGTAAATTCGTTTCCTTTGCAACTATCCCAATTCTCTCAACAACAGAGTGGCTGTTCCCAAATATCAGCAGCTTCCTTCCTTTTCCAATAAGCTGCCTTGCAACTTTCAAGGCAAGCGTTGTATAGCTCTCCCTCCCCTCCTCTGTTAAAGGAGGGTTCAGCAGTATGTGCTTAACCGTGCTTCTTGGAGCATAGCGCGCATCCACCAAAGAGAAAGGCACCCCTGCAAGCTGCTCGGCAAACTCCAATGCATTCCCAACAGTTGCTGAACAGCAGATGAACTGCAGTTTATTTTTGGAGTATTTCAAGTGAACTCTCTTCAACCTTTTTATTATATTTGAGGAGTGGCTTCCAAACGTTCCCGTGTATGTATGTATTTCATCAATTACAACAAACTTCAAGTAAGAAAGAAACTTTTTGAACAGATGCGAGTTAAGGAGAATGAAGTGAAGCATATCCATATTTGTTATCAAAATATGCGGTGGCTCCTTCCTTATTCTTTCCCTAATATGCGCAGATGTATCACCATCATAAACCTCGCTTTTCACACCAAGCAGAGCAAACTCCCTAAATCTTGCTAGCTGATCCCGCGAAAGCGCTTTTGTTGGGTAGATAACAATGCTCCTCTCTCCTTTCAACGCGGACTCAATAACTGGAATCATATATATTTCAGTTTTGCCAGAGGCAGTTGGAGCAGTTACAACAACATTCTCCCCTTCTCTCACTTTTTTGATTCCGTCTGCCTGATGCTTGTAAAACTTCTCAATTCCTCTCCCATGCAGAATATGCATTATTTCCTCTGAAACTTCAACCTCCCCGAACTTCGCAGAATCTCCTTTCTCCAGAAACTCCTTTACTTCCCCTTCTATAAGCACGAATATATTTCGTAAGAAAGCAATAAACAAGCTTCGGTTATACGGAGTTATTACAAACCAGCAAAATCCTTTGAGGTTTTTCCCTTTGGAAAAACAGTTCCATTTTTTGCTGAAATTGGAAGCTGATACTCCTCAGCTAACCTGATAAGCTCACTCATATCTATGAATTTATCAATAGAAAGCACTGGGTATGCTCCAACAGGGGAGGGAATTCTCTTAACCACAAACTCCTGAAACTGCAAAGTGCCAGAGCGCATCACCTTTATATCCACTTTTCCTTTTTTCAACGCATCCCTTGCAATTTTCGGCAACATTTAACCCCTCATCAAATTCTCAATTCCCTGAGCAACTTTCTCCAAAACTTCAATTGGTGGAAGCACCGTTGTCCTCAGGTGGCCATCCAAACCAAAACCGCTCCCTCTTGTCACCCACACATGCTCCCTTCTGAGCAACTCTGTGCAAAACTCCTTATCGTTTTTGAATTTTGTTTTTGAAAAATCAACTCTCGGAAACAAGTAGAAAGCTCCTTTTGCTTTCTGACAGCTCACCCCATCAATTTCATTCAACCTCTTCTGCATAAACTCGGCTCTCTCCTTTATGTTTTTCACCATATACTTCAGAAACTTCTTATGTGCTTTCACATTGCTCAGCGCTTCAACAGCTGCAACCTGTGCAGGTGTGCTCGCGCATAACCTCATCGTTGCAAGGTTGTTAATTCCTTCCCTTAACTTTTTTGAACCCTCATCCTCCTCAGGTATAATCACCCACCCAATTCTCACGCCAGTGCAACCCCAGTTCTTTGACAAACCGTTCATTATCACATGCGGCACTCCCTTTGCAACCTCCCCAATGCACGTCATCCTCTCCTTCACAAGTATCATCTCATCATATATTTCATCTGAAATAATAAGCAAATCATTGTTTTTCGCAACCTCAACAACATCCTCCAAATTCTTTCTGCTGCACATTGAACCTGTTGGGTTGTTTGGGTTGATTATTAAAATAAACTTCAAGTCAACTCCCTCTGCTTTTGCTTTCCTCACCTTCTCCTCCAAATCCTCCTTTGAAGGAGCCCACCCGCTCTCTTCATTTAAGCTGCTCAGCACAACTGCTCCGCCAAATAGCCTAATCATAGGTGCATAAACTGGGTAGTATGGGTTGAAAAGAACTGCCCCCTTCCCATGTTCAATGAGGGATTCCGCAAGAAATGCAACCGCCTCACTCAAACCCTGGGTGACAGATATTTTTGATGAATCAAAATCAAGGTTATACAATCTTTTATACCTCTTTGCAATCTCTTCAAGAAGCTCAAAAATTCCAGGTGAACGTGAGTAGTAAACCTTTCCTTCCTTCAATGCTTTGCAGTATGCTTTCATTATATACTTCGCAACTCCCAAGTAAGGAACAGGGTCTCCTATGCTCGCGTTATAAATTTCCGCCCCTGTTTTCTTTATCTCCTCAGCAATTGGAAAAAGCTCCCTTATTGGGTAGTGAGCATACTCCATTCTTCCAGCAAGCGTGCTGTTTGAAAATGACATTTTACCTCCGAGTTAGTTTAAGAGGGCAAATTATTAAAAAATATCAGCTTGTATGGACAGTAATAAATATTTTCCTTGCAAATAGATAATGGGGAGTGAATGGAAAAGTTTGATTACAAAACTACCGAGGAGATTAAAGTTCCTGAGAAACTGATAGACCAAGTTATAGGACAGGATAGGGCAGTTGCGATAATAAAGAAAGCTGCGAAACAGAGGAGAAACATTCTTTTGATGGGTTCCCCTGGAACCGGAAAGTCAATGCTTGCCCAGGCGATGGCAGAGCTTATGCCAGCAGAGGAGTTAGAGGATGTGCTTGTCTACCCAAACCCAATTGATGAAAACATGCCTCTTGTAAGAGTTGTGAAAACATACCCAAAGGATAGAAAGCTTCCCCCAGGAGCGCCAGACATTGGGGAGGGGAGGAGAATAATTGAGGAAGTTAGGATGAGGAGGGTTACTGGTGGAGGTGGTTTATCCCCATCCTTCCTCATACTCAGCATACTTGTTCTTTTACTTATTTACCTTGCATTCTCAGGAGTGATTGAGGGTGAGAATAAATGGATTATTGCGGCTGCGGTGCTCGGTTTGTTTGTTTTTGGGGCTGCGATGGTTCTTGCCTCAGGCGTTTCAAGAAGAGTTGGAGTGTTTGAAAGCACCGAGCCGAAGTTGATAGTTGATAACTCCGGGAAGAAAACTGCCCCTTTTGTTGATGCAACAGGCGCGAAAGCAGGCGCGCTTTTTGGAGACGTGAAGCACGATCCTTTGCAGTCCGGGGGGCTCGGTACTCCTCCTCATTTAAGGGTGGAAGCAGGGGCGATTCACAGAAGCAACAAAGGAGTTTTGTTCGTTGATGAAATATCTTCTCTGGGACCGAAATCGCAGCAGGAGCTTCTCACAGCAATGCAAGAGAAGAAATACCCAATAACTGGGCAGAGCGAGCTGAGCAGTGGCGCAATTGTGAAAACAGAGCCAGTTCCAGCTGACTTCGTGCTTGTTGCGGCTGGCAATCTAATTGATATTCAGAAAATGCATCCAGCGCTGCGCTCAAGGATACGCGGTTACGGTTATGAGATATATATGGACGACACAATGCCTGATAATGAGGAGAACAGATGGAAGCTTGTGAGGTTTGTTGCACAGGAAGTTAAGAAGGATGGCAAAATACCTCACTTCACAAAAGAAGCTGTAGATGAAATTATAGAGGAGGCAAGAAGGAAAGCTGGGAGAAAAAACAGGTTGAGTTTGAGGTTCAGGGAGCTTGGCGGTTTGGTGAGGGCTGCAGGAGATATTGCAAGGGAGCAAGGAGCAAAATACGTTGAACTTAAACACGTGCTTGAAGCAAAAGGAGTTGCAAGAACTCTTGAGCAGCAGGTTTCCCAGCAGGTGATTGACTTAAGGAAGGATTACAGGGTTTTTCTGAACAGAGGTTACGCAGTTGGAAAGGTGAATGGGCTTGCGGTTATGGGAGACGGTTCCTCTGGAATAATAATGCCAATAGTTGCGGAGGTTACTCCTGCTTCATCAAAAAGTGAGGGAAAGTTAATTGCAACAGGCAAGCTTGGCAAGATAGCGAAGGAGGCTGTTGAAAACGTAAGCGCGATAATAAAGAAGCACATCGGCAAAGATGTATCGCAGTATGATATTCACGTGCAGTTCCTTCAAACCTATGAGGGAGTTGAGGGGGACAGCGCCAGCATATCAATCGCGCTTGCTGTCATGTCTGCAATGGAGGGAGTTGCTGTTGACCAGAGCGTTGCAATGACTGGCTCATTAAGTGTGAGGGGTGAGGTGCTTCCAGTTGGAGGGGTGACTGCAAAGATAGAGGCAGCTATAGATGCAGGAATGAAAAAAGTGATAATCCCAAAGGCAAATGAGGAGGATGTTTACCTTGGAAAAAGAAGGGGAAAAATAAAAATTGTCACAGCAAACAACATAATTGATGTCCTCCAGGAATCGCTGAAGAGAGGAAGTAAAAAAGAAAAGTTGATTGAGAAGGTGAGGGGAATTATAAGCTGATTATTTTATAAGAACCCTGTCACCAAGCTCAGATATTCTATCAAAATCAAAATCAATTCTATGCCCAAACGGAGTTTGAACAACAATTAGACTTCTTTTCCTATCAACGCCAACTATCTTTCCGATATACGCGCCAAGCTCGGTGAGCACTTCTCTGTTTTCAAGCTTCATTGATGCAACCAAATCAATCTTTATTCTCTCCATTATTTTCAAAGAGAGGAATGCGATGACTGTTCCGAAGATGAGAACGGTTACAAAATCAGAGAAATAAACCCTTGCAAGTATCCACTGGCAGGCAACTGTGAAAACCGCCCAGAGAATGAACGTTGCAACTCCGTATAAACCATACTTCACAACTGCATACTTTCTCTTCTCATGCAGTAAATCAATTATTCTTCCAACAAGTATTAATGAAACTGCCCAGGGAAGCAGGAGAAGCATCCTCAACAAAACATAAGCACCAAGCTTCAGCATCTCTGGCGTTTCATTCAAGCGTGTCAGAAACTCCTGGTATCCAAGCGCAAATGATATGAGGGTGAGGGGTAGCGCAGAGAGGTATAATATGAAGCTTATCTTCTCAACGGAGAAGCGCAAACCTGAGAAGGAGCGCACTATCGTTTCTTCAAGCCCAAACGCAAATGCAAGCAAACCCAACCCAACAACTATTCCTGCAAGCTTCCAACCGTAGCCAAGCGCCTCGCTTATCACAAAAGTTAATATGAGCAAGGCAGGTATTCCAAAAATTATTCTCGCGTAGTGTGGCTCCTTTAACTTTTCAAGAAGCACAAAGTAGGTTTTCTCAAGCTCCTTTGCCTGCTTCATAACAACAAGCCTGACGGAGTCAATTTTAACTCTTGACTGAATTACTGGGATTATCTGCTCGTCGCTTGCCCCATCTGAAACGAATATGCAGGAATCTGCATGAAAGCTCCTCAACACCGAATCAAGCTGCTTTGCTATCTCCCTGTCAGCAAAATAACCCAGAGATTTATCACCTGTTAAAGTGACAATTTCCGCATTGCTTTCCTTTGAGATTGAATCGTAAACTCTGACTGCTTCAAATATTGTGTTGGAGTCTGTTTCCTCCGGATCCTTTAAAGCAAGCTTTGTGGCTGCCTCTATGTTTGCTTCCTTCCCTATCACGGGACCGGTGATTTTTACTTTTTCGTACAAATCATTATCCCTGTCCACTGCGAGCACGAGCACTCTTTTCTTTGCCATCAAACCACAAAAATGATATGGGGGAGGGGGTATTATAATATTTGCCCAAAAACTTCTTAGGGGAATAGATTTAAAAATAAGTAACAATATTAGTAGTAGGTGATTAATGAGGTGGTTGAATGAGGAGAGCGCAGGCTGCAATTGAGTATTTGATTATTTTGGCAGTAGTTGTCATAATTGCCCTTATCGTCATTGGGGTGATTGGTGGTTTCCCTGGCATGACGAGGGGAATTAGCGAGAGGGATAGCGCAGCATACTGGGCGGGAGCGGATATTGGGATAACTAGGTATTATTTGTCTAAAACTGCTGCGGCAAGTCAGCTCGTAATTAGGAATAACAGGTTGTTCCAGATAAATCTCACAAGTATAAAATTTGATGGCGGTAGCAACATACTCAATTACACAGATGGTGTTTTGATATCGCCAGGTTCCGCAGTGCTAGTTAACCTAACGGGCACCTCATGCGCGAATATTGGAGAAACAGTTACGAAGAACGTTGAGATACAATACAAGGATGCAACGTATGGAGTGACGTATACGTTCACTGGCGAGAAACCGCTTGTTGGAACCTGCCAGGACTGATTTCTTTTTTTAATTTTTCATTTTTAAACGAATGTATTTAAAGATTTGATGAGAAATCATTCTGCTCATTTTGAGAGTGATAGGATGGAGTTTGCAACGCCAGGCAAGTTTCTTGGCACGGAGGAGGAGTTTGTTGGGGGAGATGGAGTATACAGCGAGGGAGGAAAACTTCACGCCTTCTATGCGGGAGATATAATCCTGGATAAACAAAGGAGAATTTCAGTAAAAACAAAGTCAGTTCCAAGAATGGTGGAGCCAGGGATGATAGTTTACGGAAGAATTGAGGATATATTTGACCCAATTGCATTGGTTAAGCTTGAGCTTGTTGAGGGGGTTGGGATGAGGCAGGCTCAGGGAGATTACTTCTGCGTGCTTCACGTATCAAACGTTAAAAGAGGTTATGTTAAGGAGTTAAGGGATGAGGTGAGAATTGGGGATATAATAAAGGCAGTTGTTTGCGAGGTGAAAAGGGGAGAAGCATACCTTGATATGAGGGGTGCAGATTTGGGAGTGATAAAAGCATTCTGCAGCAACTGCAGAAACCCGCTGCGCCTGAAAGATAGGCTGCTTGTCTGCGATGCATGTGGTAATAAAGAGAGCAGAAAGCTTTCAACTGAGTACTCCCTGAGGGAGAGGTGATTGTTTGAAAGTTAGAGTTTTGAAAAAGGAAAAAAACTTCATTGAGTTGGTGCTTGAGGGGGAGGAGCACAGCTTCCCAAACCTTCTGAGAGAAACGCTTCTTGAGGATGAGGATGTTGAGTTCGCTTCCTATGTTATTGACCACCCCCAGCTTGGCAACCCTCGCCTGATTGTGAGAACGAAGAAGAAAACACCTGAAGCAGCAATAAAGAACGCAGTTAAAAAAATTGAGAAGAAAGTAAGTGAGTTTGAGAAACTTTTGAAGAAATGATTAAATGAAAGCTGGAGCAAGAGTGCTTGGAATTGATGACTCGCCGTTCACAGGAAAAACCACTAGAGTTCTTGTTATCGGAGTGGTTTGGAGGGAGGGAGTGATTGAGGGAGTTCTGAGCACATATATTAAAAAGGATGGGTTGGATAGCACAAAGAGGATTATTGAGATGGTAAAGAACTCTAAATTCTCCCAGCAGATAAGGTTGATTCTGCTGCACGGTGCAACGCTTGGTGGGTTCAATGTTGTTGATTTAAATGAACTGAACCGCGCGCTTTCAATTCCAGTAATTGCAGTTACAAGAAAGAAGCCGGATATGAGGAGGGTGAAAAGCGCTTTGAAAAATCTACCTTCGTGGGAGAGGAGAATAAGAATTCTTGAGTCTGCTGGCAAAGCGGTGAGATGCGGTAAGGTATACTGCCAAATTGCCGGGATAGAGGAGGGAGAGGTGAGGAAGTTGATTCTTTCTTTCAAAGGAATTCCTGAACCAGTTAGGCTTGCTCATCTAATAGGCTCTGGAGTTGTGAGAGGGGAATCTCATGGCAGAGTTTAAGAAAATTGTAAGGGAGAATGCGGGTTATTTGGTAATTGCGGCCCTTCTCATTTTATACGTGTTAACGCACCTTTCCGTCGTTGCAGTGCTGTGCGCACTGGCGATAGTTGGTTTTTTCGTTTATGAAACTGTGGAGGGAGCAAGAAAAAGGGGGTGGAAGAAGGAGCTTGAGGAGATAGTTGTTGCAGTGCTTGTTGGCGTGCTCATCTGGTTTGGAGCTGGTTTCATACTCAATACCTCCTCGCCTCTTGACGCAGTTGTTTCTTGCAGCATGCTTCCCCACCTTGAAAGAGGCGATATGGTGGTGCTGAGAGGGAGTGAGGTAAAAGCCCCTAGCATTGAATTAACTTCTTCTGAGTGGGAGGAAGTTAAAGGGAGAATGCACACCACATTTACATGTGGCCCGTGCGTAAAGCAAGGTGATTACACCCCGTATAACTTCTCCCTCTGCAGAAGCTGTGGCAACTCCTGCCTGATAGCAATTGATGGAAAACCTGTTTTCTCAGAGCAGAACGACACTCTTTTCAGCTATAACTACGGGCTGTGCACCCTGAAAGGAAAGGAGGAAGTTTTAAATTCAGTATGCGTGCGCTCTGTTACTATAAAGGGGGAGGAGTTTGAGGAGAATTTTGGGAATGATGTGATTGTTTACGAGCCTGAGCAGAACAGCGTTTTCCAGAGTTTAACGATACACCGAGTGCTTGTGAGGGTTTCTGTGGAGAGGAAGGAATACTATCTTACAAAGGGGGATAATAATGAAATTCTTGACGTGCAGGCACCCGGGTATGTGGTTAAAAGCGGAAATGAATGCAGGTTTTTCTCTGATTCAAGGAAGGAGAACAAGCCTGTTGAGAAGGGGAGGATACATGGAAGCGTGATTGCAAGAATTCCTTATTTGGGTTACTTGAAGCTGTTTCTGTGGGGTTACGTTGAGGTTCCACAAGGATGTGGGACGGTTATTGAAAAACACAACGCATAAAAATGTAGAGGTGAAAACATATTCTAGAGGTGAAGTTGATGGTGGAGATAGAAATTGAGGATGCTAAGTATTGGAAGAGCTGTGTTGATTCAATAGTTAACCTGATTGATGAGGGGAACTTTGAAATTGATGCTGATAAAATATCACTCCGGGCGATGGATCCTTCCCAGATAGCGATGGTGTGCTTCTCCATTCCAAAAAGCGCATTCAGCAAGTACAAGGTTGCTGGAGCAACAAGGATAGGGGTTAACTTTGACAGCATGAGCAAAATTCTTTCAAGGAGCAGGGGGCAGGAGAAGCTGAGGATGAGCGTTGAGGAGAATAAATTGGTTTTGGAGTTTGTTGGGGAGGGAAAGAGGAGTTTCAAGCTTCCACTTCTTGAGCTTCAGGAGGGAGTTCAAAAGGAGCCAAAAATAGATTTTGACTCGGTTGTTAAAATAAAAGCAGGCCAGTTCAAGGAAATACTTGGAGATGCAGCGTTGTTGAGTTCTCACGTTGTGCTTGAGGCAACTGGCAAGGGATTTTTTGTTGAGGTGCACGGTGATTCAGGAGATTTGAGGGTGGAGAGGGAGAAAACTGGTGAAGCAACTTTAAGCGTTGAGGTGAAGAAGGATTCAAGAGCGACATTCCCACTCCAATTCCTTGGTGATATGGTTAAAGCATGCCCTGATAATGAAACTGTTTCCCTTCATTTAAAAACAAATTCACCAATAAAAGTGGAGTATAGCATTGGGGAGGCGAAGCTTGTTTACTACCTAGCTCCAAGAATAGAGACAATCTAGTTAAGAACTATTTTATATTTTAGCTGAGAAATCCATCCTACTGCAAATGCTATTTGAGTGATTAGGATGGAGCTTGCATTCTGCAGCAAATACCCATTCACTAAGGAGGCGAAGGAGTTGGTTAGCTCCGCAAAGGTGAGCGATGAGTTCAGGCTTGTTGAGATGGGAAAAGAGAGAGTTGCGCGAGCAATAAAGGACGGGGTTATACCAACAGTGAATTTTGAGCTTGATGAATCACAGATTCTTCTTCAGGTTACTTCATATGCGATAAGCAGAATGATTGTTTCCATACTTGGAAGCAGGTATTACATAAACAGATACTCGGTTGCAGAGGCGAAGAGAGCAGGAAGGTATTTGGAGGGGGACACTGATGAGAATGTGCTGAGGGTGGCACGCGAGCTTGGAATTGAGTGCGAGATTGATGGCGACTACTCGGTGGGGTTTGAGAAGTATCTAAAATATGCGCCAAAATCTGTTGATTACAAGCTTGTCAACAGAAAGTTGAAGGGAGGGGTGGTGAAGCTGAAGAGAAGCGAGTTCATCAGGTTGATTGAAGAGGCGGTGAAGATGAAAATTGAGTCGGAGCTGCCCCTCAGAGTTGAGAATGTGCCAGCGAATATAAGGAAAGCAGCTGAATCTGTTAGGGCAAGCATCCCAAAGGAGCCAGTTCCGGCAAAAATCGCTCAAAAAGGCGATTTTCCACCATGCATAAAAAAACTGCTGGATGATTTGAAAACTGTTGAGAATTTGGGGCATACTGCGAGGTGGGCTTTGGCAGTCTATCTTCTCAACAGCGGGATGAGTGTTGATGAGGTGGTGAGAATTTTCTCAACGTCTCCTGATTTTGATGAGAGAGTCACGCGGTATCAGGTTGAGCATGCGCAGAAAAGAGGTTATAAAATGCCAAGCTGCGCAAGCATGGATTCAAATGGGTTGTGCGTTGCAAACTGCGGGGTGAAAAACCCACTTAGCTATAGGAGGGGAGTTGTTGGAGTTACAGCTGAGGGTGAAAAACCCTGAAGAGGATTATGCAAGAAGTAAATTCAGGCAGTATTACGAGAGGAATGAGATTAAACCTCCAGAGCAGATTGAGAAAAGGGAGTGGGGTTTTGGTGGGTGGGAGAAGAAAATAGAGGTGAGGCACCTTCAGATAGCCAGTAAGGATGAGCTTAAGAGCAGGCTTGTGAGGGATGCTCCTCTCTTTGTCTCGTATTCAACTGCGTATTACGAGTTTCCTGACATGCGCCCAATGGAAAAGAAGAATTGGCAAGGTGCGGATTTGGTTTTTGATTTGGATTCGGATCATTTGGAAGTGCCGTGCAAGAAAACTCACGGAAGCAAGTGGGTATGCGATAGCTGTCTTGAAAAGGTAAAGGAGGAAACGGTTAGGTTGATTGAGCAGTTTTTAATTCCTGACTTTGGCTTCTCAAAGAAGGAAATTGAGGTGAACTTCTCTGGGAATAGGGGGTATCATGTGCACGTGAAAAAGGAATCCGTCAGGGAGCTTGGGGGGTATGCGAGAAGGGAGATTGTGGATTATTTGAGTGGCACGGGAGTGGATTTTGAAGCAGTTGGCTTCACTTACGAAATGGTATCTGAGAGAAGGGAGAGAAAACTTGTTGGGCCAAAACCAAGCGATGCTGGTTGGGCAGGGAGAATTGCAAGGTTTGTTAGGGAGGCTGCTGTGGAGGGAAAGCTTGGGGAGGTTGGGGTGGAGGAGAGGGATGCGAGAAAAATTTACAAAAGAGTTGGGGAGTTCGCGCGTTTAATTGAGCAGGGGAATTGGGATGCGGTGAAAATTCAGAATAAGGATAAGTTTTGGAGAGGAGTTGTTGGAAGGTTGGGGGTGAAGCTGGGTGATAGAATAGATCAGAACGTTACTGCGGATGCGACAAAGCTGATACGCCTTCCAGACAGCCTGCACGGGGAAAGTGGGCTTGTTGCGAGGAGAGTTGGAAGTATTGATTCCTTCGATCCTTTGAAGGATGCAGTTGTTTTCGGTGAGCAACCAGTAAGGATTAAAATTAGGAATGCACCTGAATTTAGGTTGGGTGAACAAACCTTCGGCCCATTCAGGAATGAGGAGAGGGAGCTGCCGGAGAGAGCAGCTTTATTCCTGATTTGCAAGAAGGAGGCAGTTTTATGGAAGAGCTGACGTATGAGGAATTGAGAAGAATTCAGGCTAGGGAGAGGGCGAGCCCAGTTCTTCAGAGCTTGCCTCAGGGTTTTTACAAAGCTGTGGGGAAGTTGATTGAAAAAAAGAACAGCTCCCTTAAAAGTAACTTCAGTTTAACAGAAGCAAAGGAATATGAAAATATACTAAAAGTTATTGAGGATATTTATGAGAGGAGGAAGCAGAAGATAGTGATGAAAGCGATGAGGAGCGGGGAGGAGGGCGCTTTGGCTGAGGAGGAGAAGGAGTTCTTCAGCAAGATTCGCAAGGTGATTGAGGAGGAAGCTGAGAGTTTTAAAAAGAATATTGGAGTTGTTGAGGGGGAGAGGGAAAGTATTAAAAGAATTAAAATTTTAAAACACCTTCCCAAGTTCGTTGGAAGCGATTTGAAGGTTTATGGTCCTTTTGAGGAGGGGGCAAGCGTTGAGCTGCCTGAGAGAGAGGCGCAGCTTCTTGTGAGGAGAGGAGTTGCGGAGTATACAGGAGGTGTCAAGGATGAAGTTCCCAAATGAAATAAACACATACTGCCCAAAGTGCAGAAAGAAAACGAAGCATAAGGTAAAAGTTGCTTCAAAAGGAAGAGCAAGGAGCATGGCTTGGGGTAACAGACAGCACGAGAGAAAGATAAAGGGGTATGTTGGAAAGGTTGCTGGTGAGAAGCCAGTTAGAAAGCAGGGGAAGAAGCAGAAATTAATTTTGGAGTGCACTGTCTGCAAGAAGAAGCAGGAGAGAATTGTTGGGAAGAGGACAAAGAAGAAAATTGAAGTTAAGGCTTGAGGTGTTTCCATGAGCAAATTTTTAAGGGTGAAGTGCGAGTGCGGAAATGAGCAGAATATTTTTGGGAATGCAAGCAGCGTTATTAAATGCCTTGTGTGCAACAGAACGCTGGCTGAGCCAACTGGCTCAAGGGTGAAGGTGCACGGAAAAGTTGTGAAAGTGATGGGTTGAGCGCATGAGTTTGAAAGGAGAGCCAGAGCTGGATGAGTTCGTGATTGCTACTGTTAAGAAGATTTTTCCGTACGGTGCTTTCTGCACCCTTGATGAGTATGATGGAAGGGAAGCATTCCTTCATGTTTCTGAGGTTGCTCCGCGTTGGATAAAGAACATACACGAGTTTCTGAAGGAGGATCAGAAAATTGTTGCAAGAATTTTGAGAATTGTCCCTGAAAAGAATCAGATTGACCTTTCCCTGAAAAGAGTCAGCGAGGCGGATAGGAGGAGGAAGATTGAGGATTATAGGAGGGAGAAGAGAGCAGTGAAGCTGTTTGAGATTGTGGAGTCAAGAATTGGCAAACCGCATGAGGAAGTTTGGAAGGGGATGGGGGAGGAGCTTGTTGAAAAATTTGGAAACCTTTACTCCGCGTTTGAAGAAATTGTGCGCGATAAAAGATGTGTTGATTCATTGAAAGCACCGGAGGAATGGAAGAGGGTGCTTGTTGAAGTTGTTTGCGATAGTATAAAAATACCACAAGTTAAAGTGAGTGGAACTCTTAATCTTACGTGCAGGGAGCCTGATGGAGTTGAAGTTATTAAGAAAGCATTATCGGAAGCAAAAGAAAGTGGAGGAAAGAATGCTGAGATAATCTACCTTGGCGCTCCGAGGTATAAGCTAAGCGTTACTGCGCTGGATTACAAGAAAGCTGAGAAAGTTATTGATGAGATGGTTGAGAAAGTTAAGGAGTGCATGAAAGGAAAAGAAGGAGCTGTTAAGTTCGAGAGGGATGAAGTGTAAATGGAAAAGCTGAAAAAATGTGAGAGGTGTGGCTTGTACACAATGAAGGAGCAATGCCCGAAGTGTGGTGAGAGAACTAGAAGCGCACATCCACCAAAGTTTTCCCCAGAGGATAAATACGGGAAATACAGGAGGATGGCGAGGTTTGGTGGTGTTGTATGAAAGGGACTTTTATAATTTCAAAAAAAGGAGTTAAGCTGAAAAACCCAATTCTGATAGAGGGGCTGCCAGGCATTGGCTTGGTTGGAAAGCTTGCAACTGAGCATTTGATAAAGGAGCTGAAAGCAGAGAAGGTTGCTGAGCTGTATTCGGAGCACTTCCCGCATCAGGTGCTTATGCTGAAGAAAGGGACGTTGAGGATGCTGAAGAATAAATTCTATGCTTGGAAAAACCCAAAGAGGAATGAGAATGACCTTCTTCTGCTTGTCGGAGACGTGCAGGCGGTAACACCTGAAGCCCAGTTCAGAGTTTGCAATGCAATACTGGATTATTTTGAGAAGATGAAGGGAAAAACAATATACACTTTAGGCGGTTATGGAGTTGGAAAGATTGTTGAAACGCCAAGAGTTTTTGGCTCAGCAACTCATCCAGAAGTTGTTGAGGAGCTTAAAAAATATGGGGTTGTTTTTGGGGAAGCAAACGGCTCAATTATTGGAGCTGCTGGGCTTCTGCTTGGTTTGGGGAAAATAAGAAGAATGAGGGGAGCATGCCTTATGGGGGAAACCCACGGCGGTTATGTTGATGCAAAATCAGCAAAAAGCGTTTTGAGCGTGCTCACAAAAATAATTGGTGTGCAGGTTGATTTGAACAAGCTTGAGGAGAGGGCTAAGGAAACTGAAAAGTTTATGAAGAGGATGGAGGCAGAAATTGAAAAGCAGAAAAGCGGCAGGGAGGGAGTGCTGAAAGGGGATGAGCTGAGTTACATAAGATGAAGCGGCCGTCATCTAGAGGCACCCAGCGTGCGCTGGTGCTGGATAACCTGGTGGGCTTGAGGAATGCTCAAGCTCGGGCAGTAGGATCTGAGCTTCCCAAGCTCAATGCCCGGGTTCAAATCCCGGCGGCCGCATATGCGACCGTAGTCTAGCCTGGTAGGACTTTGGCCTTCCAAGCCAACGACCCGGGTTCAAATCCCGGCGGTCGCACTCATTTTAATAAAAAGTAACCAACAGAAAAACAATCGCCAAGCCCAACTGTTATTTTCGGTTGAGGGATGAGCAGGGCGGGCGCAAAGGATGCATCGTTTTTGAATTTTGTTTTTTTGAATTCCTGATATTTTTTAACTCCCTTCCTATTCACCTTTGCTTCTTTTAAAAACCTCTCAAGCTCTGCAAATGAAGCATTCCTCCCTGTTGCCGCTTTGTATGCCGCAAGAAGAGAGCCGAAAAGCAAACCTTCCTGGCTGGGTTTGCCAACGTCAAATGAAAATGAAGGGGAATGGAATACAATGCTGTTGAATCTTTCGCACAATTCATCGCACGCTTCCAATAAGTTTCTATTTATCCGAAGCGCTTGCTTCAGCTGTTTCAACTCATACTCATCAAACCCAACGCTGCTGGAAAGAGGGAGGATGTTTGATGCAACCTCGCGGAGTATTTTCGAACTTTGGAAGTTTCCAAGCTCAACATGAATTTTTATTTTTCTGTTAATCCTCCTCCACTCCTCAAGCTGATTTGCCACTTCCTCTATTCTATGTTTAAATCTATCCTTCAAAGTCAAATTGTGAAAACCAGATATGAAAACGTGGTTGAGTTTTTTGATTATCTCTTTGCTGCACCTTGCAAATTCCTCATCAATTTTCATAACTGAGTTGCGAGGGTTCCATGAAAGGATGAGGCGGTTGGAAGATGGTGCAACAAATCTGCCAAGCCTATAACCTTTTTTGAATTCAAGCACAAGGTGAATTGGCACCTCACAGCTCACGGAAACTCTGTCAGCTGTTTTGAAACAATTCCTTGCAACAAAAATATTTTCTGGTTTTTCAAATAATTTCATCTGCTTTCTGTCTTTTAATAAAACATGCACATAGGAGCGCACGCCGAGCATTGAGGCAGCATTCGCCATATTGCCCGCCTGCCCACCCATCCTCTCCTCATCAAAACCAAGCTTCTTAATAAGAGTTTTAATGGTTTTTTTGCTTGTTTGAATTTCCCTCTGCTTCCCTTCTTTAACACACGTGAGGAGAACACGTGATATTTGCTTTGGTGGTGTTTCATTTGTCAGGTGCTTTACAACATCCACATTAACATTATACGCAAACATTGCGTTTTTTGCAATTCCCTTTCTTGCATGCTCAAGCGCACGCGCGTATAAGTCAACCCATTCCATAATCAGTATGAGAAAGAGGAGTTATTTAAATTGATTGAATATGTGGCTTAGGAATTTGTAAATTAACTTTGCTGCAAGAAAATCGGAATGCGTTTCTCCAGGTATGGGGCAGAGCTCAACAACATCAAACCCAACAACGTTTCTTTTTGAGGCAACCTGCTTGAGAAGTGATAGCACTTCATACCAGTGAAGCCCACCTGGCTCCGGAGTTCCAACAGCCGGCACCTCGGACGGATCAAACACATCTAAATCAATTGTTACATAGACATTCTTTTTCAGCTGAGGAATTATTTTTTCTTGTTTGAAATCCCTTGCATAGAAGATTTGAAGTTTTTTTCTCCTTGCAAACTCGGCTTCCCCCTTGCTTATGCTTCGTATTCCAACCTGAACAGTATGAGTTATTTCGGAAATTCTTCTCATAACTGAGGTGTGCCCGAATTTTGTTCCCTCAAACTCATCCCTCAAATCAGCATGAGCATCAAGCTGCAATACAGTTAATTCGCGGTGAATTTTTGAGAATGCTTTCACAACTCCAACTGAAATAGAGTGCTCCCCACCAAGAACGACTGGAAATTTTTTGTTTTCCAATATCTCCTGAACTGCTCTTTCAACTCTGTTCATTGTTTCTTGAGGTGAATTTCTTGACGGCTCAAGCTCATCAAGAGTATGTATTCCAATTGTTGCTGGTTCCCATCCCATCTCCTCATCATACAGCTCCATCTGCCTGGAAGCAGTGATGATTGCATGCGGTCCATTTCTCGTTCCAGCGGTGTAGCAAACTGTTGAGTCGTATGGAACAGGAAGCACAACAACTTTTGCTTTATTAAAATCAGCATGCTCAGGCTCCAAACCAGCGAAGTTATATGGAGGTAGCGAGTGAAGCAATCTCATAGAATCACTCAAACTTCAATTTAAATTCACCAGGCTCCCACCTGAAAACCGGCTTCTTCCTTCTCTCAGCAATCCTCTCTGCTCTCTGCATAAGCGCATGCGCAACGATGGGAAGGGCAATTGTTGCATCGCAGTAGCACGTCACCATTTTAGCATTCGCATCGTATTTTCCCCAGCTCTGAGACTCCTCAAGAGTGCAACCGCTCAAACCACCCCACTGCGGCGAATCCATCGTTATCTGCAATCCATAGTTATGGCTTCTGTTGTGCTTCGTCTGGTATGTTGCAATAACAGCAGCTTGCTGTATGTAGTTTTTGGGAACTCCTCCACCAATGTAGATGCCTGCTGTCACTTTTGCTTTTTCACATATTTTTGAAATTTCATCAACATCCTTTAGACAATCAATAATCACCCTCTTCTGAACTCTCCCTTTCTTAATTTGAGTGGCAGTGGGCTTTCTGTTGGCGAACATTATTGAAAAACCAAGCGAACTGTCATTAATCGCAGGGCAGAAGATTGGGACGTCTGCTCTATATGCGCTTACGAGTATTGAATTTCTGGCAGTTTTCCTCTCGCTCAACTTCTTTCCAAGTAAATAAATTATCTCCCTTGATGAGTATGGGTAACCATCCCTCAACTCCTGCGCAAACTCATTCATTATCCACAAATCAGTTTTATAAAATCCTTTTTCATTTGCGAATATATCATATATTCTGTCAACGTAATGTTTTCTGAGAACCAAATCGTTCACATTCGGTGTCCCCAGGTAGTGCTTCCTCCCAAGCGCCTCATGGCAGTCATGATAGAGGTTTGCACCGCTTGACACAAGCACGTCAATCATTCTCTTTCTTATCAAGTATGAAATTACTCTGCGCATGCCCGCTGGAACCATTGCGCCAGCCAACCCCATAAAGATAACAATTTCATTCTCCTCCAGCATGCTAACCCAGGCATCTGTTAACTCACCAAGCTTTCTTCCCTGAAACCCAATATGCTTCATCTCCTCAACTAGCTCAGCTAAATCTTTGCTTGCAACCTTAACCGGTTTTGTTGGGTGCTTGAGAAATATATTTTTCATTCAATCTCCTTTAAATTGCAACACGTATAAAAAACAAATTCCCTCCAGTTACGTTATACGACAAACCACTTATAAATTTTCTGTTTGTTTGAGAATTTTTTCATAAACTTCTCTGTATGGTTTCTTAAGCTTCGTTGATATTTTTTTCACATCCTCATACTCAGGTTTCACTCTTGGAAACCTTGGTGTTTCTGATACTTTTACCTTCACCTCTCCAAACTCTGTTTTTACTTTATAAATTTTCCTTTCAGCAACATACTTCACAAAATCAACCTTTCTCACGCCAAGCGTCCCAGTCTCCGCCATAATAACCTCGGCAAGTTTTTTTGCTTTCCTCCTCTCGCATATCACCTGAAGCATAAAACCAGGTCTTCCTTTCTTTGCAATTATTGGGATGAAACAAACATCCTTCGCCCCTTCCTCAAAAAGCCTTTCCGCAACATAACCAAGTAGCTCGCCAGAAACATCATCAAGGTTTGTTTCAAGGATGCATTCAATCAATGAATCACCTCACAAGCCTAATGCGTAACACATTGGGAATCGGCAAGTCTGCGCTTCCGGCACCACACCCCTCCCGATAGCTGCCCATCCCCTCTAATTTTTCAACTCTTTTTGCTATGTTCACAAGTATGCTGGCTCCTGTTGGGGTGCATAGCTCATGCGGTAGATCTTTAGTGTAAAAATCAAAGTTCCTGCTTTTCAGTATCATCAGAGAAGCAGGTGCTGGTTTCTTTCCCACCGCAACTGGGGTGGAGAGAACAGTTGATTCAAATGCTCCAAGTGCTGAGAAACCAACAGTTGCCCCAATTATATCAACAACTGTATCAATACAACCTATTTCATGGAGATGAACCTCATCATGTTTGTGAATTGCTCTTTCTGCCTCAATTATTGTTTCAAACGTATCCCAAGCGAATTTCATCTGCTCATCATCAAGCTCAAGTATATCGCCAGCAGAGCGTATCAGCTCAACCATTTTCATAGGCGAGCAACGCTCATCCGAGTTTATTCTAAGCAGCTTCGCTCTGACTCCATTTTTGAATGTTTCGTCAAATGAAATATTAACTCCAAGAGATATTCTAACGCTTTCTCTGATTTCGCTCTCAGCACCTAAATCCGCCAGAGCGCTCAGCACCATATCTCCTGAGCAACCCATTTCTGGAATGAAAAAGAACTGCGCCATGTTTTTATAAAATGCATCTAAAATATTAAATATGTTCCATAAAGCAAGCAGCAAGCTAAGAAAACTGGTTTCTGCAGTAAAGGAGAAAGCACCGCTTGTAGTTGCTCTTTCAGGTGGAGTGGACAGCAGCGTTGTTGCAAAAGCAGCCTTTCTTGCATCAAACAAATCAATTGCAGTCACAGTAATCAACCCAACGGTATCCAAAAGGGAGATTGCGGATGCACGTAAAATTGCGAGAGCGATAGGGATGAAGCACAGGCTGATTAGAAGAAAACTGAGCGAAGAGGTGGGGAGAAATGATGCGCTAAGATGCTATTACTGCAAAAAGGAAATTATAAAAATACTGAAAAGAGTTGCAAAGGAGGAAGGTATAGAAACAGTAGCAGATGGTTCAAATAAAGATGATTTGAGGGATTTCAGAGTGGGTTTGAAAGCATGCAAGGAAGAGGGAGTTTATTCACCGCTTCTTGCGCTTGGATTTGGGAAGAAGGATGTCAGGAAACTCGCAAGGGAGATGGGGTTGCCAAACTATGAAAAACCATCTGAGGCATGCCTCTCATCAAGAGTGATGAATCAAAGAATTAATGAAAAAGTTCTGCGGAAAATAGGGAAGGCGGAGCATTTTGTGCGGAAGCTAACCGGTGCGAGTATTGTGCGCGTGAGAGATTACGGAGATACTGCGAGAATAGAAGTTGATAAAGAGCATATTGACAGATTAATAAAAGCGAGCGGGAGGGTAAACAAAAAGTTGAATAAGTTAGGCTACAAATACGTAACTGTTGATTTGGGAGGTTATAGAGTTGGCGGTTGAATCAATACTAAAAAAGGTTAGGGAGGGGAAGATGAGCGTTAAAGAAGCTGGAAGAGTTATAAGGGCAGATAGCATCAGGAAGGTTGGGGGATTTGCCAGAATAGACATAGGGAGAGATGTGAGAGCAGGCATCCCAGAGGTGATACTTGCAGAAGGGAAAACGCCGGAGCAGGTTGTGAGGATAGTTGAAAGGTTAAAGGATAGAAATGTGCTCATCAGCAGAGTCAACGAAGAGCATTTGAAAATACTGAGGAAGAAGTTTAAAGGGTTGAGGTATAATAAATTTGCAAAAGCAGTTGCGATTGTGAAAAATAAAACAGAAAAAACTGGGAGAGTTGCTGTTATGACGGCTGGCACATCAGATATACCTGTGGCTGAGGAAGCTGCTTTTGTTGCTGAGATGATGGGGTGTGAGGTGGAGAGGGTTTATGATGTGGGTGTCGCAGGAGTGCATAGAGTTTTCGCACCTCTCAAAAAAATTGTGAAAAGCGGAGTTGATGTCATAGTGGTTGTTGCTGGGAGGGAGGGAACCTTGCCTTCAATTGTTGCTGGTTTAGTTGACATTCCAGTAATCGGTGTTCCAACTTCCTCAGGTTATGGTTATGGTGGGAAAGGGGAAGCTGCTCTGAAATCAATGCTGCAGAGCTGCAGTTTTCTCACAGTTGTCAACATAGATAATGGAGTGGGGGCTGGAGCATGCGCATCCCTTATAGCGAGGAGAGCAAATGATTAAGGAGTATTGGAAGCTCACAAGATTTGAGCACTCAATTATGCTTGCTGTTGCTGTTTTGATAGGCGAGGTTATAACGCGCCCTCTCCACAGCAAGGAGATTATTTTGACGCTTCTTCCCCCAATGCTTGTTGGAGCAGCAAGCTTTGCCGTGAATGATTACTTTGATTTGAAAAGTGATAGAATAAACAGAAGAGCTGACAGACCGCTTGTTGCCGGGAAAATAAAACCAGTAAATGCACTCCTCCTCTCAATTATTCTATTTATTCTGGGGACAGCGCTTTCAGCTTTCATCAACTTCAACTGCTTCCTCCTTGTCGCATCCTTTTCAATTCTCTCATTTCTTTACAGCTTCAAGCTGAAGGATGTTGCCCTCTTGGGCAATACATACATTGCTTTGACAATGGCAGTTCCATTCATCTACGGGGGGCTTGCGGTTGCAAACGAAATACCGCACTCAATTCTCCTGCTTAGCTCCATTGCTTTTGTAAGTGGGCTGGGGAGAGAAATTATGGGGACGGCTAGAGATGTGCGCGGTGATAGGAGGGGGAGAGGCTCAAAAACTCTTCCGGTGCTCATTGGAGTGAGAAATTCCCTTCTGCTGTCATCGTTATTCTATTTATTCGGCGTTCTGTTAAGCGTGATTCCTTACCTCTATGTGGAGCCGTATAAAGAGAATGTTTTTTACATACTGCCAGTCTTTTTAGCTGATTTAATTTTATTGTATATTGTTTTTGGTTCTTTGAGAGAACCCTCAAGGGAGTTTATGCTGCTGAGCAGAAAGTTAAGTTTAGCTGCGATGGGAATTGCGCTTGCTGGGTTTCTGGCAGGCGCATTAATTGGTGGTTAGATGGATGTTATTTTGAGAACAAATTTGGAGGGAGTAAAGCTTTACAAAAGAGGGAAGGTGAGGGATACGTATGAAGTTGGGGGGAACCTTCTCATGATTGCAACGGACAGAATATCCGCTTTTGATGTTGTTCTCCCCAACGGAATTCCGTATAAGGGAGTGGTTCTCACTCAGCTTTCCCTTTTTTGGTTTGATTACACAAAAGAGATTGTGCCGAACCATGTGATTACTGCTGACGTCTCAAAGTTTCCAAAAGAAGTTTCAAAATTCTCAGGTTTGTTAAAAGGAAGAAGCATGCTGATTAAAAAAGCGGAGCCGATACCTGCTGAGTTTGTTGTCAGAGGTTACCTTGCTGGCTCTGCGTGGAAGGAGTATAAGGAAAAGGGTGAGGTGTGCGGGGTTAAACTTCCGAAAGGTTTGAGGGAGTCGGATGAGCTACCGGAGCCGATTTTCACACCAGCAACAAAAGCAGATGTTGGGCATGACATCAATATAAGTGAGGAGGAGCTTGTGGGAATTATTGGAAGAGAGTTGGTTGATGAGTTGAAGGAGAAAAGCATAAGGGTGTATGAAAAGGCAAGCACCATTGCAAGAAAAAGAGGTATAATAATCGCAGATACGAAGTTTGAGTTTGGAAGAATAGATGATGAAATTATGCTGATAGATGAGCTGCTCACACCCGATTCCTCCCGCTTCTGGCCAGCAGATTCATATGAACCAGGAAAGCCACAGCAAAGCTTTGATAAGCAGTACGTGAGGGATTACTTGGAGTCAATAAAGTGGAATAAAAAACCCCCTGCCCCAATACTCCCAAAAGAGGTTGTGGAGGGAACGAGCAGAAGGTATGTTGAAGCATATGAAATTATAACTGGCAAAAAATTTGAGGTGATGTGATGGATGTTTTGGTAATTGCTGGAAGCAGCAGCGATAAAAAAATAGCTGATGATGCGGTGGCAGTTCTGAATGAGTTTGGAGTGAGCTGTGAGTTTCATGTTGCTTCAGCTCACCGCAACCCAGCTGAAGTTGAAAGAATAGTGAAAAACAGCAATGCAAAAGTGATTATTGCAATTGCGGGTTTATCAGCAGCCCTTCCCGGTTTTATTGCTTCAAGAGTTACTGTTCCTGTGATTGGAGTTCCGGTAAATGTTAAACTTGATGGGCTTGATGCGCTTCTCAGCACAATGCAGATGCCAACAGGAGTGCCTGTTGCATGCGTTTCAATAGATAATGGAAAGAATGCAGCACTGCTGGCAGTTGAAATTCTTGCGCTGAGCAATGTAAAGTTAAAGGAAAAATTGGTGAAGTTCAGAGAGAGTCAAAAATAAGCTTAGCTATCTCTGATTTTTTTCCTTTTATTTTTTTAACAAATCCATCCGGCTTTAGCAAAAGAACTTCGTTGAACTCGCTTGCAAAACCAACTCCTCTTTTCCCAACATCGTTTGCGACAATCATATCCGCGTCTGCCTGCTTTAACTTTCTCAAAGCAGCTTCCCTCAACTCCCTCTCAGTTAAACCGCTCTCTGCTTTGAAAAGGATAAGCTTCACTTTTCTGTTAACTTTTTTCACCCTGTCACTTATCTTAACAGTTGGGCGGAGGGCAAGCTTAAATGGCTTCAGCGAGCGTATCTTACCTCTTCTTCTGTCTGGCACAAAATCTGAGGGTGCTCCTGCAAGAACTACAATCTCGCTGTTTTTCAGGTTATTCATCACTGCGTCATGCATTTCCTTTGTTGACTCAGCATAAATTCGTTTTATATAATTTGGAATTTCAACGTCAACATGCCCATGAACAAGCAACACATCCGCTCCTCTGAAGTACGCTTCCCTCGCTATCTCAACTCCCATCCTCCCGCTGCTTGGGTTTGAGATGAAGCGGGTGTCATCAATATACTCCCGAGTTGCACCAGCAGTTACAATTACTTTTTTTCCAGAAAGAGTTTTCTTGTACATCCTTCTTATTGCACAAGCAGTTATTTCATCAACATCTGCCATCTTCGCTTTTCCCTCACTGAGCTTCGCTTCAACAAACTCAACCCCAAAAGACTTCAATTTTTTTATATTTTCTTTAACAGCTGGGTTTTCATATAGTGATAGATGCATTGCCGGTGCGATTATTATTGGTATTCCGCTTCCTAACGCTGTTGTCAGAACTGTTGTCACTGGCGTATCATCAATCCCATTTGCAAGCTTTCCTATCGTGTCTGCAGTTGCAGGAGCGAGGATCACAAGCTCAACTCCCTCTTTTCCACACAGCTTCAGATGCTCAGCTTTGCCTGTCAGTTTTGTTACAACTGGCTTGCCAGTAGCCCACTGCATAAGCTCCGGGCGTATTATTTTTGTTGCTGCGTCACTCATGACAGGAAAAACTTCCGCTCCATGCCTAATGAGCTTCCTCGCCAACTCCTGCGATTTTACGGCAGCAACGCTACCGCAGATGCACAACGCAATTCTCTTTCCTTCAAGCTCCCTTCCCTCGCTTCCCTCTATCTCTCTCATCCCCTCATCTCTGCTTTCTCACAAGCTGAACAACGTTTAGAAATATCGCCAGAAGCAAGCACAGCACAAGGAATAAAGCAAGCTCAGTTGGGTATTTCTCAACTTTCTGAACTTCCTCAGAGACACCTGTTTCCTCCTCAGGGCTTTCAAAAAGCTCCATTATTTTCACCGCATCCTCATCAAGCGAATCCGCATAGATTGCAAGGAGAACTGCTGATGACTGGCTTCCCCCTCTCTGCATGCTTACTTTATAAAGATACTCTGCATGGTTTCCATAAAGCGCAGCCCACAACCCCCTCCACTCCCTTTGTTTCAGTAGTTGGTCAGTTAACGAAGCATTCTCGCCCTCAACCATCTTTATTGCGCTTAACAAGTATTCTGAATCAAAAACTGCAGCAACAAATGAACCATTATCAAACTCTGTTTTTGCAGCTTCAAAACGCCAGCCAGCATCGCCAAAATCGCTCCCTCCATATGATTCAAGCTTCTGCGCAGCTTCCTTTATTTTACCAGATGCAAATCCCTTCAGCTTGCTTTCATTCACAGGTGTCCCACCAATTCTATATGCAACAGCAAACATTTCATGCGAGGCATTGCACCAGCTTTCTGCAGTTAAAAGTTCTTTAAAAATGAAAAGAAGCGACTCATCATCAGTCAGGTTGCTCACAACCACCTCCCCAAGCTTCTTCTTTGCCCATGCAAGCCTCTCCTCCCCTCCAGCAACCCACTCAAAATTCTCATAAGTCATTTTTGGTTTAACTGCAGTTTGAATGCATTCTTCAACTTCTTTAACGCGTGCTTTCAACCCACCTGCCGTTATATCGCTTTCCTTAAGAAAATTCAGATTTATCCCTGCAAGAAAAGCCGAGTTTGCTCCAGCGTAAATGAAATTCGCATTCTCCGCTTCCTCCGCTCCCTCCAAATCGCTTTCTATCGCAGTTAAAAAGTAGGAAAACTCAGTTCTATTCTGTTTCCTAACCTCCTCAAGCGCGCTCCTGCCGTAGTTTATTATTCTTCTTGCAAGCTTCTGAAACTCCTCAAGGTTGCAGTTGGAACAAGAGACACTAGTTGGAGTTAGGTTCACCCTCTCCTTTGGTTTTACCTCCATAACATTGCTTTCCAGAGTTGTATTTGGTGAGCTGAAAGCAACCTGCATTGCGCTCTGCACATTTTCAACTTCAATTATTGTAATATTCCATTTTCTATCAAGTATGCTGAGCACCATCTTGTCAAACATATCATAGTTTTTCGGAATGAGTATTACTTTCATTCCACCAAGCACAGCCGCTCTTGTTTTCTTACCAACCTCTCCAACTTCGCCAACAGAGCCGTCCTGTTCAATTGTTCCAGTTGCAGTTAAATCCTGCCTAAGCGTTTTATTCTCAAGTATTGAAAGCATAAGCAGCGTCATTGCAAGCCCTCCGCTTGGGCCGTCAACTGATTTTGCAGTTCCATAATCGTGCAGGCGCACAAGCACATCGTAGTTTTTTGTATTAACTCCTGCAAGCTTCCCTGCAACTTTGAAAGCAGTTCTAGCTGATGTTTGAGTTTGAGCGCCAACAAGAGGGCTGGTTGCAACGTAAACAATTCCCTCTCCCTCCCTTATTTCAACTTCAATATGAACCAGCTCTCCTCCCTCCAGCAGAACGACAGCTGGCACTGGCATGGAAGCTGTTTTCGCATCTACTATTAGAGCAAAAAGCAGAACTGCCATTATGAACTTTTTTTTCATTTTCCTCCCTTCAATGCGGCCGCCGGGATTTGAACCCGGCTCGCGAGCTTGGCAAGCTCGAGTCCTACCAGGCTAGACTACAGCCGCAACAGATGCCGTGAGCCGGATTTGAACCGGCAACACTCTGGTCTTCAGCCAGATGCTCTCCCAGGTTGAGCTATCACGGCGCAAGAGTATTTTTGGCAAGTGAGTTTAATAACCTTTTTTGTAGCTTTTCAAACAATATGGCTGAAATCCTCCTTCACAACGTTAAGGACGAAGTGTGTATTTGTTCTTTCAACATTTTTCAAGCTGAGCAGATGCTTCACAAACTTGTTCAGCTGCTCTCTGTTTTTGAATTTTGCAACAACAACTGCATCGCACTCGCCAGTCACATCATAAACGGCAACCACATGAGGAAGCTTCGCAATTTCCTCCTCCGCAGCAACAAGCTTCCCTTTTCTTGCAAACACCTCAATAACTGCAGTTAGCTCATACCCAAGCTTCTCATAGTTAAATGAAACGGAGTAGCCCTCTATCACTCCCATCCTCTCCAGCCCTCTCACTCTCTGGATGACAGTTGAGGTTGATACCCCAAGTTTTTTGGCAAGCTCTCTGAAAGAGATTCTTGAATCCTTGCTGAGCTCCCGTATTATTCTCTCATTCAAAACATCAAACATCTGTTCACCTCCATGTGTTTTTTATCATTTATTTTGAATAAACGTATTTTAAAATGTATTATTTTAGAATGTTTGTTTTATTTTTTTATAAAAGAACAAAATTATATATTTCTTGCTTGTTTTAACAATACGCTTATGGGAGGAGAACAGCTAAGTGAGGAGGAGTTAAAAGGAAAAATACTGAAGGATGCGAAGGAGAATGGTTTGAAGTTTGTGAGCTTGCAGTTTGTTGATATATTCGGCAATGCGAAGAACTGCGAGATAACAGTGAACAAGCTTGAGGATGTGCTTCACTCCGGCTTGTGGTTTGACGGCTCCTCAGTTGAGGGGTTTGTGAGAATTCATGAAAGCGATATGCTGCTCAAACCAGATTTGAAAACATTCACTTTCCTCCCTTGGACAGAGAATAAGGTTGCGAGGATGATATGCGATGTCTACACCGTGGAGGAGAAGCCTTTTGAAGGAGACCCAAGAGGAAACTTGAAGAGAGTTTTGATGAAGCTTAAGAGGGAGGGGTTTGAGTATAAAGTTGGCCCAGAGCTTGAGTTCTTTCTTTTCAAGATGACGGACGGCCCGACTCCAACTCACGAGCCACATGATGAGGGGGGATACTGGGATTTGAGCCCGTTGGATTTGGCAGTGGATGCTAAAAGAGAAGTTATTGTTAATTTGGATGCGATGGGGTTGGGGATAGAGAGGGGAACACATGAAGTTGCACCTGGACAGCACGAGATATGTTTTAGATATGGGGATGCGCTCATGATAGCTGATAACGTTCTTACGTATAAAAATACAGTCAAAATAATTGCGAAGAAGTATGGTTTGCTTGCATCCTTCATGCCCAAACCAATTTTTGGGGTGAATGGCTCTGGGATGCACACCCACCAGAGTTTATGGAAAAATGGAAGCAATGCATTCTTTGACGTGAATGATGAATATAACCTATCAAAAACTGCACGTCATTTCATAGCCGGACAGCTTCATCATGCAAGAGCGCTTGCTGCGGTTGTTGCGCCCACTGTTAACTCATATAAGCGTCTCGTGCCCGGCTACGAAGCGCCTGTTTACATTTGCTGGGCGAGAATTAACAGGTCTGCTTTGATAAGGGTACCAAAAGAGGTGAAGGGGAAGGGCGATGCGAGCAGAATAGAGCTTCGCTGCCCTGACCCATCATGCAACCCATACCTTGCATTCGCTGCAATGCTGTGGACTGGTTTTGATGGGGTGAGAAGGAGGATGATTCCTCCTCCACCCGTTGAGGAGAATGTTTACCATTTTGATGATAAGAAGCTGGAAAAAATGTACATAAAAATGCTCCCCGCATCACTCAACGAAGCAACTGATGAGCTTGAGAAGAGCGGTGTAATTAAAGAAGCATTAGGCGAATATATTTTCAAAAAGCTTATTGAGATTCAGAGAAAGCAGTGGGAAGCATACAGAGTTCAGGTTACTCCCTGGGAGATAGAGAGATACCTTCCAATTCTGTAGTGGGCCCGCCCGGGATCGAACCGGGAGTTTTCACCGTGTAAGGGTGACGTCTTACCATTCGACCACAGGCCCTTAATTTACTTAATTTAAGCTGGATAGTTTAATAAATTAGGCAACTTCCTTTCCATCCCCTTTCTCAATCTTCCCTCCATACTCGCTCATCCCTGCCCTCCACCACGAGCCATAGCTTTCGCTCACCTGCTCCTCAACTGTTTTTCCTCTTTTTATAGCTGCCTCAACGTGCTTCTTTTCAATAAACTCACTTCCTTCAATAGAAGCCAAATCGCCAGCAAGCTTTATTATCCCAGAAATGCTTCTCAAACGAAGAGTTAAACCAGATGCATCATCAATCAGCTTCGCCCTTTTTCTTGCTTCCTCAATAATTGCAAGGATTGCATCCGCGTTTGCATGCGGTATTCTCCCATCCTTCACAACTTCCTGTGCGATGAACTGCACCATCTTCATTCTGTTCTGCTCATTATCCTCCATATATGTTCTGAGAAGCACCTCATAACCATTCCCAGATATTCTTGAGCGGAGAGGAGGAAGCAGCGAAGACAAATCATTAATATTCAAAGCAGCAACAAGTATGAAATCGCACGGGACATCATCTACCCTCACAGAAGCACCTGTGCTTGACGCGTTCCTCCCAGTTATTGGAAACTTCTTCTCCTGCATTGCGGTTAGTATATAACGCTGCAGGTAACCCAAATTTGCAATCTCATCTATGAAAAGCACTCCCTCATGCGCTTCATGAATTGCGCCTGGTATCACCCTCATGTAGGGAAGCACCCCAACCTCCGGATGCCCTCCATACGGGTCGTGGCGTATATCCCCAAGCAGCTCTGTTTCAGACGCACCTGTTGCTTGTATGAATGTGTTTCTTTTAAGCGGAACAATTACTTTTCTTGGCCTCATTTCAGAGTCAGCAACTTTTGTAAGTGACTTCTGATCATAAACCCTTACCTTATCCCCATCCGCCCTTTCATAAACAACCATCTCCTCGCTTCCATCACGGCACTTCCTTATCGTGTAAACTCTTCCGTTTGTTTTCAGTTTGCTTGAAATCAAATCATCAAACGGAGTCAAACCCTTAATCTGCTTATCAGCACCGCATTTCGGACAGGAGTATGGGTTTGTGCTTAGGCTTCCGCAAACGCTGCACGCGCAGCCAAGTTTCTCAGCAACATGGCGCGGTATTTGTGACAGAGGAACCAGCTTTCCCTCATTCCTTCCGGAGGTTGGCTTGAAATGCCTCACCTCAAGAATCGGCCTTTCAGGGTTGGAGAAGTTGTGCAACACCGCAATTTCCTCCTTTGGCGGTGGGATAAGGCGGGCAAGCGACTGGGCGATAAGGCTCTTCCCAGTTCCAGGCGGCCCAACAAGAAGCAGGTTTCTTCTCTGCTTTGCAGCTATCCTCGCTGCCTCAACTGCGCTGTTCTGCCCAATAATCATCTCAAGTGGATCCTTAGGCAGAGCAACTTCCCTTGTGCTCTCCGGCAGGTCCATGAAGTTATTTAGATGTTACAATTTTATAATCGTTTTGAGGGAAAAAATAAAAAATTAGAACTTTGTTGAGATGAGCATCTCCTCCGGCTTTCTGAATATGTTGCCAAGCTTCACCCCGAGAAGCACTTTCACTCCCTTGCTTTCAGCCAAATCAACAAGCCGCTGGGTTACTATTCCATCGAGCACAACTGCGTAAACTGGGGGTGACTCTGTAAGTGTTTTAATCAAATCCCTCACTGGAACCTCATACTTTAAATTAAGTTGCTCATCATACACCCTTGCCCTTAACGTATTTTCAAGCTCGTTTAAACTTGCCTGTAAAATTTGGGGTGGTTCCACATCAGTTCCAATTTTTGTTATCTCTGATAAAACGTCTGGCTGGGCTTTTTCCTCAACTGGTTTCGCATATGGAATTTCCTCTGCTTTCACCCTTGCGTTCTCAACCTGCTCAATTGGAACCTTGCTTCTCAAGCACTTTATTATCTCCTTCCTTGTCAGCTCCTCCACTTCCTTTCCTGGAGGCGCCCTTGCTATGTAATCTATTTCAGCAACTTGGGAAAGCTCCTTCAGTATTATATCCCCTCCCCTGTCCCCATCAAGGAAAACAGTCACTTCCTTCTCCCTGCACAAGGAAGCAAGCGACTTTGGAACGTTTGCTCCTCCGACTGCAATCACATTGTTTATATCATTTTTAAGCAGGTTTATCACATCAGCTCTCCCCTCAACAATTATTATTGAGTCATACGAGTTGATGTTTGGACCACTCGGAAGCTTCTCAGGCCCATACTCAGAAACCTCTGCTGTTTTCACCTCCTGTCTCACAAGCTCAGAAATCTCTTTGCTTTCCGGTATTTCTGTTGTGAGCAGCGTTTTCAGCAATGCTTTTGCCCTGTCTATCACAACTTTTCTCTTCGTATTTCTCGTATCCTCAATCTTCTCAACAGCAACCCTTGCTTCACAGGGACCTACTCTGTCAACTGTTTCAAGCGCAGCTGCAAGAATGCTTGTCTCCACCATATCCAAAGAAGAGGGAAGTATTATCCTTCCAACGCTCTTCCCTCCTCTAACCTGCAGCTCAACCTCAATTCTCCCTATCCTCCCGTTTTTTTGCAGCTCCCTCAAATCAAGCTCGTCTCCGAGCAACCCTTCCGTCTGTCCAAAGATTGCACCTACTACGTCTGGCTTCTCAACAAGCCCATTTATCTCTATACTTGCGTACACAACATACTTCACGGTGTCAATATACATTTTCGCCATTCAATCACCTATTTTCTCTCTAAACTCCTCCAGTTTCCTATCAATCTCCTCAAAGTTCCGCAACCCAAGTATGTATTGAAGCTTCCTCCTCATCTCCGTATTTGGAAGGACATTGTGCGCTCGCAACTCCTCCTCAACTCTTGAGCATAGCTCCTCCCCAGTTCTATCAAAGTCAGTGAGTATCACCGCTTTATCTGCAACTTTTGAAACTCTCTCGCAAACCCTGTCAGGAGACATATTTATCACCATTATTCTGTTTTTCACTCCTATGCGTTCCAGTGCTTCCTTATCTCTCTTTCCCTCCACGAGAACAACTGCCTCGCTCTCCGCAAGCTCTGTCAGAGCTGTGCTCAACAGCTTCATTTTCCTCTGCATCTTCTTTGCGAGCAGAGGAGTTGCTTTCTTCACTTCAATCACTCGCGTTGCAGAAGGTGTGAAGAGAATAAGAGTAGTGTACTGTGCAATGTTGACTGAATTTCATAGATCGGCTTTCTCCATCAGCCATCCTTTGCACAGCAGTTATATTTTGACTGAACTGCTATATAAACATTAAACTGACTCCTCTTCAATGCACTCCTCGCAAACTAACTTGCCCCCGCTCTTTGTGAGCGTCTCAGAGTAGTTCCCGCATACCTCACAATGCCCCGAGGAAATTTCCACAGATGAACTTTCTATGTGCGCTCTCTCGTGCATTATGTCATAAAGGCCAGGTGATATTTTGATTATGTCAGTTTCACCGATTATGCCAATCAACCTGCCTTTTTCATTCACCACTGGCAATCTCTTTATTCCCTCATCCCTGAGAATTTCTGCAGCTCTTTGAACTGTTTCATTTGGACTGATTGTTTTCAGTTTGGAGTGCATTACCTCCTTCATGAGAGTCTTTCTGGGGTCTCTCCCCTCAGCAACCACGCTGCGAGTTATATCCCCTTCTGTAACTATTCCAACTGGGACTTCATCTCTCACTATGATAACTGAACCTATCTTATGATCTCTCATAAGCTTCGCTGCCTCCATAACGGTGTTGCTTTCCGCGAGGGTTACAACCCCTCTTGTCATACAATCTCCTACTCTTATCTCTTTTACCTTCATCAATTATTTTTTGAATGAACAATTTTATAAAACTTCTTAGAATACCCTTAACAGGTGTTTTTGAGTGCTCAGGTATGCGAAGGGTGCAAGAAGCGAAAGGGAGCTGATTAATTTATTTTCTGAGAGAGGTTACTCTGTAATAAGGGCTGCTGGAAGTGGAGTTAGTTCCCTCTGCCCAGACATACTTGTTTTCAAAGGGGGCAAGCAGTATGGGTTTGAGTGCAAAGCATGGGAATCAAGTAGTTTGAGCATAGAGAAAGAAAAAATAAAAGCATTGAAGGAGTGGGAGAGAAACACTGGGATAACAACATTTATTGCATGGAGAATAGGGTGGGTGGGCTGGAGGTTTATTTACCTTGATGAGCTTGAGGAGAAGGATAAAAACTACACAATAACAATGAAGAAAGCTATGATGATAAACAGAGGAATTGAGGAGCTGTGCTGAGGGATATGTTTTTTAACCACTAAACAGAATATTTATGGGGGTGTTGCATGAAGGAGTTACTTGTGCTTGCAAAAGACAGAATAGGTTTGTTGGCAGACCTTTCAGCTGCGCTGGGGCAGGCAAATATCAATATTGAATCCATCTCTGCTGACACAATAGGTGATAAAGCGGTTATCCACCTTGTTGTTTCAGATGAAGTAAAAGGAAAGGAAGTGCTTGAGAGGAAGGGGTTTATTGTGATGAGCTCGGATGCGCTTGTTGTGAAGGTGCTTGACAAACCAGGTGAGCTCTCCAAAGTTGCAAGAGTGCTTGCTGATGCGAAAATAAATATAAAGAATGTTCAGCTTCTCACAAAGGAGGGAGAGATAGCTTTGTACATGCTGAGGGTGGATAACGTTAAAAGAGCTGAAAAGCTGCTTAAGGGTTATATGTGATGAGAAAGCTCACCTCTTTTCCTTCAAAGAGAAGCAACTCCCTTCTGGGATGGTATAAAGTGAAAAACCCTCTCAGAGTTGTTTTCAACTTCCTTCTTATTTACTCGGCAAGGTATCTTCCATCACTGAGCTTGAAGAATTTCTTTTATAGATTGACTGGGATGAAAGTTGGAAAGGATGTTGCAGTTGGGCTTGGTGCGGTTTTTGATATTTTCTTCCCTGAGCTTATTGAAATTGGGGATAACTGCATAATTGGGTATAACGCAACAATACTTGCTCACGAGTTCCTTCACAAGGAGCTGAGAGTTGGGAGGGTTAGAATTGGAAAGAACGTTCTCATTGGAGCGAACACAACTGTTCTTGCAGGCGTTACTATAGGGGATAACTCAAAAATATCCGCATGCTCGCTTGTGAATGACGATGTGCCTGCAAACTCATTCTACGCAGGGGTGCCGGCAAGAGGAGTTAAATGAAAAACATTCTGTTTCTTATAATTGTCATAAATTTCATCGGAATGTTGTATGGTTATTATTACTATTACGAGCAGCTTACCTCATCACCTCTCTGGCTCTGGGTGTTTATACCTGACTGCCCTTTTTACGTAACCGTGTTCACACTTGTGCTGATTCTTGCGCTATTTGGATTTGAGAATAAACTGCTCAGCTGCATTGGGGCAGTTGGAATGATGAAGTATGGGGTGTGGACGTTACTTGCTTTACTGGTTTTTCATGAGTACTTTTTCTCAGAGTCTCTCTGGCTTCTCTCCTCCATTTTATTTATTCTCCATATTGGAATGTTTGCAGAAGGCCCTCTTTTAATTAATAAAAAGTTGAGCGGAAAGCACTTTCTTGCTACTTTAATTTGGTTTCTGATAAATGATTACTTTGATTACTTCCACGGTTACACCAACCTGCTTGGTGAATACATTATTGGAACTCATCCTCTCCTTCCCTCCAAGGAAGGAGTTGTTCTTATGATGGTGCTCACGTTCGCGCTTACCTTTTTAATGAGTGGGTTTGCTTACTGGCTTTCGCTGATGGAGTTTTGGTGGCCAGCAAAAAAGGAAGTTGAAAGCACCGTAAAGGAGTTTCAGAAAAGCGCAAAAACAAGTAAGGGAAGAAGGAAGAGAAGAAGGTAGTCAGACAACCCCATCCTCAGCTCAACCTCAAAGTTTATTCTTTCTGAGTCAAACCCGCGGGACTCCAGCGAAACCGCAAGCTGGGAGGAACGTTTGAGAGAGGAGTGAAGCAACGGGATTATCAGGGGGAGAGGAAGGGAGAAGGGAGAGGGAGAGTAACCTCTCATCACTTGGGAGATGCGTATTCTCTCCACCTCCTGCTGCATAAAGGGTACGAAGTGAACAGCTATTATGAATGCGAATGCTATATCGCCAGGAGTTTTGAAGAAAACAAGCGCTTGAAGAATTTTCTTCATTTCTGTTGTGTATACCATCAACAGTGAGATTAAGAAGATATTGAGAAAAAATAGGGAGGTGAGAACTCCAAGCAAAGCTCCTGAGTAGGAGTGAATTAGTATATGCAGTACTGCAGGAAGCAGTATGAGCAGCCAACCTTTTCCCAAATCCTTAACTGGTTGCGCCAGCGGTATTTCAGCGATGATGTAAAGAAGTGGTATAACCAGGGATGTTGCGATTAGGATTTCAAAACTCTGTCTAAGGATAAGCAGGAAGAGAAGAAATATTAAGTAGAGTATTTTCACCCTTGCGTCAATTTTATGAACCAATGAATTTCGTGGGATGTATGCAATCAATTTCTTACCCTCTTCAGCACACACGGAATTTTCAAACCATACTGCTCAATTTTTGGATTAGAAAGAACCTTTCTGGGAGCTCCATCAAGCGCTATTCTCCCATCTTTTAAAACAATCACTCTTTTAGCATTTTCAAGCAACATCTCCGTATCGTGCTCAACAACAACAATTGTTCTTCCCTCTTTGTTCAAACTCCCAAGAAATTTATACAGCTCAACTGCAGCACCAAAATCAAGGCTGGAGGAGGGCTCGTCAAGAAGTATCACCTCTGGCTCCATAGCAAGAGTTGATGCAATCGCAAGCTTCTGCTTCTGCCCCTCTGAAAGGTTGTTTGGGTCATCATTGATGAAGGAGTGCAAGCCAAATAAACGTAGATACTTATCAACTCTTCTCCTCACCTCCTCTCTCGGGAGCTTTCTGTTTTCAAGAGCAAATGCAACTTCGTCTCTCACTTTCATTGAGAATATTTGGGAGTTCGGATCCTGAAGCACTATCCCCACTTTCTCAGAAAGCTCACTCACTTTTGTTTGCTTCGTGTTCATTCCATCAACAACAACCTCCCCGCGAAAGTTTCCCTGTATTAAATTTGGTATAACCCCATTCATCGTAAGAAGCAGCGTGCTCTTTCCGCTGCCAACCGGGCCAATGATACCAATAAAGTCGCCTTTTGGTATGGAAAGATTTATTCTCTCAAGCACCTTTTTTCCAGTATACGAGAAAGTTAGGTTGCGTATGGTGATCAGCTTACCACCTTGCATATCTATTTACAAACCCAAATTTAAAAGCAAGCATCCAGGCGAGTATTGTTTCAACTGCACCCTGAAAAGCATTCCAACCAAATATTAGGTACCAGGGAACAGATGCCATTAACTTCTCTGGGGAGATGTGGAAGAAAAGAGGTCCTGCGAAGTAGTAGTTTGAAACAACCATCGCTATTCCCCTGACAAGTATGCTGATGATGAGCAGTATCGCCACAGCCCGGGCATCTGCAAAAACAAGCGGGGTTAACCCCTTTGAGTATTTCCCCCAGAAATGAAGAAGAATAAAGCAGAACACCGTTATAGCAAGTATTGGAAGCAACCCAAGCAGAATGTCTGAAACGGTAACACGCACCCCTGAAAAACCAGCAGCTTCAAAACGGGGGAGGAGGTAAACTGTGGTGTTTGAAAGCGGAAGGGTGGATTTTCCGATAAGGTTGATGTGTATTGAAACCAAAAATAGCATAAGAGAGATGAAAAGCGCGAAGAAGATGTTTATTAAAACTCTGCCAAGAGTGAAACCCTTTCTTACAGAAAGCATCCAGAAAGCAGGGATGAGGAACATTGGAACTGTTGCTGCGAACTTCATGCTCGCCCCAAGCCATGTTTCAGGTGATATGAGTGTTATTATAAGCGCTGTGAGAATGGATGTATAGAAAGCTGCATCAAGCCCAAAAAGAAAGAAGGCGAGCATTATCGGAACTCCAACCAAATCAACAGTCATCCCAAACCCAGTTTGTATTCCTATTATTCCATGAGAGAATTGAAAGACTGCTGCTATCGCGGATAGCATAGCAACGGCAGTCAGCTTATATGTTTTCATAACTCAGCAATAGAACTTTTACTCTTTTAAATTTAATTACTCAAAAAAGTGTAATCCTTGAATTTCCACATTCCACAGCCCAATGCTCTTTGCATAGCTCACTGCTTCGTTATACTCCTCCCTTGTTATCCTTCTTGAAATTTCAGGTATCTGCATTGCTCTGTACTCCGGTCTGTACTGGCTCATTATATTAACTCTAACCCTATCGCCGAGGTTTTTTGCTATCCAGTTTAAAACTGGTTTTGAGCAGCACTCCACGTGGTTGGGCAGAACAAGATGCCTGTAGAGTATTTCCGCATGCTCAACTGCAAGAAGGCTGTTTCTTGTGAGGGTTTTCCAATAACCTTTTGGGAAAAGGGAAAGCTTCCTTGCGCATTCATCATTTCCATACTTAAAGTCAGCAAGGTATACGTCAACAACTCCGTTCAGCAGCTCCATTGCTTTTTCAGACATAATCATATTGCTGTTCCATATAACCGGAATGTTAACTTCACATTCATTCAAAGCAGCAAGTATGTTATGTAAATTCGGGGTTGGCTCACCTCCGACAAGATTCAAATTTCTCACTCCAAATTTTCTATGGTATTCAACCCACTCCGCAATCTTTTTTGGAGACCAGACTGAACCACTCTGGGGGTATTGGCTTATCTCCCAGTTCTGGCAGTACTGGCAGCTCATATTGCAACCTGAAAAGAAGATTGTTCCGGAGGGAACCAGCTCTGGCTCCTCCCCAATGTGCTCGAACGCAGATGAAACGCGTGAGTCAGAAGCAACTCTGCACCAACCAAGCCCACCTTTTTTTCTATTCACTTTGCAGGCTCTCTCGCAGAACTCACACTTCTCAAGCATTTTCTCAGCAATGCGCTGCTTCAACTCAAGTAAATTCGGGTGAACTTCCTTCTGTTTTGGTTGGTTAAGAAGAGAAGGAAATTTTTTAATTAATCTCTCGTGCTCCTCCCAACACTCCTTATAATTATCTGAAATTCTTGCGGGGATGGATTTACACAGCATGAAGCGAGCTGGCTTCTCATCTCTCATAACTTCAACGTATCTCCCAAGCGCCTTTTGTATTCCCGCATCCTCAAAAACAGACATAAAACTATTTCTCAAACGTGATATTTAATTATAAGGAATGTTTTTAAATGAGAGAAAGAAAATTGATTTATGATGAGGGGGCAGAGCGCAGTTGAGTATCTTTCTGTTTATGCAGTTGCATTCATAATAGTCCTAGTTGTTCTCGCAGCTGTTTACTATGTTTGGAATGCTAACCAAACAGTCACCCCTCACTGTGAGCTTACTGTTGATTTGTACTGCACTGATTTCTATATACGGCAGAATGGAAGTTTAGTTCTTATGATGAGGCAAACCACTGGGCATCCAATAAGGGTGACTGGTTTCAACTGCACGGCTCAGAGCAATGATGCAATGGTGACAAAAGCAATGGATGTTTATATGAATGATGGAGAGCTGAAAACGGTTGTTTCAGAGGAACCTTGCTACAGAGTTGGCGGTGAGATTGCAACTGGAAGCGCGGGGAGTTTTTACAGCGGAAGAATTTATATAAAATACACGGAAGCAGACACGGGATTCTCCCACTCCATTGTTGGTAAAATAGTTGCAAGGTATGAATAAATTTATAAACAGCTGAGAAGAAATAGAAGTGGTGAGCAGATGAGAAGAGCGCAGGCGGCAATGGAGTATCTTATAACTTATGGATGGGCAATACTGATAATGCTGGTAGTTGTTGGAGTGCTGTTTTACTTGGGAGTTTTCAGCCCCAGAGGAGTTTCCGGTTGCAGCTTCCAGTCACCTGGTTTCACCTGCTATGCGTATAAGCTCACTGCAAACACCTCTGATGCAAGTGGTTTAATCCTCGATTTGGGACAGGCAACTGGGCATGATATAAAGGTGGTTGGGTTCAACTGCACAACTGCTGAGACATGGACGCTGACTGACTTCAGTCCATTACCTGGTTTCCTGAACGCATCTAACGTCACAATTCCATCAGGAAGCCACAAACCACTTAATGGAACTTCAACTGCTCCAAGACCACTTCCCTGCTGGAAATCAGATGGCAGCATGATTGGGCCTGGCGATATGGATCAGTATTACAAAGGAAAAATATACATTCATTACATTGATTTGGAAACAAACATGGATCATAAGGTTACTGGCGACATTTCAGGTAGAATAGAGTAGCTGCTTCTCAGGTGGTTGCGTGCTGAAATCAAGCTTCTGGGAATTTTGCAATAGAGTCAGCATTAAACTTGGAATAATTTTCTCAAAAATTCCAATTTCTGCAAACACGTGGACTCTGCTCTCACTGGTGCCTGCTTTGCTTGGTTTTGTTTTTCTTTTGTATAAACAAATGGATGCTGCTCTGCTTCTATTTGCAGTTTCAGCTTTAATAGATGCAATAGATGGGGGAGTTGCAAGGGTGACTGGAACAGTGAGCAACCTTGGAGCGTATCTTGATGGTATGATGGATAGAGTTGTTGAGGGGTTGCTTCTGATTGGGATAATGCTTCACGGGATACCTGATTTAGCTATTGGTGGTTTCACAACTCCTTCCTTCCTCTGGATTGCGCTCCTGCTCTTCTTCGGCTCTGTTATGGTGAGCTACTCAAGAGCATACGCAGTTTACAGAAGAGCAATACGGGATAGCGAAGTTGTTTCGCGCATGCCAGGAGTTTTGGAAAGGGCTGAACGCCTCATACTGATATTCATTGGTATGGCGCTTTATAGGTTCAACCCATTATATCTTACTTACTCAATTGCTTTGGCAAGCGTGCTTTCAATAATAACAGTTATGCAAAGAATGCTTTTCACAATAAGAAATGCAGAGTGATTGAATGAGAGTCGATATGCACATACACACAATCTACTCTGGCGATTCAATCTGCAAGCCAGAAAGCATAATAAAATATGCAAAAAAGAGAGGGCTTGATGGAGTTGCTGTCACAGACCATAATAAAACAGATGCATGGATAAAAATGTTAAATGAAGGAGTGAGGGCGGGGATAGTGGTTATACTTGGGGAGGAGATTGAAGTTGAGCAGAACGGAAAGGTAATAGGTGAAGTGCTAGGCTACTTTCTTGCTGAGGAGGTTAAAAGGGGGGAGCTTGGCAACGTTTTAGATGAAATAGCAAGCCAGGGGGGAATCGCAGCTCTGCCCCATCCGTTCTGCTTCTGGAGAGGTATGAAAGCAGATTTAGGTGGAATTGCAAAAAAGGTGGATGCGGTTGAAGTTTTCAACTCAAGAATGTATTTCAACTCTCAAAACAGAAATGCTTTGGAATTAGCTAGAAAGCACAAGCTTGCGGAAATAGGGGGGAGCGATGCGCATACGTGCTGGGAGGTTGGAAATGCGTATACACACGCTGAAGCAGATGGGGTTGAGGAGTTCAGGAAAGCAATAATGAAAAGAAAAACAAAGGCTGAAGGAAAGCTCACAAACCCACTTATAAGATTTCTATCACACCTTTCAAAAATTGGAGTGAAACGCTAACCTCCTTTCTTTATCAGCGACTTTCCTCTTGGAGTCAACTTGTAGAAAACCCACTTCCTCCCATCAACTTCTATCTTTTCAACAAGCTCCGCCTCCCTGAGTTTGTCCAAGTGCTCAACAATTGTTGCTTTGCTTTTGTTCAGCTTTGAGCTTATATCAGTTGGCGTTCTCTCCCCCTCTGCAAGCGTGTTCAGTATCTGCAACCTTGTTTCAGATGAAAGAACCTTGTGAAGCTCCGCCTCATCCCCCTCCTGCGGGGAGTATTTTTTCAGTATATTGAGGAGAATGAAAACAACAAAGAATGCAAGTGCTATGCTGACTGGGATAAGGATGATGGATGAAAGCTCAGGAGTCCCTCCACCGGTTGCATTTGTTTGTGTTATTCCCGGCGTTTGCGTTGTTTCAGATGGGACAACCTGTATAACTTCACCTTGGCTGCAGAGTATAGCATCCTCTCCAACAGAAAGATAGTTTGCCGTTTCTGGGTTGTTTATCAACTCAAAATATTCGTCTGAACCAAATGAAACTGTTCTTGTTGGTTGCTCCTCACCGCACGCAGTATCCTTCCAAACTCCTCCTACTGAAACAAAAGTTTTATCGCCTACTGCTTTTGTTCCTTCAACATACTGCGCAATTCCAGTTGTGCTTTCTGCTGATTTGTACGCACTTGTAACTCCAAACGCCCCTCCTCCAACTGCAGCTGCCATCGGCATAATACCTACATCTCTTTTTCTTGTTGTTCCCTCTGGTGAAACTACAAGATAGGAGGTGTAGGGAGTTGGTATCCCATACTTCGTTGCAAGTGAAGTAACCTCCTGCTTCAGCTGAGGGGTTTCTCCTTCAAGCATTATTTGGTCAAGCAGATAGCCAACCCTTCTCAATGCCCATGTTCTCTCAACAAAGCTGTTTGACGAGCTTTGAGGGAAGTATACCTCATACGTCCACTCCTTTCTGCTTTCGCCAACAAACCCCTCAAGATGAACTACTGCACGTCCAGAGCCGTTATACCTTCCTGCTACAACCAGCTGGGTTCCAAGAAAAACATCAGGTATTCTCCTTGGGAGCACATCGTAAACAGGGTAATCAAATCTCAATTTAACATTGGAGAGAAGAGGTGTTGCTATTCTATCGTAAAATGATTTCAAAGTAACCTCAAGCTCTGCTTCATTCTTTATATATGTTGGAATTCCATCCCCAAATTCATTTGCCAGCTTATCCAGCAGTTCAAAGTCTGCATCATCCCCAACTCCAAACACAAATACTTTGAAACCGCTTTTTCCACTCAAACTCTTTATTATCTCTGCTCTTGAATGCCCAGTTGTATCCCTTCCATCTGTCAGTAAAACTACTATGTGCACTCTTGAGTCATTCTGAAACTCCTGAACAGCTGCCAGAAGCGAGTCCTGGATGTTTGTTGAGCCCTCAGCAATCAAATTATCTATGAACTCCTTCGCCTCTTTAATTGAAGCAACTCCCTCAAGCTTCCCTGAGAATGCTTTGTGGGTGCTTGAGAAAGCAATCACGTCAAACCTGTCCACTCCATTCAGCTTATCCAACCCATATTTCAAAGCTCTTTTTGCCTGCTCAATTTTCACCCCCTCCATACTGCCAGAGGTGTCAATTACGAAAACAACGTCCTTTGGCAGTGAGGTTTGGTTAACAATTGAAGGATAGATGAAAAGAAGAAAGTAACCGCTCTCCCCTGTTTTGTGAGCAAGCAGTTTAACATCATACTCCCTTTCTGTAATCCCGTAGTATAACTGAAAATCCTTATCAGGAAGAACCTTCTCCTCATAATAAGTAGCTGTTGCCTTTCCTTTCCCTTCCCTCTCAACTGTTATATTGTGGGTTGGCGAGTAAATGAAGCCAAGGGTGCCTGGCGCATTTATTTTAACCGTTATATTCACTGGGTCTATTGGCTTTGTTGAATACCTTTCTGGGCTGAGCGGATACATGTAGGAGTAAACCCCTCCGCTGGATTGAATTATCTGCTCATATGTTATAACTACTTTGACAACTTTTCCCTTTGGAAGAACAATACTTGAGGAGAATGCATCCCTTCCAACATATTCAAGCAGCGAGGCATCTCTTCTCTCAATTACATACTGCTGGTAAAGCTTCTTTGCCTCCTCTTTTCCAAGCAATCTTCCCTCAAGTGTTTTGCCGTCAACTATTAATTTAACATCTCTTATTCCTCCGCCTGGAACTGGGAAAACATATGTTCCCTCCAAATCCCTGTAACCATCATTTTTGAACTCCTGCTCAACACGAGTGTAGGCATACGTATCATTTATTGTAACGGTTACATAGTGATTGAGTATAAGCGGATACGGATCCTCGTGATGGTGCGGTATCACCACTCCATCAGAAGCGACAAGAGTTGTAAGCAGAAAAACTGCCACAAAGAAAAACTTTGGCTTCATAATACCACCAAATAGTTAAGTGAGGAGGTTATTTATACTCTATACGTTTTTGTTAGGTTTTCACCGAACAATAATTTTGAAGCCTAAAACTGAATGCTTGGAGCAACAAACAGCAGTAGTTAAATAGTGTTTTCGCTCAAATACATTTGAAGAGGTGGAAAGTGAGCGAAAGTTACTTCAGATACGAAAGAATCGCGCCCAGGGAGTACCAGCGCAGGATAGCGGAAAACGTGCTTGCAAAAGGGAATTCGTTAGTGATACTCCCAACTGGGCTTGGGAAAACTGCAATTGCGCTTCTTGTTGCAGATAGATATTTGCAGGAAGGGAAAAGAGTGCTCTTCCTTGCGCCAACAAAACCACTCTGCGAGCAGCACAGGAAGAGCTTTGAGGAGCTGATGAAGCTTGAGAGTGGGGATGTGGTTCTTATAACAGGAGAGCTGAACGCCGAAAAACGCAGAGGGATGTGGGAGGCTGGAAAGGTGGTTGTTGCAACTCCGCAGTGCGTGAAAAATGATTTGAAGAAAGGGAGAATGAAGCTGAATTTTGGGTTGGTGGTGCTTGACGAGGTGCACAGAGCTGTTGGCAACTATGCGTATACATTTGTTGCTGAGGAGTGCAGAAAGGAAGGGTTGCACCTGCTTGGTTTAACTGCTTCTCCGGGAAGCTCAAAGGAGAAAATTGAAACGATGAGCCAGCTGCTTGGGGTGAAAAACATAGAGATAAGAGATGAAATGGATGAGGATGTAAGGAAATACGTTCAACCAATTGAAATAAAATGGGAAACTGTTGAACTGCCAGCCGAGATGGATGAGATAAGGAAGTTGCTTGAAGCAATAATAGAGGAGAGGATGGAAGTTCTGAGGAAGTTTGAGTGGATAAGGGCGAAGAGCTTTCGCTCATTAAGCAAAAAAGTTTTACTACAGGTGAGGGAGAGAATTGAGAGGAGCACTGGTGGAGTTAGGTATATGGGGTTGTCGCAGCACGCAGCGCTTATGAATTTACTGCATGCGCATGAGCTGCTTGAAACGCAGGGCGCATCTGCTTTTATAGAGTTTTTCAATAGAATGGAGAGTAAGGAGAAGAAAAGCAAAGCGGTGGTGAGAATACTGAAGGATGAGAGAATTAAGCTTGCTTTGAAAAAGGCGTCAGAGCTGAAGTTTGACCATCCCAAGCTTGAAAAGCTTTGCCAGCTGATAGGAGAAAGAAAAGATAGAATGTATATTGTTTTCGTTCAGTACAGGGATCAGATTAGAAAGGTTGTTGAAGAATTGAATAAAATTTCTGGCGTTAAAGCTGAGAGGTTTGTTGGGAAGAGGGAGGGAGTTACCCAGGAGGAGCAGAAGCGCACAATTGAGAGATTTAGAAACAGGGAGTTCAATGTCCTGGTTGCAAGCTCGATAGGAGAGGAAGGTTTGGATATACCTGCTGTTGACACCGTTGTTTTTTACGAGCCAATCCCCAGCGAGATAAGGAATATACAGAGAAGGGGAAGAACTGCAAGGACAAGAGCTGGAGAAGTTGTAATATTGATAACAAAAGGGACGAGAGATGAGGCTTATTACTGGGTTTCAAGGAGCAGAGAGAGGAAAATGAGGAGAATTGTGAAGGGGATGCAGAGCATGCTTGGTAGAGTTAAAGTGAGGAGCAGTCAGAGCAAACTCACTGACTTCAGCTAGAAAACCGGCACTCCAAAAAATTTTAGAATGAGCATTGTTGCAAGAGCGGGCAAGCCAAGCAGTGCAACTGGCACGATGTGCGGCCAGAGAGGTATGTTTATCCCTATAAGTTTAAGGAGGAAGAATAGAACAACTCCAACAAGAGAGTTTAAGATGATTGTTACCAGCCATTTCACCGCAATTCTCGCCAGCCTGAAAAACAATGCTATGCCAAAAATTATGAAGAAGAGTATTATGAATAAAACTGATGCAAGGATAAAATCTGGCATAAAATCACCTAAGTTTTATCTGCTGGCGAGTTTAAAAAGTTATTTAAACTTCCTAATTCATAATGTTAAGCGAGTGATGAGCCGACAGCTTTCCCGCAAGGGAGGAAGTTCCACCCATCGCGAAAGCTTGGGAACCTAAGGTTCGGACGGGAACAGAAACAAGACTGGCTGATTCAAATGAGAATGAAGCAATGAGATGAATCAGGACAGGTGAAAAGCGCCCGTTGCAAAAGCGAGATGTGCGATGCAAGGCTTTGAGCCGCTTAGTCAAATGCTGTCTAAAACAAAAGGTGGGCTATGGCTCGTCACTCACTTCGGTTTAAGTTTACTTTAATTTATAACTCAATAATCGTTTCTTTTTTTCCTTATTCAAGGTAGCAAACATTTTAACCAAATGAATACCATAACTTTTCCTCTACGTATCATATTTGTGCGTGATTTGTGAGCAACTCCAACTACTTCCGCGAGAGCGCCTTGTGAAAAAGATCTTCCGCATACTCCAGCGCATGCTCAAGCTCCTTTTCATCAAAAGAGCCGTAGCGGTAGCCAGCTTGGTGCAGCTTGGCGGCGCAGGCAAGGTATTCATTATATTCCGCTTCGGAGAGAATCTTCTTTCTGAGGAGGTTATCCCTCACGAGGAACTGCAACGCGAGCCTGCCGCTGAACTCCCTCTCCTTGCCGGGGTAAGTTATCTTTTTTATTCCTTCCTCGTAAAGCATTGCCTCCAGCGAGTTCTCTATTGCGCGGAATATCTCCTCTGCCGCAACGAACAGCCTGTCCTCCTCCAGATTCTTCTTGGCGGAGAGCAGGTATTCCTCAGCCTTCTCAAGCGCCCATCTGACCAAATCTTCTCGGCTTTCTGCCATAAAGCTCAACTCCTTCAGTTTGAACAGTTGTTATGAAACCATCCTTCCGCTCAAGCGCATTAACATACTCCTTTCTTGTCATTACTAGCGGGTAGCAGATGAAACCATAAGCAAGGCTGATTTCATTATTTATGTAGTCAATCAAACTGTTGAAAAGCCTCTCCTTCTCCTCATCATTCCTTAGTATGAAGACCATGTCTATATCGCTCGGCGAATGCGCTATGTCGCTCCTTGCTTTTCCCTTTGCTACGCTCCCTATAAGGATGACTGCTTCAAGGCTTTTTGAGTGCGAGGCTGCAAATGCTGTTATTCTCTTTGCAGCTTCAAGGTAGACTTTTCCCAAATCCTTGAATAACCGCTCCAACGAGCGGAAGAGGAAATGCTTTCGGTTTATGGAGTAAACTTTTGTCTTGCCAACCCTCTCAAGGTGCACCAGCCCGCTTCCAACAAGCTCCGGCATCTGGCGGTTTATCTCAGAGATGGCGGCTCCGGCATTTCTGGCTAGCTCCTTCTCAATGTAACGCTTGTCTGGAGAGTTTACGAGAAGGTTCAGGACGCTTACCTTCGTGCTTGTGCCGAGGATTTTTTCAAGGTACATCACATCACTTTCGGTTTTCAGAATTATATTTCGGAAATAAGAAATATAAGCGTTTTGGTAGGTGATGTAAGTAGAAGGTCTCACTCGCATGTTGCACTGGTGATTAACTCTGGAACATGATCGTCTTTTCTCCCCTCACTCTTTTAAATTTTCTACTTCACAACTAATATGCCAAGGGCCAAGGTAGCTCAGCCTGGTTAGAGCACCAGACTCATAAGCTCAGCTTAATGAGTGATGAGCGAAAAGCGATGATGTGGGCAATCTGGGTGTCGCGAGTTCAAATCTCGCCCTTGGCACTATTTCTTCTTGGAATGTGACTCCAGCCACTCGTTGAACTCCTTCTCCAAATCCTCTGTCATGGGTGGAATTGAAGGAGGCGGGGAGGGAGGAGCTTGCGGAGTTGTTTTGGTTGGTTTTACCTCTTTCACCCTTGACAGAAGCAGCGCAGCAACAGCCGCAATAATAATGATGATTATGAGAAATGCCCCTCCAATAATCAATAAGGTATAATCAGGTGGCTGCTCTTCCTCCTTACTTGTATTCTGAACTGCTGGTGGGATAACGGTTTGGTTTGTTTTATTTTCAATGCACTTTCCTATTGATTTCACTGAAAGCAGAATTGACTCGTTTGCAGAAGACAATTTTGAGAAAGCCAAAGCATAATTATCAACCGAAACTGCCTCCTCAGCATCCTTCAAAGAGGAATTTGCGCTTCGCAGAGCTGCTTCAGAAAGGGTTACGTTCGCACCGCACTTTTTACCTTGCAGAACAACCTCTGCAACTGAGGCAACTCTTGCTTTTGTGCTGTTTATAAGTGAAACTGCATCCGTGCAGTTCTTTTTAAGCTGCATAAAAGATGCGTTTGCCTGCTGAAGAAGAGTTGATGCGTTGAGCACATAATTCCACGCAGAAGTAAGGCTGCATACCCTGAGGGAAGTGTTCGCATTATACAGATTGTAGAGGGAATGCTGGAGGAACTGCAGACTTCGGTTCATACCGCAACACAAGTTATTATAACATCTGCTCCCAAGCTCAACGTTGAACTTCTCCATAGCAAACTCAACTTCCTTCATCCTTGAAACAATATTCTCCTCATACGGCGATGTATGGTAGTCAAGCGTAACCTCAACCATCCTCATATACTCCTCAAACCCATCACTTCCAATCGCTTTAACCCATGTCTTTGCGGTGCCGTTTAAACCGCCCATCATGGTCGCCAGTGATAGTGAACAGCTTGTATACCCTCTTGGCGGAACAGTGGTTGTCCCACCGCTGCATCTCAGCTTCTCCCCCTTTCTGAAGGAACCTGTGCTCAAATCATACCACTCATACGAAAGATAGAGAGTGCGGTAGGATGGGTTTTGGAGGGAGAAGGAAATCTCCATGGTGTTTGGAGTGCCATCCGCCTTGCAGTTGCACCCTGAGAAGTAAGGAGCGCCAACCAATTCAATTTCAAGCTGTGCCGCAGAGACAACGCTCACCAGAAACAGGAAGGTAAGGAACCTGCTTCTCATTTGTTCACCACCTAAATTTCTGGAGAATGAAGTATTTAAGGCTTAGTCATAAAAAATAGAAGTATGATACCTGAGAACCACCCAAGAAGAAAATCCCTTCTTCTGAGAGAGAAGCTCATAAGGGGTTACAGAGAAGGTATTGTTTGCGAAGCTGGTCTGATTGCCCATGGAAGAGGGGAGGCTTTTGACTATCTTCTTGGCGAGAGAACAAGAAAGCCAGCCAGAAAGGCGATAAGGGCAGCTGCAGCCGCACTGCTTCTCGCAAAGCATCCGGTGATTTCTGTTAATGGAAATGCTGCAGCGCTTGCAGCAGAAGAAATTGCAAAGCTTGCAAAGGAGTTGAACTGCAAAGTTGAAGTGAATTTATTCTACAGAACTCAGAGAAGAGCTGAAAAAATAGCAAAAAAGCTTAGAAAGGCTGGCGTGAAGGAAGTGCTAGGAGTAAACGATGCAACTGCGAGAATACCTGAGCTTTTCAGCGAAAGAAGAAAGGTGAGCAGGAAGGGAATTTACAAAGCAGATTGTGTTTTAATTCCACTTGAGGATGGGGATAGGTGTGAGGCGCTTGTGAGGATGGGGAAAAGAACAATTGCAGTTGATTTAAACCCACTTTCAAGGACTGCTGTTAAAGCAGATATAACAATAGTTGATGAAGTAACAAGGGCGCTTCCACTTCTGCTTGAAGAAGTGAAGAAGCTGAAAAAGAAAAGCAAAGGATATCTTGCTTCAATTCTGAAAAAGTATAATAACAAAAAAACTCTTGAGGAGAGCAGAAAACTAATAAATCTTTGACTGAAGAGGCTTGCTGTATACAATCTTTCCTCTTGAAACTGTCATAACAGGCATTCCGACAACCTGGAACCCTTCAAAAGGAGTCCACTTGCACTTTGTGTATAAATCCTTCCCATGTATCTCATACTTCTTTTTCAAATCAACCACAACAATATCCGCATCGCTTCCCTCTGCAAGCACCCCTTTCTGTGGGTATAAACCCATTCTTTTTGCTGGGTTGATGCACATAAGTTTTGTAAGCTGATAGAGAGTTATCAACTTTCTTTTAACTGCGGTGAGCATAAGCGGAAGCATTGTTTCAATCCCAGGCACACCCGCAGGTGCTTCCCAGTAATGTTTTCTTTTCTCCTCCTTTGTATGAGGGGCATGGTCGCTTGCAACAATATTAACAACTCCCCTTGCTATTCCCTCCCACAAAGCTTCCTGATCTTCTCGGCTTCTCAGAGGGGCATTTACTTTGCCAAAGTTCCCCAGCTCCTTCATATTTTCTTCTGTTAGGAATAGATGATGGGGCGTCACATCGCACGTCACATCAACCTTCTTCTTCATACTTTTTATAAGTCTTATGGACTCTGCTGTTGAAACGTGAGTTATATGCAACTTCACACCTGTTTCCTTTGCAAGCTGCAGCGCTGTTGCAACTGCAATTGCTTCCGAAAAAGCTGGCCTTACCTGTGAGTGTATCGCTGGGTCGCTCTTCTTTTTAAACTTCTCAGCCAGATGAATGTTTATCTCCGCATCCTCAGCATGCGTTATTGCAACCTTCCCTGTTTTTGCTATTTCTTTATACGCTTCGTAAAGCTCTGCTTTGTCTATCTGAAGCTCCCCAAAGGATTCGCACATGAATATTTCCCCGTATGCGCCAACTGCACCTGCCATCCCTGCAAGCTCGTGAATGTTTCCCTTTCTAACTCCCCCACATATTCTGAAATCTATCTTGCATTTCTCCTCAGCAATCTTTCTTTTCTCCTCAACTCTCTGAAGAGTTGTTGTTGGTGGCATGGTGTTTGGCATGTCGAAAACAAGAGTCACTCCTCCGTGAGCAGCTGCTCTGCTTCCGCTCTCCCAATCCTCCTTGTAAGTTGCTCCAGGATCGCGGAAGTGGGCGTGTATGTCAATTACGCCGGGCAGTATTAACTCATTTTTGAAAGCAACTGTCTTCTCAGCCTCCCCTATACTTCTTCCTATTCTGGCTATTTTTCCCTCACTTATCCCAATCTCGCACTGCACAACCCTCCTTTTGAGCAGCGCGTTTCCAACAAGCTTCAGCTCATACATGCAACCACTATTTTATTAACTGTTCCATTTAAATTTATGGCTACTCTGACTGAGCTTGGCGTAAGACAGGTTGCTGGCCCTATTACACAGTTCATCGCAAACCAGAAGATTGAGCTTTTCACAGTTCTTTCCCTTTACGTTGATTATTATTTGTATTTCATTCTCCCTCTTTCATTAATTTTCTTCTATAAAAAAACAGGCAAAAGAAGAGTATTATCGCTTGTTGTTGGGCTGTTGCTTGTTTACCTGTCTGTTTCATCAATTAAAAATATCTATAAACAACCAAGACCGTGTGATGTATACACAAAAGTTTGGTGCCCTTCTGATTACTCCTTCCCAAGCGGGCACTCCGCAGTTGCTTTCGCATTTGTGTTTTTTTCTTTGGGAACAGCTGCTTTTCCATTCTACTATGCCAGTGCATTTATTGTTGTTTTAAGCAGAATGTACTTGGGAGTTCATACTTTGAATGATGTTATTGGCGGTGCAGTTGTTGGCATTTTCATGTATCACATTGCTGAGAAGGTGGTTGAGGCATGCTTGAGATACGCAGGAGAGCTATCCATATAACGTTTGGCTTGCTCCTCATCGCTGCTCTTCTCCTCCGGGGGGAGGGAAACCGTGAGTTAATAGAAGGAGTGCTTTTTGCAGTTTTTCTTATTGGGCTTTGGATTATTGATATGAAGCTTAAGAAAAGAAAGCTTCCGGTTGTTGATTATTTGCTTGAAACATTTGAAAGGCCTCACGCACTGCCTGCATACGGCGCTTTCTGGTATGGAATGGGTGTTTTACTGCTTCTCTCCTTCGTTGGTGATTTAAACTTTATTTGCGCTTCCATTGCAATTCTTGCATTGGGGGATGGTTTTTCAACTCTTATTGGAAGAATGGGGAACACTAGGTTTTTCTACAATAAAAAGAAAACTCTTGAGGGAAGCATTGCTTTTTTCATTGTAAGTTCTTTCGCTTCTTATCCATTTATTGGTTTCAGCGGAGTTGTGCTCGCATTCATCTGTTCAGTTGCTGAAAGTATAGACTGGGGAGTTGATGATAATTTCATAATACCACTTATTTGTGTTGTGTATTATATGAGATTAATGTGGGCAGTTTGAGGAGATTAAGCATGGACTATCGAAACCAGTTGCCGTTTCAGTTGCTGCGACTAAGTCAAATATAAGGATACTACTAACACCACAAGTGTCGGAGCACCAATGTACAAAAAGATTTGAGAGTGCACTACCTGATGTATCAGTGAACGTTGGGTTGGGGTCTATGGTATAGTACAAACATTCAGGATCCGCACAGTTATCGCAGTATGAGGGGTTATTTCGCAGATAAAGAAAAACGGGGATATTCTTCATTGGAGAGTTAAATTGGTCTTTAACATTAATGTAAATTTTTAGTGGTTTAGTCAAGTTACATTCCCAGGTAGAACAGGAATCTATGAAGGGATCGGAGCAGTTAACAAGAACGGTTATATACTTCGCTCTTGGTGGTGGGCAGTCCCATCCGCAGTTTGTATAATTTTCACCAAGAGCAGCATTACACACTCCATCCATGCAGTAGGGAGCAACGCCGGCAGGCATAAGCTCAAGGTTTGTAACCACTTTTCCGTATGATGTTCTATTTGTTCCATTTATGCAGAAAAGCGCTCCAACCCCGCAGCTTGTGTAATTTAACATCACGCTGAACTTTGCTGATTTTCCAACAGATGGGACAACCTGCTTATCCTTAATATCAAATATGCAGAGTATCACATCGCCTGTTTTCACAATATCCGCAGGACCGGTGCAGTTGCCAGTATAGTTATTCACCCCGCTCTTCCCAACGTTTTCAACTGTTAGAACTTGCCTTTTATCGTAAAACATTATATCTCTCCCAACTCCATTTGTTAACTTCAGCACCACTCTCATCGTCCCATCAGTTTTTTTGAAAAACTGATAGCTTGTGCAGGGAAACTCCATGCCAAAGTTGCATTCTGTGGGGGTTTGCTGTAAAGTTGAAATGAAATAAAACACAAAAACGATAAAAACAATAACTGCAAGAAGCGCCCATCCATAAGAGGTTAGGAACTCTATTCCGGCTTGCGCTTTCATGTTATTGATTAAAGGAGGAGGTATATAAATTGCTACTGGTTTTTCTCCTTCACAACAACAAGAGGTATAACCCCTTTCTCAAACTCCATATACGCAATCTTTATCGGGTTAGCTTTGCTTTCAACTTCTATGAGAGGTGGTGCTCCAGATGCAAGTTGCAAAGCACGCGCTCCAATCAACCTGGCTTTTTCAAAACGTGTCAACTCCATCCAACCACCTAGAATAATGCGCTCAGCACCTTAAGAAGCTGAGGCCTTTTGAGAAGAACTTTCTCAACAACTGGTTTATAATCCCCTTTTATCAACTTATCCAAATCCTCATCATTCAAATTTTCAAAAACTGCATTCAAATCATCATCATTTAATTTTTCAAGCACCTTCCTCAAGCGCAACCTTCTCATCAACTTCGGCTCAGCTTTCTTCCTCCATTTGGTTTCATACTCATATAAACTCTTTTTATCAGTTTTCCCCTCCAGCGCGCACTTCGCTGCAACCTCCCCAGCAATTCCACCTGCCTCCATCGCAAGAGCCATTCCTCCTCCGTGAATTGGGTCAACCTGGTGAGCAGCCGTGCCAACAACCATCAACCCATCTGCAACAAGCTCCTTCAAAGGCTCTCCCACAGGTATCAAACCACCTTTTATTGCAACCGTTTGCGCATCCTTGAAACGCTTGTTATTCTTTATGAATTTCTCCAAATAATCAATTGCATTCCCTTTCTCCAAACCACCAATTCCCACTCCCACGTTTGCAACATCCTTCCCCTTTGGAAAAACCCACACGTAACCCCTTGGAGCAATGCTCCACCCAAAGTAAATTTCAATCAAATCCTCGCACTCAACATTCACCATCTCATATTCTATGCCAAAGTCAGTGTCGTATAGAGTTGCAGTTGAGTTCAAGCCAGCCCTTCTCGCAACAGTTGACTCCCCTCCATCTGCAGCAATCAGCACTTTGCACGTTGCCTCAAACTTCTCTCCCATTCTATTTGCTTTAACCCCGCAAACCTTCCCCTCCTTCTTTATAACATCATAAACCTCTGTTTTCACAATCACTTCTGCCCCTGCCCTCCCAGCATCAATCGCCAAATCCTTGTCAAAAACCTTTCTGTCAATCACATAACCTCTCGTCTCTGGGTTCTGTATTTTCACTGCTCTCTTCATATTTGGAGAGTAAAGAACAGAACCGCTTATCTCAGCAGATATTGCATTTCTGGATAATTTCAAACCAAGCTCATCCAACCAATGCGAGCCGAGCCCCTCCCCGCATCTCACAGGCGCACCAAGCTCCTTTCTTCTGTCTATTAGTAGAACAGATGCTCCTCCCTTTGCAGCTTTTTTTGCAGCAAAGCTACCCCCAGGCCCCGCTCCAACAACAATCACATCGTAATCAACCATAAACTCACTTCCTAAGCTCAATTGCTTTCGCCGGGCATGCTTTCGCACAGTTCCCGCAGTTTATGCACTTCTTCTCATCATACTCAACAAACGTCTCCTTCAAAACAAGCGCAAGCTTTGGGCAAACGCCAACGCACGCTCCGCAGTAGATGCATCTTGCTCTGTTGATTTCAATCAAACCAACACCTCAGCTCTCTCAATTATAGCTGTAAATTAATAAAAAACTTACCACTCGTTATACTCAACATCGTTGAACTCGTAGACAATTTTATTCTCCTCATCCCTCCCGCTTGATACCTGGGCTTCAAGAATCTCCTTGCTTCCAGCCAAATTTATATTATGCACAGGGTCAAACAAGTAAAACCTATTGCCGAAGCTGAACATGACGAACGCGTGCTTGAAACCCCCTTTCATCTCAACAACAACCTTCGCCGTTTTATTCCCAAGTGCAATAAGCAAGGAACATAGAAAAATTGCCTTATCCATTTCATCAGCAGCTTTCAGCTCAAGTATTTCCTTTGGAGTTAACCAGAACTCAATTGGTATCTGCTCTGTTTTTATTTCATCCCTCACAAACTCAAATGCTTTCTGAGCAGCTGCTGGAAAATCTCTCTCATAATCGTACTCCTTAAACTCGCGCAGTAATTTCTCTTTAACCTCAATCACCGCGGAGCTTTGGGGTTTCACAAGGCTCCTTAACTCAGGAATGGATTTGCTTTCCCCTGCTTCTATAAGCTCCCTGTACCTTTCAATTATCTTCTGGTATATCCTCTCCCTTCTTTTGTATGCTTCCAGCTCCTCATCTGACTTCTTTGGTGGAGGCTCCTCCTTCGGCTGCTCCTCCTTCTTCCTGAGGAAGGGGATGATGTTTGCAGCGAATATTATTATATATATCACCTGATATTCTCTTATGACGTTTAATTAATAAATTCTATAGGTGATTTTACGGAGATAACTTTTTTTGGCGGTGCCAATGAAGTAGGAAGGAACTGCATACTTGTTGAGGAGGGAAAAACAAACCTTCTTTTGGATGCAGGGATTAAGCTTGGGGAAACTGATGAGTATCCGCTGATAAGTGACTCAGAGGTAAGGAAGCTGAGGAGAATTGCAATAAGCCACACCCACCTAGACCACGTTGGGTATCTGCCGCACATGTATTCAAGAGGGTGCAGAGCGGAGATTTATTCAACAAAACCAACTCATGATTTGACTCAGCTTCTCCTTGCGGATTACCAGAGAATAAACAGAGGGATGAAATTCAGCAACAACGATATAGTGAAAGCGATGAGGATGTGGAAGATGGTGGAGTATGGGGAGGTGGTTGGCGATAAACTGCAGTTCTCCTTCCACAAATCAGGCCATATATTGGGAAGCGCAATGGTGCTTGTAAGGGGAGGCTCCTCTCTTCTTTTCACCTCTGATGTTAATGATAGGGAAACCAGACTGCTGGAGGAGGGTGAAAGAAACATTGTTGCTGAGAATATGATTGTTGAATCAACTTACGGAGCTCCAACAGACCAGCACCCATCGCTTAAAAACGCATCAAAAATGCTTTGCGACAGCATAAACAGAACTGTGAAAAAAGGTGGAAAAGTTTTAATACCAAGCTTTGCAGTTGGGAGAGCACAGGAAATTCTCTTCATACTTGAAAATTACATGAGCTCCGGGGTGCTTGAGAGAGTTCCAATTTTTGTTGATGGGATGATACTTAAAGCAAACAGAATATACAGGCAGAATGTTATTTACTGCAGAGATGAAATACAGAAAAGAATTCTTATGAGCGATGATGACCCATTTAAAAGCAAATTCTTCCAAACACCAAGAACGAAGGATAGGAGCGATGTGCTGAAAGAAGGAAGCGCGATAATTGTTTCGACTTCGGGTATGTTAACCGGTGGGCCGGTGCTGCGCTATCTTGAGGCGCTTGCTGGTGACCCGAATAACCTGCTTGTGCTGGTTGGCTACCAAGCTGAAGGAACTCTTGGAAGAAAGCTGTTAGACGGGGAGAGAAAAGTGGAGTTAAACGGAAAGGAAATTGAAATAAAAATGGGTGTGGAGCAGGCGCACTTCAGCGCGCACGCTGACTTTAAGGGTTTGCTTGAAATAGTGAAAAGCATAAGGAAGTTGAAAAGAGTGTTTGTTATACATGGAGAGGGGGAGAAACCAAAGCTGTTTGGAGAGGCAGTTGCAAGGATGGGGTATGAAGTGATAATCCCAAGGAACACGGAGAGTTTCAGAATTTAGTTATTTAATTGCAGAGGTATTTTATTATGGATGAATTTCTGGAGAGATGCAGGAAGGTTAAGGAAAAGATAGAAAGCTTCAGAGCACCTCTGATTGTGAACCATTATGATGCAGATGGGTTGGCTGCTGGTGCGCTTGTTGCAAAAGCACTGGAGAGCATTGGGAAGGAGTATGAGATGCTTACACTGCGCAAGCTTGTTATGAGAAAGGAAATTGAGGAAGCTGAGGAGGTTATTTTCGTTGATTTTGGAGGGGTGGAGCTGCTTGGGGAGGAGTTGAAAGGAAAGAGGTTTGTGGTGATAGACCATCATCAGAGCATTGAAACCCCAACGCAGGCAAACCCTCATCTGTTTGGCTTTGATGGTGGAAGCGAGCTGAGCTCCTCCGGAACTGCTTACTTTGTTTTCAGAAAACCAGAGCTTGCTGATTTGGCTGTTGTTGGGGCAGTTGGGGACATGCAGCTTCCCCTCAAAAGTTTGAACAGAAAAATCCTAAGGGAGGGAATAGAAAACAGAGTTTTGAGGTGCGATGTTGATTTGAGTATATTTGGAAGAATTGGCAGGCCTCTTCCCTGGTTTCTCTCATACTGCACGGAGCCATTCCTCCCTGGCTTGACTGGCAATGAGGGAAACTGCCATAGATTTTTGAATGAGGTTGGAATAGAGCTGAAAAGGGAGGGGGGATGGAGGAGGTATTTTGAGCTGTCTATTGAAGAAAGGGTTACGCTCATCTCAGCGCTTGTCGCATACCTGTATTCAAAAGGTAAATTTGAATCCGCCCATGAGCTTGTTGGTGAAGTTTATGAATTGGTTAACCAGCCTGAGGGAACTGAGCTGAGGGATGCGAAGGAGTACAGCACCCTTCTGAACGCGTGCGGAAGACATGGAAAACCGGAAATTGGAATTAATGTTTGCTTGGGTAGAGAAGGCTCGCTGGAGAAAGCGAGAAGGATGCTTTACGAGCACAGGGAGGAGCTGAGAAAGGGTATGTTATACGCAGTTTCAAATTATGAAGACTTTGGAAGCTTTTATTTTCTTGACGGAAGAGGAAGAATTCAGGATGGGGTGATAGGCGTTATAGCTGGAATGCTTTACGGAGCTGCTCTTGAGGGAGATAAACCTATACTTGGAGTTGCATTTGATGAGGAAGGAAAAATAAAAATTTCTGCAAGGGGGACAAGAAAGCTCGTTGAAAGAGGGTTGAATTTAGGTGAAGTGTTGAGAAAAGCATGCGCGGGAATTGGAGTTGGGGGAGGGCATAACATAGCTGCTGGAGGAACAATTGAGAGAGATAAGCTTAATGAATTCCTGCTGAACTTTGGAAGAGAGCTGCAAGCTTCTCACCAAAAATTTCAAGAGAAACCATGATGAGCAGTTGGGCAAGCAAGTTTGCAACCATTGGAATGGCAGCAGCAACCCCAAAGAGTTTCAGCACTATCGCAAATGAAAGCATCGCATTCTTAACGCTTGTTGCAACAAAAAAAGTAACTGCAGTTTTCTTCCCATACCTTCTGCCTAAAAAGTAAGCTACAACACCTCCAAAAAGCAGTATGAGCAACAGCAACGCAGTTAACTCCAAAAGCTTCAACTCGTTGTTAGCTATTGCGGTGTGGCTCACTCCAAATATGCCCCACGCAAGCAGGAGCATTACAATAAGCTGATAATCTCTGTGTTTGTTTATCTTTTCAGCTACCCTTCTGAAAAGCTTCTTTGTCAGAAATGCTGCTGAAATTGGAATTAATATAACTTCGACAAGAAGGCCAAGTATTTTGTTGTTATCCACCTGCACCACCGCACCTGCGAGCAGTTGTATTGTGAGTGGGATTGTCAAAAAGGAGAGAAGGGAGGAGAGGAAGGAGACTAGAACCCCGAGCGCTATGTCGCCACCAAGGAAAGAAACAAAGAATGGTGTTGCAGCTGCGCTTGGTGAGGAAAGCGCAAAGAGCACACCCACAAAACTCATTGGCTCTGAAAATTTGAAAGGGAGCGAAAGAAGCGGCATCATGACGAAAACTAGTGAGAGCAGCACAAGCAATCCTTTCACATCAACCTTCCCAAGCTCCCTTTTTTCAACTCTTAAAGCAGAGAAGAACATGAGAAGAGCAAGAAGGGGATTGAGGTAATCCTTCCAGAGAAGAGAAACTTCTGGCAACAACAACCCAAATAGAATTGAGAGAATTATTGTGAGGGAGAACAGGTATTTACTCATCAAAATCACTCAGCTTTCTCTGCTTCATCCTTTCCACAGTCTCCCACTCCTTTCTTACGTATTTATGTAGTTGTTGTCTATGGAAGTTATTTTTCAAAAATTCAATTGTTCTCTCATCAGAGGTGTAACCACTCCCAAAATCGCAGGAAAACTCCTTCTTTATCTGTTCAATCACAGTATCCCTTTCAACTTTTGCTATTACTGAAGCAGCGGAAACAACTGGGTAGTTGAAATCCGCCTTATGCTCACAGATAAGCTCTGCATTTCCTTTGTAGTATTTTTTTAACCTTGCGTGAAACATTCCTTCAACAGAGTCGGGAGAGTCAACGTAGATAAGCTCTGGCTGGTGCTTCAGAGAGGAGAAAAGCTTCCCCATCTCCATCGCTTCTATCTCATTCAAACTGTGCTTTTTCATCAGTTCATTAAGAGAGCTTGCGGTTATTTTCACAACCGCAATTTCCTTGCATATTTTTTTTATTTTCCCAACAAGCTTCTCCCTTCTCTTTGGGGTGAGCAGCTTAGAGTCCTTCACTCCAACTCTCCTAAGCTCTCCCTCTTTTTCCTTCTCAACAATTGCAACGCAGATTACCAACGGGCCCAACACGCATCCTCTGCCAGCTTCATCAGCTCCTCCAATGAGTATGGAATCACCTCTTCATATTAAGAAAAAGTAGAATAAGAAACTTCCCAAACTCAAAGTCCTTTCTTATCTAGAATTATATGGTCAGAAACAGCCAGCACAGCGGAGTATGGGATGAGAAGCATTCCCTCCTCCCTCTTCATTTTCCTAACTGTTGGGCTGTCCACATTCGGCTCAACAATTAACGATTCTATCTTGCCGGTTACTTCACTTATATACGCATCAACAAACTTTCCAATTTCCTCTCCATCATTAGTTATCAGCTTCTTCCCAGCCAGCTGCTTCGCAATAACGAATTTTCCCATCAACACCACCTTTCAATCAACTGAAAGAATTTCTTGGAAGTTATTTAAATAGCTTTCTCTTTTTTTTATGGTTGCTCCCACTCTATCTCATAATACTCATACTTGCTTCCGGGAAGCTCTATTCTCCTCACCCTATAATAAGTGACAGAGGTTTCCCTATCGCTTATCGCGAGTATCAAATCCAAACCGAGCTTCTTTGCAGCTTCAATTGCCTCTGCAAGCTCTGCCCCTCCAATCTGCTCCTCCTCGCTGAGGGAGAGCATTGCAAAGGAAGGCTCATCCTTCCCAGGCACCTCTATTCCACCCTCCTTTCTATGATAAAGCAGAAAATCAAGCTTTGCTTTCGCTTTTCTCTTAACTCCAGGTATTGCAAGTATGAATGTTTTTCTCACGCTGTGCGCAACTCTTATTGCTCTTGCCCACTCCGAAATCAGCAGTTTGCTTTCTCTTGGAAATACGTGAATCACGTGCTTTGAATGCACCCACTCCTCCCCACTTCTTGTTGGGGATGCTTTTGGGAAGTAAACCCTGAAATGGGTGCCGAATTTGAAACCAGTTTTCAGTATAAAGCCCCTCAACCTCCAATCCTCATAAACTTCATACATATAAAGCAATTCCGGCCTTCTTTTCTTCGCATATGCTTTAACTTTGCTTTCATTGAAATTTCTCAGCTTCAAACCACAGTGGTGCAGCATGAAAAGAGTTTCATATATATCTAGCTTGCACAGCTTGCCTCTCTGCTCGGCTTTGTAGCTTCCAAACTGCCCCAGCCAGTAATTCTCATACAGCTCCTTCCCAATAACCTCATCGTCAATTACGGTTACCAAATCCTCTGGGAAGAACATTCCAACAATGCTGTATTTTGGAGGGGAGAAGGCGCTTGACGGATATTTTTTCACAGGGTTCTTCTTATACGCTCCTTTTGCCTCCTCAATTCTCCTTATCATCAACCCCCTATCCCTCCAATCCTTATACGTGAAGTAGCGAGCCATCAACTTTTTTGAGTATAATGCTTCTGAAACATCATTGAAGCGCAGCTCATTACCAACTTCATCATAGCATTTCGCATTCCTTATATCAATTAGGTATAATGCTTCTTCGGGTGAGAGGTAAATTGTCCCTCCCTTCATAACTCCGTAGTGGCCGTTTTGAAGCGAGCTCACCGACTCCGGTTCGGTGACTGTGAGCTCCTTTGTTTTTCTGTTGAAGTTAATAACCACTCCCATGTAAATCGTATTAAATATTGTTGCGATAATTAATAAATCTGGTGTTATGTATCTGCCAGAAGCTCTTGCACTGCAGATGAGAAAGCAGCACTATCATTTAGTTGGAAGCCACTCCGCAGTTAAAGCATGCAAGTGGTTGAGGGAGAGCATAACTGGGAGGAGAACATGCTACAAAAACACGTTTTACGGGATTAACAGCTGGCAGTGCGTTCAGTGCTCCCCAATGGTGAGCTGCAACCTTGCATGCAGGTTCTGCTGGAGGATATCGCCAGATGACATTGGAGTGAAGTGGAATGAAATGAGAGAACCAAAATGGGATTCACCTGAGATGCTTGCGGATGGTTTTCTCATGGAGCAGAGGAGAATTGTTTCCGGTTATAAAGGTAACCCAAAAGTTGTTATGGAAAGATGGAGGGAGGCAAACAGCCCAGCGCACGTTGCGATAAGCTTAATTGGCGAAGTTACCCTCTACCCATATCTATCTGAATTAATTGAAATTTTTCACAAAAAAGGAATGAGCACGTTTGTTGTCACAAATGGAACCTTTCCGAAAATGATTGAGAAACTTAACCCTCTGCCAACACAGCTGTATATGTCACTTGAAGCACCTGATGAAGAAACTTATGCGAAAACCTGCCGCCCAAGAAACAAGGAAGCATGGAAAGGCGTTAATGAAACTCTTGAGCTTTTCCCTTCTTTGAAAACAAGAAAAGTATTGAGACTGACTTTGGTAAATGGGTTGAATATGGTGAACCCAGAAGGGTATGCAAAACTGATAATGAAAGCACAGCCTGACTACGTTGAACCAAAAAGCTTTGTTTTCGTTGGTGGGGCAAGGTATAACAGAGGTTTGAGTTTGAATGATATGCCGAAGCATGAGGAGATAAGGGAGTTTGCAAGAAAACTCTCTGAGGAGACAGGCTATATAATTTCGGATGAAAGGAAGGACAGTAGGGTTGTGCTTCTTTGCAGAGACAGAAATGCTGAAAAAAGCAGATTCATTCAGAAGAAGTAATTCGTCCTTTCAACTTCCTCCTCTTTAACTTTAAATACAATTTCCCTAAGCTCATCAATTGTTGGGACACCAACAAATGCAACTCTTCCATTCACAAGTATTGCAGGAGTTGAATCTATCTGAAACTCATACATCCTCAGCTGCCCCTCCTCGCTGAGTATACTCTCCTCATGAAGCACAACTGGGAACTTGCAGGTGGAAACGAGCTGCTTTGCAACCTTCATTGCTTTCGGTGAATGGGGGCAGTTTGGCGAAGTTATAACTTCAATGAATATTGGGTTCATGCTTATTTTTTCTCTGAGCAAGTATAAAAATACATGCTAAAACGTTAGGCAGGTTTAAGCAGTGAAAAATGCTTTCTGCTCACCTCAACAGCTATTTTTGAGTTCGTTTTTATATGGTGGATGAACTGCCCATCAATCACAAGGTCCGCATTTCCCTTCTTCACAACTACGGTGCATTTTGCGGAGTTGGGCAGCACAACTGGTTTGAAACTTCTTCTGTAAGGTGCGATTGGGACAACTTCATATTTCTTCGCATTTGGAGGCAGCTCTGGTGCACCACATGAGTAAGCATAAGCAGTCGAACCCGTCGGAGTTGAGAAAAGCACTCCATCTGCTCGGAAGGTTGCTTTTTTTCCATTGAAAAAAAGAATGAGTTCAACTAACCGGTGATCCCTGCTTCTTATGCAAACTTCGTTCAACGCATTCTCATACCTTTTTCCTGCACTACGGCACTCCAGCATGCTCCTTCTCTCAATCTTATTCCTCTTAAGCAACCTCTCAAGAATCTCTCTCCAGTTCTTGTAGTTTGACTGGCAGATGAAGCTTCTCTCATTCCCAATTCCAAAAACGGGTTTGTTATACTTATTTTTGTTGTAAAGCAACGTTCCATCTCCTCCAATTGTGATAAGCACTTGCCCCTCCTCCACCCTCACTCCCCTTTGAATAAGAAACGCTTCCACTTCTCTTTTTAGCTTCACCGCCCACTCCTTCTCTGGGTTGGCTACGACAAACGCGCTCATCACTTTCATTCAATCACTTTTCAGAATTGTCACGTTAACAACTCTTTTGCTTCTTGGCCCGTCAAGCTCGCAGAATATAACCCTCTGCCAAGTTCCCAAAACAAGCCTTCCCTCCTCAATTGGTATCACTCTCCCTGAGCCGAACAAACCACTTATCAAATGGGCAGTTGCATTATCGTCTATTCTGTCATGCGCATAGTTTATTTTTGGCAGAATAGTTTCAAAAATTCTTTCAAAATCGCTCTGTAGGTTCGGCTCAAATTCATTTATAATAATTGCGGCTGTGGCATGGGGCGCGTGCACAACACACGCACCTGTTTTCACTCCGCTTTTTTCAACAAAGCTTTGAACGTGATTCGTTACATCCACAAGCTCAATTTTCTTTTTCGTTGAAAGATAGAATTGCATCAGCTCACCCTCAATCTGCATATTTCAGCAGTTTCATTATCCTTTATCCACATACAGACAAGCGAGTTATTCTGCCTCACGCCAATCACAACGTTTCTGCACTGTCCCTCAAGTTCAGAGTGAATGTTGGAGCATTCGGATTCGTTGAGCTCAAGAAGAGCAATCCTCATCACACAGTAATCCCTTGCAGTTGAATTCTGAATTCTGTTGCACAGCAGTGAGTTGCTGTGCTGAAATGCAAGCGCTGAGAAGCACCTATCTTTTACCTCTAAATCAAGGGACTGCTCACACATAGACTCTATACTCATAACTCCACAGCATCCAACTAACATCAATGAAACCAAGAGGAAGTGCGCTTTCATCAAAAATATATTGGATTGATTATTTAAATACTGAACCCTTGAAGCGCTTCCTCCTCCATAAAGTGAAGCTTGCCCGGTATTATCAAAATGAAGGGTGGCTTCCCAAGCTCTTTTTTAATTATCTCTTCGGCTTTTCCATAGGTGATTTTCTGCTCCTCGCTGCCAACCCTGCTTAGCACAACCACGTGAAACTCTCCCAGCTTCCCTTCCTCTTTATCAACTTTTATAAGCTGCTCAACTGCCTCCTTTGCATCCATGCATCTTTCCTTCAAATCAAGAAAAACAACTGAGTGCAAACCCCTTTTTCTATTTTCAGCTATAACCTCATAGCTGCTTCTCGGCTCGTAACCCTTGCTCCACATCGCAAGCGTGCATGGCTTTCCAATTTTATATACTTGCAAACCACACTCTCCAATTGCAGCTGTGAGAATTGAGGAGGAGTGCACTATTTCTGTTTTAATTCCTTTTTTCTCAGCAGAGAGTTTAAGCGAGATATGGGTGGTTGATATCATTGGGTCGCCGTGAGTGAGAAGCGCAACTCTTTTGGAAGCTGCCTCCTCAAGAATTTTTCTCTCACCCTCCACCTCCTCCCTGCTCAGAAGAGTTATTTTTTTGTCAATAAGTTTTTCCAAGCGTTTCAGAGAGCCCTCCTCCATCACTCCAGTGTACTGCTCCGCAAAAACAACATCGCATTCCTTCAGCTTCTCCAAACCCCTTAAGCTTATATCCTTCTCACTCCGCAGCCCCATTCCAATTAGCAACAGCTCTCCCATTCAAACACCTGCAAGCAACCTTAAAGTATCCCTCACACCTGGCGCCAAGCCAAATATTATTAAAAGAAGGAACATGTAATCCTTCTCCTCCCTCTTCTCATCAGAAGTTTCAAGTATGTAAACCGCAAGTGTTGAGAAGAGAACTTTCACTACATAGAAAGCAAGCATCGTCCCAAAAATTGCTCCCAAACCAGCGCTGAGAACATGCTGCTCAAAATATGCCCCAGTGAAAAGCTCTATTGCAACGTAAGAAGCAGCGCCATCAAGGGAGTGGGAGAAAACAACAAGGAGATGGGTGGTATTTGGCTTTAGTTTTCTCTCCAAAAGAAATTTTCCAACAATAACTCCAAGAATGGTGAGCAGGATAACCAGAAGAGCGTGAAGCCAGTTTTTCATAAGTGGAATTAGAAGTATAAAATGGGGAAGAAAAAGTAGGAAAGCAAAGGATGGGAGAAGCTCCATTTTTTTCATTCTGTTGAAAAGAAGAACTGAGAGGAAGGTAAGCAAGCCTATAACAACGTATATACCTGGTGTTGTTGTTATAATGCTGTAATCATAAAGATGGGAGTTTCCAACAACTCCATACAAACCAAACAGGGCGGAGCTGTTGAGAAGGAATTGATTTGTTGCTGCGGACTCACCTGTTGCATCAGTAACAACCCTCACCGTTGAGCCAAGGAGGATGAATGGAATGATGCGAAGAATGAACTTCTCATCTATTTTCACCTTTTCTCTCTTGAGAATTTTGAAAAAAACAAAAGCTACAAATAAAGCAATGGTTGCGTAAACAACCGTGTTCACCAAGTTGTAACCTGTTCTATCGTAAATTGGTTCAATAAAATAGGTTTCTATAAACCCTCCTGCTTCCATATTATCTATAAAGCAATGATAATTAAAGTTTGTGCAGCTATCTCTCCCACATCTCTATAAACCTGTCAACAACCTCATCCAGAAAACTTGAGCGGTAGGTAACTATTACTTTTGCAATTTCTTTTGGGTTGGAAAGGGAGTATAGAACCTGCTTGCCAGCTCTTCTTTTTTTAAGTATTTTTGACTGCAGCATTTTATCAAGGTACCATGAAGTTGTTGCAGCAGAAAGCTTCAGTTCAGAGGTTATTTTCTTGTGGCTCAGCTTCTCCTTTGTGAGTAAAAGTATTGCAATGTGGCGGATGGGCTTCTGCCTAAGAAGGGAGAGCAACTCCTTCTCCCTTTCTGTGAACAGACCAATTGCATAGTAACGCACATACTCCCCATCCCTCTTTGCAACAACAAGCTTATCTTCAAGAAGCTTTCTTATGTGGTGCTGAAGCGTTCCAACAGAAAGTTTCAGAGAGCGCTGAATCTCCCTGAAATGGCTCCCTGGAAAGCGAAGTATGTATTCGTATATCTGCTGGCGCTGCTCCAGCCCCTGAATCTGCATTCTACTCCCTCACAACTGCAAAGAAGATGAGCGCAAGGGTAAGAAAGTCAAGTATGTTTGATAATGAAACTGTGAGAGGTGATTGCTCAGCAATAGTGAACTTTATGAAAATTCTTGCAAAGTAAGCAAGGAAAGCAAGAGAAACAAAAAGGATTATTCTTTTTCTGTTTTTCCTGTATGCAAGCAGTGAAATCAACGCAAGCCCTACGGAGAGCAGTATTGTTGATGCGCCAATAAGAATGTTGAAACCAGATGTGTATTCCGTCATATTCATCCCTCCAAAACTTCAATTATTTTCTCACCAAACTTCCTGGCAGAAGATGGACCATCCGCAGTTACAATTCTTCCATCAACCTCAACGCTTCTTCCCGTATAGTTCCCTCCTGCCTCCCTCAGAGCAGCTATTGTTTCCGAGTCACCAAAGCTTGTTACTTTTTTCCCTCTCACCAAATCGGCGCTTGCCAGTATCCTTGGGGCTATGCAGATTGCGCCAACAACCTTCCCAGCTGCGTTTGCCTCCTTTGCGATTTTTATAACTGCTGGGTTTTCAGGTAGCTTATGCGTTTCAACTCCCTGCCCTCCAACAAAAATCACAGCTTTGTATTCAGAGATATTTACCTCTGAAATTAAGAGGTTTGGCTTTGCTCTGCCACCCAGCATTCCCCTTGCTTCACTTTTTGTTGTGCTTGCGATGGTTGTTTCATAACCTGCATTTCTGATTACCTCCTGAGTTTGAAAAAGCTCCTCATCCCGAAAATCAGATGGTGCAATTACGAAAAGCACCTTCCCCATCCCCTCACCTCCTGTTTTTTGTTGCTGAATACAGCCGAAGAATAAAATGAAGAGTAAAATAATTATGCGAGCTTCCAACTCGTTCCCTCCTTCTCATCATTCAAAATTACTCCTGCTTTTCTCAGCTCAGCCCGTATCTCATCTGACAGCTTCCACTCCCCCTTTCTCCTCAGCTCCTCCCTAACCTTTATGATTACTCCAATTACCTTCTCAAGCTGCTCTCCGCCAGTTTTCCTCTCCTCGCATAACTTCAGCCCAAGTATCCCTCCAAGCTCATCAAACATTTTGATTATTTTATCTTTCAATTCAGTTGTAATTTTCTGGTTGTTGGAAGTGTATGTGTTTAACTTCCTTGAAAACTCAAACAAGGCAGCAAGCGCCCCAACAGTGTTAAAATCATCATCCATCGCTTTCTCAAACTCCTCCTTTGCTTTTTTCATCTCCAGCTCAAGCTCCTTTTCCTGAGCTGTTTGCTTCTCCGTTACCCCAAGCTTCCTCAATAATTGTATTGAATTCTTCAAACTTTCCAAGCTTTTCCTTGCCTGCTCCAAACTTTTTTCATTATAATCAATTGGGCTCCTGTAGTGAGTTGAGGCGAAGAAGTAGCGCAGCGTTTCAGGCTCGTATTTTTCAAGCACCTCTCGTAACGTTACATAGTTGCCAAGCGACTTTGCCATCTTCTCCCCGTTTATTGTTAAAAACTCTGTATGAAGCCAGTATTTCACAAATGGTTTCTTGCCAGTAAGCGCTTCTGCCTGCGCTATTTCATTTTCGTGGTGTGGGAACTTCAAATCCCTTCCACCCCCATGTATATCTATCTGCTCCCCAAGATACTTGGAAGCCATCACGGAGCACTCAATATGCCAACCCGGGAAACCTTCTCCCCACGGGCTTGGCCACTTAAAGGGGTCTGTTGGTTTTGCTTTCTTCCACAGAGCAAAATCCTGCGGGTTTTTCTTGCCTGGGTGAACCTCAAATCTACTCCCCGCAATCATCTCCTTTGGGTTCACCTTTGACAGCTTTCCATATTCCTTGAACTTGGAAACATCAAAGAAAACATTTCCATCAACTTCATACGCATACCCTTTTTCAACAAGCTTCCTCACAGCTTCAATCATATCAATGATGTGTCCGGTTGCCCTTGGCGAAATATCCGGGCGGATGACGCCCAACCTATCCATATCAGCAAAATACTCCCTCATATATTTCTCAACAAGCGCCATTGGGTTGACCTTTTCTTCCTTTGATTTCTCTCCAATTTTATCCTCCCCAGTGTCTTCCCTTAAGTGACCAACATCGGTTATATTTTGTATATACGTGACTGAGTAACCCCTGTATTTTAACCAGCGTATTATCACATCAAAAGCAGTATATGTTCTAGCATGCCCAAGGTGCGCCCAATCGTAAACAGTTGGGCCACACACGTAAATTCCAACTCTTCCTTTTTTAATTGGAGTAAACTCCTCAAGCTTTCCTGTTAAACTGTTATGCACTTTAAGCATCCGTTCACCTCATAGCCAGGAAGGGGAATCGAACCCCTCTATGCCGGTCTGCAGCCGGCCACATAGCCACTCTGTCATCCTGGCGTATTTATTATAAACTTAATTATTTTTAAGTTCCTGCCTCCCACGAGCGAGCATACCTCAACTGCTCAGCAGTTGGCTTTGTGAGTTTAACCCCATTCAACTCAAGCACAAGCCGGGCAACTTCATCATCTATCTCCTTTGGAACTACAATTACTTTTTTGGGAAGTTTATTTTCTAAAATAAACTCTAAGCTCATAACTTGGAGGGCAAAGCTCCCATCCATTATTTCAATTGGGTGCCCCTGTCCAGCCGGCCTTGCAAGGTTCACAAGCCTTCCCTCAGAGAGAAGATATAACTTCTTTCCATTTTTCAAAACGAACCTCTCTACATTTTCCTTTACTCTGTCTTTTTTTATTGCAATTTTCCTTAATGAATTAACATCTATTTCATTATCAAAATGCCCTGCGTTTGCAAGCACTGCTCCATCCTTCATCCTCTCAAAATGTTTTTTTGTTATAACATTGATGTTCCCCGTTGCAGTTATGAATATATCTCCTTCCTCTGCTGCCTCATCCATACTCATCACTCTGAAACCGCTGTAAAGCGCTTCAAGTGCTTTGTGCTGCCCTGCGGGACTGTTTTCATTTGTCAACCTGCCAAGAGTTTCAACAACTATCACGTTTGCTCCCAAACCCCTCATCCTCTCGCATATTCCTCTGCCGCACCACCCAAACCCAACTACAACAACTGTTTTTCCAGCAATGAGTTTGTTTGTTGCCCTCATTATTCCTTCAACTGCGCTCTGCGCAGTTCCAAACCTGTTGTCAAAGAGGAATTTTGAGTATGCATCATTCACCGCTACAACTGGAAACTCAAGCTTGCCCTCTCTTTCCATTGCTCTTAACCTATTCACTCCCGTTGTTGTTTCCTCACACGCCCCCCTTATCCTCTCAATTAACTCCCTTCTTTTTTTATGAACCATAAATATCTGGTCGCACCCATCATCAATCAACAAATCTGGTTGATGGTTCAGAACGCTGTTTATATTTTTGTAATAATCCTCCCTGCTTTCACCTGCCCATGCGTATACATCAACTCCTTTTTCAGCTAACGCAGCAGCTACTCTGTCGTCTGTTGTGAGTGGGTTGCAGCTTGCAGCAGCAACCGTTGCTCCTCCTTTCATCAGAGTTTCAATAAGCACTCCAGTTTTCTTCTCAAGGTGAAGGCACACCCCAATGCAAATCCCTCTGAACGGCTTTTCCTTCTCAAATTTCTTCCCAATAAAATTAAGGAGAGGCATATTCTCCCTTGCCCACGCAAGCTCCTTCTCTCCCTCTCCTGAAAGCTTAGGGTTTTTTATTCTGCTCATGTTATCACAATAGTTTTATGTTTCCTGTTCTAAAAGCTTCTCCTGAATAATATGTGTCAGTATTTTTAAATAAAACTGAGTTATAGTATAAGGGGTGCTCTTTGGATGATGATGCCCTGTGAAGTAATCGTTCGCTACTACCTGCCTGCCGTCAGGTATAGAGTTGCAAAGGAGCTGCTGGAGAAGCATGGGTGGACTCAGGTTGAAGTTTCAAAGGAGCTTGGGATAACACAGGCTGCAGTAAGCAAGTACAGAAGCGGTAAGTTGGACAGGAAGGCGAAGGAGTTTGCAGAGAGCGATGAAATAAAGGAAGCTGCAGAAAGAATTGCGGAGAAAATTGCTTCTGGTGAAATTAAAACTCCAAAATCAATAAACAAAATCTGTCTTCTCTGTGTTTCGCTGAGAAAAAATGGTAAGCTTTGCGAGCTTCATCTTGATATGAAGAAACTTGAAAGGAATGTATGCGACGTCTGTCTTAAGTAGGTGAGCTTTTGAGAGAGTTTCCCCAGCTCATTTTTTACGTTTGCTTCTTCCTCATTTTCATTTACTGCTCCCTTCTCCTGCTCTCCCCTATTTTAATTCAATCAGATAACAGATTTTTTGTGGGGGTTGGGGCAGTTAGTTACATATTCAATATATTTATGTGCCATCAGCTTCCGCAGAGAAGTTTTTTCATTTTCGGGGAGCAGATGCCGGTGTGCTCAAGAGATGCCAGTTTATTTTTTGGCGTTCTGCTTGCTTTTGTTCTATCAGCAGCGAAGCTTCCTTCTTTTTTGAAAAAACCACATCTTTCAGTGCTGAGCGTTATTCTGCTTGGCATTGATGGAGTGCTCCAGCTTATTGGAGTTTGGGAAAGCACCAATTTAATTAGAGCTTTCACTGGTTTTTTTGCTGGGTTTGTGATTACGCTGTATGTAATTGAGGTGTTTGTTGGCGAGTGGCGGTTTAACAGAAAACTTGTTCTGAGGGCTTTTCTCTCAGTGCTACCCGTTCTGATACTTCTTCTTTTATCCTCTTTCTACGTGGGTGGCATCTACCTAACAAAATCAGAAGTTTTAACAAGAGCAAAAGCAATAAATAACTCACCATTCATAAAAGTGTTTTACATAGCGCCGCGTGCATTCAGCTCAAGCATACCAAGTGATGTTTACGTGCAAGATTACAATGACACGGTACTGAACGACGTGGCAAGAATTGGAAACGGCAAGCACTCTTATGGGGTGTGGGTTGCAGTTTTTTCAAACGAATCGCATGGGAGGTATGTTTTTGCATCTGAGGGAGTGAATTGCTTCTACGATGCAATGAGTGGAGAGTTTATAGGAATGTTTGAGCATTGAGGTGGGAGAATGGAGCATAAGAAACATGATGCTGAGAAAGCAAGGGGTCTTTTTAAAGATCCTGTGAAGGTTGTTTTGGTACTTATAATTATTGCGCTTCTAGCATACATTGCTATGAAACCACAGGAACAACCTCCTTCTAATGAACAGCAGGGAGGGAGCAACCAAACCGCGAAGAAAGCAAACGCAACAATTGAGCTTTTTGTTATGAGCCAGTGCCCGTATGGAGTTCAGGCAGAAGTTCTGATTGAGAAGGTTATTTCAAAGTTCAAAGGAGAGGTTAACCTGAGTTTGCATTTCATTGCAAATGAAAATGCTGAGGGTGGTTTTTCAAGTTTGCACGGGCAGACAGAGGTTGATGAGGATATACGGCAGGTTTGCATAATGAAATATTATCCGGAGAAGCTGTGGAACTACTTGCTGTGTGTTGCATCAAATTACACGAATGTTGCAGGTGTTTGGGAGAGCTGTGCAGCGCAGAATGGAATTGATAAGGAGAAGATAAGGAGCTGTTCAACTGGTGAGGAAGGAAAAGCTCTGCTTAGGGAGAATATAAAGAGAACAAATGAACTTGGGGTAACTGCTTCGCCAACAATATTTTTGAATGGACAGCCCTACTCTGGCTTAAGGGATGAGAGTTCAATAACAAGAGCGATATGCGAGTTGATTCCAAGTAGTGAGACGTGCAAGAACATTCCACCAGAGGTAAGCGTTGAACTGATAGTGATTAATGATGACAACTGCCTTCTCTGCGACCCAAGTGGAATTGAGAATAGCTTGAAGGGGTTGATACCAAACTTGAAGATAAAGGAGCTTGATTACTCGAAAGGAGAAGGCAAAGCGCTTGTTGAGAGGCTCGGTATATCCGCACTGCCAGTATACCTTTTCAATTCCTCTATAACACAGCACTCATCATACGAAACTCTTTCAAGGTATCTCATAAGGGCGGATTCGTATTACATAATAAACGTCCAGCCAGTCAAGCTGCTTGACAGAGTTGAGGAGAACAACACGGTGCAGCTTTTTGTTATGAGCCAGTGCCCGTATGGAACAATGGCAGAAAGGGCAATGAAGGAGTTGCTTGATGCAGTGCCTGAAGTGAAATTCAGAGGTTTATATTTCATTGCAAACGAAGTTGGAAACGGAACCTTCCAGAGTTTGCACGGGCAGACAGAGGTTGATGAGGATATACGGCAGGTTTGCATAATGAAATATTATCCGGAGAAGCTGTGGAACTACTTGCTGTGTGTTGCATCAAATTACACGAATGTTGCAGGTGTTTGGGAGAGCTGTGCAGCGCAGAATGGAATTGATAAGGAGAAGATAAGGAGCTGTTCAACTGGTGAGGAAGGAAAAGCTCTGCTTAGGGAGAATATAAAGAGAACAAATGAACTTGGGATTGGTTCTTCACCGACAATAATGCTTAACAACAACACTCTTTTCAGCACAATTTACGCAGAGCAGATGAAGCAGGTTGTGTGCGCGTACAACCCAGTAATGGAAGGGTGCAACAAAACGCTAAGTGGAGCTGGAGCAACCGCTCCAAGCGGAGGATGTGGTTAAACACCCAACGCATTTTCAATTTCTTTTTCCAATTTTATTTCCTTGCCAAATTTCCTTAAAGCAAGCTTGGCTGCTTTCACTCCACTGAGGAACATCGCTCCATATAACGGACCCATCCTTGGCAAGCCACCGATGGAGTTTGAAGCCATCCCGCACACAATTAAACCAGGGTAAACCTCTTTTGTATTTCTTATTGTTGCTTTTTCAGCTTCGGCAGCCCACATTGAACCCTCAAGCGGTTCAGGTATGTTCAGGCGAAGCTTCTTCCTTGCTATCCTGGCAACCTCTGCTTGGTGACCTGTTGCATCAATCACAACTTTTGATTTCAGCGCAAGCGGATCAACACAGGTTAGAAAAGGAGGAAGCAAACTCACAGAGTGCCAGTTGACAACAACTCCCGTTATTCTATTCTTTCTGTAAACAACGTCTTTCACTTCAAGCGAGTTGAAAACAACTGCGCCTGCATCAAGCGCAGCAGCAATCAACTTTGCAGAAATATGGGGTGAGCTTCCAACATAAACGCCCTTCTCATACTCCTTCATTTTAACTCCAACTTCCTCAACAAGTTTGTGTGCAGGCGCCTCCACAACCATCTCAGGAAAAAGCATTCCCCCCTGCCACATGCCCCCTCCCATCATTATATTCCTCTCAACAATCAGCGTTTTCACTCCTGCTTTTGCAAGATACCTTGCGGCAGTTATTCCAGCTGGGCCGGAGCCAACGACAATTACGTCTGACTCCGTATAATCTAGAAACTTCTTTACAAACTCGCTTGCAATTGCTCTTGTAATTGTAGTTTCATCTACCTCTTTCATAATGTCACCTCTGCAAACTAAAATTTCTATAAACTTATCGCGTGAACAGGGCAGTTCTCAGCAGCTGCCTTACAATCGCACTTCTTACAGCCCTTTGGGTTGTATGCTTCTGACTTGCCATCACTGCCTATTCTGAAAACATCTGGGCAAAGGGAAACGCATGCTCCACACCCAATGCACAACTCCTTGTCAACTTTCACTGGCATGTGAATCAACCTCCATATTTTTTAAATATAACTGAGTTATATTATCAGTAAAATAACTCTTGCAAATAAAAGTTTAAAAGCATATGTGATTTTATGAAGCGCATATACTTTGACCACTCCGCAACAACTCCTCTTGACAGAAGGGTTTTTGAGGAGATGAAACCGTACTTCAGTTTGAAGTTTGGAAACGCATCAAGCTTGCACTCCTTTGGAAGGGAAGCGCATGAGGCAGTTGAGAAGGCAAGGGAGAGGGTTGCAAAAGCATTGAACTGCTCTCCTTCAGAAGTTTACTTCACCTCTGGAGGGACAGAGGCGGATAACTGGGCTTTGAAGGGAGTTGCATACGCGAACAGAAAGAGAGGGAAGCACATAATCACATCTTCAATTGAGCACCATGCAATTCTCCATACATGCGAATACTTGGAGAGGAATGGTTTTGAAGTTACCTATCTCCCAGTTGATAGATATGGAATGGTGAGAGTTGAAGATGTTGAGAGGGCGATACGCAAGGACACAATTCTCATTTCAGTTATGCACGCAAACAATGAAATTGGCACAATTGAGCCAATTGAGGAGATTGGCAGAATTGCACATGAGAGAGGAATTTACTTCCATACTGACGGCGTTCAGAGTTTCTGCAAAATTCCAACGGATGTTGATAAATTGAACGTTGATTTATTTTCAATTTCTGCTCATAAACTATACGGACCGAAGGGAGTTGGAGCGCTTTACATTCGCTCAGGAGTGAAAATTGAGCCGTTGCTTCACGGAGGAGGGCATGAGAGAGGGATGCGCTCGGGAACGGAGAACACTCCTGGGATAGTTGGGTTGGGCGCTGCTGCTGAGCTAGGAATAAAAAGGATGAAACAGGATAGTGAAAAATTAACTTTCCTGCGTGATAGATTGATAAAGGGAGTTTTGGAAGTTGAGGATTCCTGGCTGAATGGGCACCCAAAGAAACGTTTGCCGAACAACGCTCACTTCTGCTTCAGGTTAATTGAGGGCGAAGCACTTATACTAAGATTGGATGACAGGGGAATTGCTGCCTCAACAGGCTCTGCTTGCTCCTCAAAGTCTTTGGAGCCGAGCCATGTGCTGCTGAGAATTGGGTTGAAGCACGAGGAAGCGCATGGTTCATTGAGGTTGAGTTTGGGGAGGGAGAATACGGAAAAGGAAATTGATTATGCAATTAAAGTTATTCCTGAGGAAGTTGAAAAGCTCAGGGAGATTTCTCCTTTCAAAACAAAAAAACAGCTCTCGCTTTTCAAACCAACTGAGTAATCACTCATACCTCAATGCATCCACTGGTGGAAGCGAAGCTGCGTTCCTTGCCGGCACAAGCCCGGCGATTATTCCAACAAGCGCTGAAAAAACAATCCCAAAGGCAGCCAGTTCAGGTGTGATCACTGAGCTAACTCCAAAATCATTCAGAACTGCTGAAATAATGAAGCTCAGCAGAACTCCCAACACCCCACCAACCAACCCGATAACGCTGGCTTCCATAAGAAACAGCTTTAGAATATCACTGCTTGTTGAACCAAGCGCTTTCAAAATTCCAATGTATTTTGTCTGCTCAAGCACGCTCATGAACATTGTGTTCGCCACCCCTATGCCACCAACCACAAGCGCAACAGACGCAATTCCTCCAAGAAAGAGGGTGAGCGTTTCAGTCACGCTTGAAACGGCAGACTGGAGAGTAGAGGCGGTGGTTACTGTGAAATCCTCCTGACCCTCCGCAACGTTATGCAGCGAGCGTAACTCAGCTGAAATCGCATCTGCAACATCGTTTGTGTCGTATCCATCTGCAGCAACCACCACTATTTGACTTACTGTTTTCGTTTGGTTGAACATGCTTTTTGCAATTCTCTGGGGTATGTAAACATTATTATCCGCGCTGCCAAAAGAGGAGCCTGCTGGCTGGAGTATTCCAACAACTCTGAATGCAACTCCATCTATCTTAATCTGTTTATTCACTATATTCAAATCATTAAAAGTTCTGTTTGCAACAGAGAAGCCAATTACTGCTGAATACTGGTCGCTTGTGCTCAAGTATCTGCCATCATACAAGCCAACTCCAATGCTCCTGCTGAACTGCAGTGGCTCTGTGCCTATAATGGTAAGAGAGGTATTTTGATTTCCATACTCCACCCTTGCTCGCTTCTCAATTCTTGCATCAAGCGCATCCACGCCAGGTATCAGCCTCAGCGCATCTGCCTCCGAAAAGGTTATTGTGTTGCTCTCCCTCTGCTGAAAACCGGATGGTGGAGGTCCTCCCCCACCCCCAAACCCAATCATAGGTAACCCGCCAATTCTTGCAGCTCTCATCCCTCCTGGCGAGATGGTTATTATATTTGCGCCGATATTGCTCAGCCTGCTGCTTATATTCGCAGTTAACCCAAAGCTTATTGAAACAAGTATAATTATTGCTGCCACCCCTATTACTATACCTAGAATTGCAAGCCAACTTCTTAAGCTTCTGTGCCTAAGCGTGTCAATGGCAAGCGAAGCCATATCAATGAGCTTCATCTCTTCCTTCCCTCCCTGTATTCCTTATATTTTCTGTAAATTCTTGGCGCTGCAAAGTATAGAACCACAAGCACAACTAAAACTTCAAGAATTGGGATTACATCAATTCCAAACACCCTGAACCCACCTGCGGAACGAGTTCTGTTCGCAAAGCTTGCAGCAGTTGGCAAAGCACTCCCCCCAACCTGTATTTCCAGTTCCTTCCTGATGCTCCTCTGCTGGTTCGTCCCATCTCTGAAAGTGACTACCACCTCCAGCTTGTACTTCCCCTGTGTCAGCCTTGCAGGAGCGCTTATTGTTGGTTGGTAAGTGAAGTAATCATCAACGTTCAGCGTTCCAACAAACTGAGTGTCGCTTGTAACCTGCAAATCTTTTGAGGATGCGGTCACATAAACGCTCCTTATTGCAGAGTTTCCCGTATTTGCAATTTTAATCTGTATTTTTGTTTCTGCTCCGATTGGTATTGCTGTTGTTTCAGTCGTAATTGTCAGCTCTGGAGTTGCTTGAACGTACACTCCAACTTTCTCAATACTTGAGTAGCCACTCCCCGAAGTTACGTTCAAAGAAAGCTCGTAGTAACCAGCTGCAGTTGATGGGGCAACACCCAAAAAAACAGTGCGTGTTTTATTCGCCCCTGCTTCAATCTGGTCAAAGTAAATTTTTGAGGAACCAATTGGGGTGAAAACGCTTGTTGGGACTACTTCAACAACTGCTGACTCGCTTGTGCTTCCCATATTCCTCACTCTAAGTGTGAATTCTGCCTGGGAGCCAATTTCAACGGTTCCAACCGGCAGCATCTCAACCCTCAATTGTGAGTGTGGTTGCTCCACAACAATTGGCCCCAGGTAAATTGTATCATTCATTACATTCCTCAGCGCATCCTCATAGCTAAGCAAGATGGGAATCATCTGCCTTCCGCTTGGAGTTGATGAAGTTGTCTGCAGAGTTATAGAAACGTTTTTGCTTGAATTATATGGAATACTTCCAATGTTTATGTAATTCCCCGCGATGAGAAAAGAGGAGCTGGGTGATGATAGTATGACGTTATTTGCAACTCCGCCAGTATTTTTAACTTCAATCTGAACTGTGAAAATATCACCTGGGAAGATCACCTGCTTATCCACTGAAAGAGTGGTTGCAGTGAGAATTTTCTCCTGGGAAATCTGCAGCGGGATTGTGAGCTGGCTTGCCTGCGTTCCACCGGAGTCTGAGTAGTAAATTGTGAGGTAGATTAAATGCAACCCAGTTGTTTTCTCTGGAACAGTGAATGGAATTGAGGTTATAGTGCTCGAGCCAGCTCCCATATCCCCAACCCACACGGAAACTCCTCCTGGGCCGGCAATAGTCACCGACTTTGCAGTTTCACTTCCTGGGTTGGTTAGGGTGATTTTCAACTGCCCTGATGAACCTGGGTAGAGTGTTTCTGGAATTGTGGAGTAAGTGGAGATGTATACTGCTCCCCCTCCTCCCGTAGCATTTGTTGAAGCGCTGTAAGCAACGCTCGCCAGCGCAAGCAACAATAACAACAAAATTTGTTTTTTCATTCTCCCACCTCTTTAACCTGCTTTTCTTTTTGTCTCCTTCTGAATCATCCCATCTTTGATGTATATTGTTCTTTCAGCATACGTCGCAACGTATGGATCGTGAGTTACAAGGATGACCGTTATACCTCTTTCCTTGTGGAGCTTTGCTATAAAGTCAAGTATTGCTTTCCCAGATTTCGAGTCAAGGTTGCCTGTTGGCTCGTCAGCAAGAATAACTTTTGGGTTTGTGACAAGCGCTCTTGCAATCGCAACCCTCTGCTTCTCTCCTCCGCTGAGCTGGGAGGGAAGGTTGTTTTTCTTGTCAGATAAACCAACAACTGCAAGGTGCTTCTCAACAAGCTCCTTCCTCTCCTTAACATTCATCCCTTGAATTATCAGAGGAAGCTCAACGTTTTTGAAAACAGTAAGAGTTGGCGCGAGGTTGAATGCCTGAAAAACAAACCCTACATCCTTCTGCCTTATTCTCGCAAGCTGTCCTTCACTCATCTCAGAAGTTTTTGCTCCCTCAAAGAAAATCTCCCCGCTTGTTGGCTTGTCAAGAAAACCGAGTAAATGAAGGAAGGTGCTCTTGCCACTTCCTGATGGGCCAATTATTGAGAGAAACTCTCCCTCTTTCACTTTGAAGCTTATGTTTTTCAATGCTTCAAAAGGAGGTTTGGCATCATAAACTTTTGAAACTTTCACGAGCTCAAAGAGAGGCTTCATCTCGCATTCCTCTTCCTTCTAAGCATATGCTTGTAAGTATCCCAGGAGAATTGGAAGTAGTTTATAATCCTTGATTCTGTCTTCATACATAAAGAGGGGTGTTTTGCTATTTAAAAGAATTTACCAAAATAATACCCAAATCGCCCTATGATGAACTTATCCAAGCCAGGATTGCCAGTGCAATTGTCGCGAATAGGTATGGCACCATTGGGAATATCCCCCGTATCCCGTAAACTGCAAAAATTACGTGTATGAATGGGTTTGAGGTTAAAGCGAACATCATGAGCGAGATTATCACCAGCAGAACTCCTAAAGTGAATCTGCTTCTCAATTCAAGATAATCTTTGAGGTAGATGAATGTTAAGTAAAGGGAGAGAACAAATGTTGCAAGTGAAAAGAAATTTCCAAACAGGAAGAATATGTTTTCATCTACTGACTGGCGCCTGAATGGGAAAATGGAGTTGGCTGCGAAAAGCAGCAGCAAAGAAAGCAATGCTATGCCAATCGTGCCGAGCAATGCCTCCGCAGTATAATCAACCTTTCTTTCTTTCTTTTTTGCCATCATAATCACCCCTCAAAATTGTGTTGAAGTATTCATTATCATTCCATCCTTCATTTATGAAGTAAATTGCACCGTAACCTTTTTTCAGCTGCTCAACCACTCCGTTTTCAAGTAGAATTTTGATATGCCCCTGAACGGTTTTATAATCCAGCCCAGTAGTCAGAGCAAGCTGGTGCATATTCAAAGGTTTGCGAAGGAGAGTTTTCACAATTCTCAATCTGGTTGGACCTCCGCGCGAAGCGTAAAAAAGCCAGTAGAGAAGGCGCGTCTCAGAATCCATATATGGTAATTGAAAGTTGAATTTTAAATATTCACTGGATAACTGTGAGTTTGCAGCGCTTCACCCCACGTATTGATGAAAGTGAATTTGCAATTTTCTGTATTCTGTTTGCATTTCCTTTCACTGTGATCACCTCAAGGCAGTCATCACGCGATAAATGGATGTGCATGCTTGCAATTATGTTGCTGCCAAACTTGTGCTGAATTTCAGTTATTCTTTCTATTACTCCTCTCATCTCATGGTTGTAAACCACTGAAACAGTGCTCACTTTCACTTCCCTCCCTTCCGCCCATTCGGCATTTGAAATCCACTCCCTCAACGCATCTGCAACTGCTTTTGAGCGGTTCCAGTAATTCCTCTTACGAGTGAATTTGTCAAACTCCTCAGCAAGCTCTGAAGGGAGAGAAAGGGAAATTCTTTTCACGTATTTATTATTTTCTTTCATAAGAGTATTACGAAACATAGATTTTTATTACTAAATAAAAAAATAACTACGGCTGCAAAAGCTGAGGTGAAAGCGATGGTTTGTTATACAATACCAACAATTGCTGCAGTTGTGCATCATTTCCTTGGAAATAAAATTCCTTCTTGGAGGAATCAGCAGCATAGATCACTGAGCTTGCTTCTCGTTGGGGGAGCGATATTTGGAGTTGTGGACCATTTGTGGAATGGCGAGCTTCTTCTGATTGGGGAGAACATTGTGAGTGACCTTTTGCTTGGATTCGCAATAACTGCTGCAATAATTGTAGCATGGATTGTGGTATTACAGCTTGAGAAAATGCCACGGAAGGAAACTTCAAAGGTAACTAACTGATCTTCAGGCTCGCATTGAATGCAGATACTTAAAAAGAAGTTGCTCCAACTCCAGTTAAACTCTCCTCAAGTGTGAACGTATATATAATTATTCCGTATAATAATTATAGCGGAGTTATATCATGTATTCCGAAAAATTGATGAGATTATTCAGAAAGCCGCATAATTTTGGAAGAATTAAGAATGCAGATGCGGTTGGGAAGGTCGGCAACCCAGTGTGCGGTGACGTAATGTATCTTTATCTGAAAATTAAGGATAATGTAATAAAAGATGCTAAATTTGAAACATTTGGCTGCGCAGCTGCAATAGGAACAAGCAGCATAATAACGGATATGATAAAAGGAAAAACAATTGATGAAGCGCTGAAAATTAGCAAAGATGACATTGCAAAGGAGTTGGGTGGTTTACCCCCAATAAAGATGCACTGCTCCGTTCTTGCAACGGAAGCATTGAAGAAAGCTGTTGAGGAGTATAGGGCGAAACAGAGAAGAAAAGCAGAGTAACAGAATGCTCAGAATAAAAATTTGAATGGGTTAATGAATCCAAATATATAATCTGAAAAAACAAGTCCTATAAGAAAACTTGCAAAGTTGTTAATTAAACTCATTTCAGCCCCACGAACCAGTGTCATATTTCTATTTCTGTTAAGCCGAAAGAGCAGAAAAGCTTCAAGCACAAAAACCATAATCTCACCAACTATGAGTATTATCCACGCATGCGTGATATCATAAGGGTAGGTATCCAGTGTCATCACAAGTGGAGGTTTGGGTTGCCAATGTTCATCGTCAAATTTTATGGCATCCGTTAGATATACATAAAAGAGGGGAACCGAGATGATATTCGCGATAATGACAGTTACCAATATTTTCTTACTCAGCTTCCTTAAGTGCAGATACACAAGTGAAGTTATAAGCTCTATTATAGTGGTTAGTGCTACTGCAATTGTTATGAAATAGGGGTTTTTCCCATAGCGTTCAAGGATAGAATAAGGTGGATTTGGACCCATATCCGCATATGCGACATTGGAGAGGATAAGGAGAAATGCACACAACACTGCTTTCCTCATAACTCTCTTTATTTTTGGTAGGTATTTAATTTTTTGCATTTGAAAGTAGAAAACTTATATTCTTTTATAGGTTAGCTTAAGAAGTTTGAGAAATTCAATTACCTTATCCCTCTGCTCTTTTTTCATTCCCTTCCAATCCAGCAAAGCAGTTTCAATTTTCTCTTTTGATTTTTCCACTCCCTGCTTGAAGCACTCAAAATCAACTTCATCAATACAATACTTCGGAAGCATATGCCCAACTGCGTACTCCTCTTCAAGAATAACTTTTGTAAAAGAAGGCGCATAATGCCCTCCCCCAATCCCAAAAACAGCTGGAAATGTTTGATTTGAGGAAAGCATTTTCATAACAGCAAAAGCAACAATTTCACCCGCTCTCTGATTCTGCCACTCCCTCTCAGTGCTTCCTATCTCAACAAAAAGGGCGGGCGCTTTCGTTAACGGCCCATGATGGTCAACCTCTGCACAAACCTGCCATCCCAAATCGTTCAATGAATTCATCTCCCTCAAAACAATTTTCAGCTTGCTTGGAAAGCATGGGCAGAGCTGCTTCGGCTTTCCTCCAAGCTCAGCAGCACCCCAATTTCCAGGTGTATGCGCAGTTAAACACGGCTTGCCAGTTTCACTCTTATGCTTGCTTATAAAAACAAGAAAATCTGTTTCCTTTTCATACAACTGCTCTGCATCAACAAGCTTTGTTTCAACCTGAATTAGCTCCAACTCTCCCTTCACCCACTTCTCTCCCTTCTTTTCAAATTTGAATTGATTTATCAACTTCTCTGCTATATTCTTTCCTGCAACATCCTGAGATGAGAAGACAATTGTTGGCATAAGTAGAATATGTAAGAGATATTTAAACTACATAACTCTTTGTCTTTTCCTTATACCTCTCTAGCTCCCTCCTTCCAAACTCAGTTAGCACTCTCCCCTTCTCCTTTGAAAGCACAACATAACCTTCGCTTTCAACCTGTCCAAGCAACATACCGACTTTCATCAACTCCCCTAACCCTGCTTCCTCAACTCCTTTCCTCTCCATCAGCCAGTCAACCACAGCACGTCCAGTCGCTTTCTCTCCCGCTTTTTCAAGTGAATCAATTGCCAATAGTATTTGCGCTTTCTCCTCAGTTAAAACTGGCTTCTCCTCAACCTTCCTGGAGAACTTCAGAACTTCTGGGTGCTTTCTCAACTTACTTACATCCTCAAAAAGCTTTGCTGCCTCCTCAATTTCCTTTTCGTATTTAATTATGTTTTTCAGCATTTGGGCACGCATTTTCTCATGCTCTTTATCTTCAGCAAGCTTCAGCTTCCCCTTCTCATGCAGTTTCAGCGCATTTCTCACTCCTTCAAACGTAAGGAAAAGATCTCTATCTCCCTTCCCACCTGCTTTTTTGAATGCATCCGAGTCAACAAGAGGCAATTGCGAGAAATGCGGTTCCTTTTCAATAATGCAAACGGGCCAGCTCCATATGTTGTTTCCTTCTTTAACCGAAATCCAAAACCTATCTTTCAGATACTTTGCAGTCCACTCTCGTTTAGTTTTCTGGCTCACTCCACTAAGAAACACAACTCCATCCGAATCAACCAAAACAGAATAGGGACCTGCCTTTCCTTTTAGAAATTCACCTCTCTCATCTAATTTAAACTCCTTTAACTCATGCCCACCCAGCGTGTATTTCTCCTCAACTTTCACAGGCATAGTAGAATTGCTCAGTTGAATTATAAAAGCTCACGCCTGCCAGTACTTCCTTGTCCTTATGAACTTCTTCTGCGCTTCAAGCAAATCCGCAAAGAACTGCATTTCATCCCTTCTCCTATTCCCAAGCACCCTTGTTGCAGTTTCAACTCCAACTCCATACGTTGACAGCGCAATTGCTGCTCTCCTTCCGTAAGCATCAACCAAGCTTGCGGACTTCATAATTTCTATAAACCCTTTCCTCTCTTTCTCATCAAGCTTCTTTCCCCTCTCTTTTTTTCTTAGTATTCTCTCAACCCAATCCTCTCTCGGTGAGAAGCAGGCAACCATATTGCTCCCACAGCTTGGGCACTTTATTCTGCTTTTCAGCTTCTCCAGAGGTGAGTAAAATATGTTTTGGCAGTAGGTGCAGATGAATTTGGCTGTTTTCTTCAGCAGCTGCTTTCTGAACGCTTTCAGTATTTCTGAAGACGGCTCAATTGGGGCGATGAACTCGGCTGCTTTTGAAACTTTTGAAAAACCAAGCTCAGCAAAGGGAGTTGGGTGGGAAACAACAATCTCCTTAATTTTAATTTCACCTGAATGAATCCCTCTTATAATCAATTTGCACTTCTCAACATCAAAATAACCAACAAGCAGCTCCCTCATCGTTTCCTTATAGATTGGTGAGTTTGAAAGATGCTCAGCAAGCCTGCTCATCCTTGAAGAGGTTAAACTTTCGCTTCTCTTTATCAAACCAAATGCTTTTGCTATGTGGATGAATTTGTAGTTGAACAAACTTGACTTTGAAATATTTCTTTCAAGTAGAGCAGTCACATCCTCCTCTTTAATTCTCAGCAACATTTCCTTAACAATTCCTTTCCCGCTTCCTGGAAGCTGCAGAATTATTCTATAGGGGTCTGAACTTCCTTTCACGCTTGATGAAAAACGCGCTGAGAGCAAGGAGGATAGACACCTCATCAGAGCATTATTTGCAAGAGAGCCACCGCACACATGAACAACAGCTACATCCTCAAAAACTTCAACAATAATTTCCTTATCATCAGGCACGCCAAACTGCATCTGCTTTTCAACAACTTCCTTCATTTCCCTCAGTGCTTCCTTTGAAGCATGAAACTCGTGCTCAAACTCAGCTAAACCATCCCCTCTCTCAATTTTTTCCTTAACCCTCCTCCTCAGCTCGCCAACCCTTTGGGCAACTTCAAATGGAACAGGAATTTCCTCTCCAACCCAATCTGGAACAGCTGCCGAAATATCCTGGGATGGTTCAACAAGCACCTCCCTCTCCCTCACATCAAGAACCTTCCAGGGAACTCCTTTTGTTATGAAAACTGAGCCTGGTTCCACATAGCTTGCAACAAATGCCTCATCAAGAGTTGAAATATTTGAGTTTGTCACCGCGCTCTTCACAAAATACTTGCTCTCGCTTGGAATTGTGCTCAGATTCTCAAAGTAATACTCCAGAATTCCTCCACCTTTTTTCAATAAACTTCCATCAAAATGAAGCACTCCTTCTGAATGAAGCTGCTCTGCAACAGAGGCAAGCTCATGCAGGTTAAGTTTCCTGAATGGGTATGCTCTTGTGATTATTCTATATGCTTTCGGAAGCTCAATCACGCCGTACTCCAAAACTAAACCGCAGAGCTGGTGAGCCACAACGTCAAGCGCATTCTCATGCATTGGAGGTGACTCAAGCTTCCCCTCCTCCATCATTTTCACTATTGCAACTGACTCGCACAAATCATCAAAATCGCCAGTTATAATCACTCCCTTCGGCGTTCTTTCAATTCTATGCCCACTTCTCCCAACTCTCTGAATTAAACGCGAAACCTGGCGAGGTGACATGTATTGAACAACCAAATCAACCGAGCCAATATCAACGCCAAGCTCCAAGGAAGAAGTTGCAAGCAAACCCCTTATCCCTCTCTCCTTAAACTTTCTCTCCGCATGCTTCCTCACATCCCTTGAAAGAGAGCCGTGATGTATTCCAACAGAGCCAGAATACCTCTGAAGCTTTCTGAAAGCAATCAACCTTGAGGTGAGCGTTTCTGCAACCTGCCTTGTGTTAACAAAAGCAAGTGTTGAGGTGTGCGTTTCAATCAGCTCATTCAAAAAGCGCAGCCTTGCCGAAGCATGCGGCTCAAGGAAAAGTTTTTCCGCAAGCTCCTCATCCTCCAGAGATGGATTTGGAAACTCCACTCTCACTTCCATTTTTCTCTCAACAGGAAGCTTCACAACTTTGCAACTTCTCCCGCCAGTCAGAAAATTTGCAACTTCCTCAGGAGAGCTAACTGTTGCGCTCAAACCAACTCTTTGAAAATCACCTCTCTTCTCAACCAACCTCTCCAGCGCAACTGAAAGCTGAGCTCCCCTCTTGCTTTCAAAAAGCTCGTGCACCTCATCAACAACCACATAGCGAACATTTTTCAACGCATTTCCAATTCTCTTTGCTGTCAGAATTGATTGCAATGTTTCTGGAGTGGTTATCAACAACTGCGGTGGATTGCGCGACTGCTTTAATCGCTCGCTTTGTGGCGTATCTCCATGCCTCACAGCACAGCTCACACCAACTTCGTCACACCACCAGTGAATTCTCTCCAAAATGTCTCTGTTCAAAGCTCTTAGAGGAGTGATGTACAGCGCAAGAATTCCCTCCCCTCCCTTTATAATGTTGTTCAGTATAGGAAGGAGAGCGCACTCTGTTTTTCCATAACCAGTTGGCGCGATTATCAATGCATTTGCTCCGCTAAGCACAACCGGTATGGAGAGCTTCTGAATTTCATTCAACTCCCCAAATTTCTTTTTGACAAGCAGCTTCAACTCATCGCAAAGCTCCATTTTCCCCCATCAAAATTTATAAATAGAAAGTTATAATCCCTTTGGTGATTCCTTGGGAAATGAACTTGCGCTTGCTGCAAATTTAACCGCAATAGTGCTTGGTTTAGTAACCTCCATTGCCGCATTCACAGCTTCTAGAAAATACTACGCAGGCCCGTGGAAGTCAGTCGTTATGTGGATGACGTGGGGCGTTTCACTTTTAACAGTGATGACAATAATGGTTTTCTCAGACTGGTTTTTTGAGCCAGGAATTGAAAACATACCTGCTTGGATGAAATACCCAACTGCAATACTTGGTTATCTGTGCTTGCTGAACTGCGCGCTTGCAATGAGAAGGATGGCGGAGTTCTACTCGAGCAAAAGCTATGAGAAAGTTGAGAGAGAGTTGAAAGTTAAGAGAAAGTAGCGCTTCTCACAGTGAGATTGCCTCGCACAACTCTGCTCTCATTGCTTCCCTCATATGAGTAATTCAAATACATTCTCGTGCTAAGATAGATTGATTCTTTAATTATTCCATCAAACTGATCGTAACAAAGCACTTCAAGCAAAACAGATGAGTTTGACGGAAGAGTTACTGATTTGTTTAACTGGAAGTTTGTTTTTGGCGTCTCCTCTTCAGGAGTGCATTTGAACCCATTTATCACAACTGTTTTTCCACTGTTCTGAGTTAAATTAACTTTCAGCGTTCCACTGCTGAGGTTAAATGAAAGACAGCTGAACGTATCTTGAAACTCACAGCGTGGCTGGCGTAGCGCTTCAAGGAAGCTCACCCACCTCCTCTCCTCACCTGAGAAGTTGAATGAATAGCAAATATCAAGCGCCTTCATCTCAATTGGTATTGTTGGCTCTCCTTTTGGAATTGAAACGCAGATTGATGAGTAATTTCCAACTTTTCTCTGAACAATTGTCCAGTTTGACTGTATCCCAGGCATAATTTCACACACCTGCATCACTCCTCCCCCTTCCTTGCTTCTGTTTGCTATTCTTCCAGAGCATGCATTAACCTCCTCCTTATACGGTTGCTCTGTTGTGTAAAACCCATAGAAACCTTCCTCATCTTCAAAAGCAGCCCCATACTCAAACTTCGTTAAATTGGAAATGTGATACGTTTCACCAATAAGGGTTGAGTTGAATGGTGTTTCTGCTTTAAGCTGTTCAGTCATTTTCAAAAGTTCATCTGCAGATGAGGAGTTAAATACGCTTCCCACAATATCCTCGCACGTGTTGAAAAGAGCATCTGTGTAAACAACTGCTCTCGTCCATCCTCCCTCCCTCCACACACATATGGAAGGAGTGCTATTCCCCGAAACAACTGAAACATTCATTCCATTCAGCGTTTTCCTCTCAAGAGTGAGATTGCTTCCAATGGATAAAGCAATTGCAGCTGCCATCTGCTCTGGAGTGAGAACTCCCTCTGCAATAACCGCTATTGCTTTTGAACCGTCTGAGTAATCGGCAGTTGCAATTCTCACCTCCCTCAAACCCTTCACATACTGCCTGAGCAAACTGAGGTATTGAGGAACGTCTGAAATTGTTTTTGAGTATTTGTATACTGCGTTTAACCCATCATTGTTAACTTTGATTAAACCAACATTAACAAACTTTTTATCCGGAATTATTGAGAAAACATTCAACTTTTCTGATTCTTTTACAAAAAGCATTGCGCTGCTCTGCTTGTTTGCTGATGCCTCTGAAACCACATTCCCGGCATCAACTCTCACAGTTATCTCATAAACTCCCGCATCGGAGGCACTCCACATAAAAACCACGCTCTGCTCGCTGTTTGCTGGGAGGGAAAGCACCTCCGTTCTAACTGGCGTTCCGTTTGCAAGCAGCTCAACCACAAAATCCTTCGCCTCAGCAGTGCCATTGTTTGCAACAGTCACCTCCAAACTTGCCACGTCACCCACATAAACCTGATGCGGTGCTTTTACAGATGATATTGAAAGCTGTGGTTTATTTGCAATACAGCCGAAAAGCATGAGAAGGAAGATAAATGCAAATTTTCTCATTTCGCTCACCTTTTTGAATGAAAGAACTACTTTGGTTTATACATCTTTTTAAGAGTGACTAATGCTTCCTTTATTCTTGCAATTGAGTCATCTGTTTTATTTTTATATACGTGCTCAACTGAGCTTGCAACATCTCCTTTCTCTGAGTCAGGCGACTGTGGAAAAAAATACTTCCCCTTACTCCTTTTAACCAAACCAATTTTTTTCAGCTGCAACAGATGATAGAAAACCGTTTTCTCGCTTACCTCCTTCCCATGCTCCTTTATGTATTCCGCAAGCTCATGCACATCCGGCTCCTTTCCCTCCGAAAGCTGGAAGTAGAAAAGCGCTTCAAGCAAGTCAAGCATCGTTGTTCTTGTTTCGTTTGGATAGATTAAACCAAGCGCAAGCGCAATCCACCTTATTAAGGATTTTTTTGTCATCCTCACCTCTCTTGTGAGCTGCATATTGCGTATAACCAACTCGCTTTCAATGAGAGATGCTTCTGGAATCATCTACAAAAATTTATCAAGCACATATTTAAATATTCAGAGGTAATTATTACTCTTGCTGGGGTGGTTTGATGGAGGATAGAGTGAGGACAGGAATACCTGGGTTGGATGAGCTTGTTGAGGGAGGGTTTAAAAGAAGCCAGGTTATCAGCGTGAGCGGCACAAGCGGCTCGGGTAAAACTACTTTTGCAGTTCAATTCCTATACAACGGAGCAACAATGTATAACGAACCAGGTTTATACATAACTCTTGGTGAGCAGAAGAAGCAGATTTTTGCGAACATGCTCAGGTATGGATGGGATTTGAAGAAGCTGGAGGATGAGAAGAAAATTCTTTTTGTTGAATACCCGCCGTATGAAATTGAGGTGTTTCTTTCCCAGGAGGTTGTCATAAGGGACTCTGTTGAGATGGTTGGCGTAAAAAGATTGGTGATAGACCCGGTGAGCTCTTTGCTGATGGGTTATGGGGATGAGCAGAAGAGAAGAGAAAGGCTGCTGAGGTTGCTTGAAAGGCTGAGGAGTTTGGGCTGCACCTCACTGATGACTTCTGAGAGCATTGGGCTTGACACAGAAGTTCCTCTTGGTAAGTTTGAAGTTGAGTTATTTTCGGATGGTATAATTTACCTTTACAATGTGAGAAGAAAAAACAGGAGGCAGAGAGGGCTTGAAGTAATAAAGATGAGGGGAACAAAACACAGCAACAAAATCTGCCCAATGGAATTCACCGATCATGGAATAGAAGTTTACCCAAACAAGGAGTTTTTTGAAAGCGTATAGTTATGTCAACCTTCCGCATCTCAACAAAGTTCTACCCAATACGCTTGAATGCGTTTATGAGGAATGAGGTAGAGCTAACCATAGAGATAGAGAACACAAGCAGCGAGCCTCTTTGGAGCGAGTGCGATGTGATTGTCCCGCCAGCAATTTCGCTTGCGCCAGATAAGGAATTGGAGAAAGGAAGGATAAGGATTGGGATAATCAACCCAAATGAAATTATGACGAAAAAATGCAAAATTTATGGAAGCGCAAAAAGCTATCCTGACGTTTACCAAATAAAGCTGATTGTTTACGGGCATGGCAAGGATGCAACAATTGTCGCAAGGGATGAGAAGACTGTTGAGCTGAGGTGCGAGAGGTTAAGGTAGATTACTGGGTGGGGGAATGGAGAGAATAGTTGAATGCATCCCAAACTTCAGCGAGGGGAGGAGGAAGGAGGTTATTGATGAGATTGTTGGGGAGGTAAAAAAAGTTAAAGGAGTGAAGCTTCTTGACGTTGAAAGCGATGTAGACCATAACAGAAGCGTAGTTACATTTATTGGTGAACCCAAAGCAGTTTTGGAAGCTGCCTTCCTTGCAGCAAAAAAAGCTTCTGAGCTAATTGATATGAACAAACACAAGGGGGAGCACCCGAGAATTGGGGCAACAGATGTAATTCCATTCGTCCCAATTTCAAATGTCACAATGGAGGAATGCGTTGAGCTTGCAAAAAAGCTAGGTAAGAGAATTGCGGATGAATTGAAAATACCGGTTTACCTTTATGAAGCAGCTGCCACAAAACCAGAGAGAGTGAATTTAGCGGATATAAGAAAAGGGGAGTATGAAGGTTTGAAAAAAGAAATTGAAACAAACCCGGAGAGGAAACCAGATTATGGAGCTGCGAAACTTCACCCAACAGCAGGGGCAACTGTTGTTGGCGCAAGGGAGCCACTCATTGCATTCAACGTTAATTTAGGAACAAGTAACATTGAGATTGCTAAGAAAATTGCAAAAGCAGTCAGATTCAGCAGCGGTGGCTTTAAAAATGTGAAAGCAAAGGGGTTTGATATAAAGAACAGGGGGATTGTTCAGGTTTCTATGAATTTGACAAATTATAAAGAAACTCCAATTTTCCGCGTTTTTGAAATGGTGAAAAGAGAAGCTGAAAGGTACGGCGTTCCGGTAATAGGAAGTGAAATTGTTGGTTTAGTTCCACTTGACGCGCTTGTTGACGTTTCAGACTTCTACCTTCAGCTTGAAAACTTCAAAAAAACTCAAATACTTGAAACTCGTCTGTGGGAGTGATAATTTGAGGGAAATGAAACTTTCTGAGTTTCTTGATGCGGTTGCTTCACCCTCCCCAACTCCTGGAGGAGGAAGCGCATCCGCCCTTCTCTGCTCGCTTGGCGCCTCCCTTCTCTGCATGGTTTGCAATTTAACAATTGGGAAGAAAGGGTATGAGGAAAGCGAAGCGGAGCTGAAAAAAGTTTTGGAGGAAGCAGAGAAGTTAAGAATGAGAAGCGAGGAGTTGATTGACGAGGATACGAAAGCATTTGATGAGGTGATGGCAGCTTACAAAACTCCGAAGGAAGCTCCTGGAAGAGCTGAAAGAATTCAGAGTTCATTAAAGAATGCGGTGAATACTCCCCTTGAAGTCGCAAAGATTGGTGTAAGGGTGCTTGAGCTTTCAAAAATTGTTGCATTCAAAGGAAATGTTAACTCAATAAGCGATGCGGGAGTTGCTGCGCTTGCAGCAGAAGCAGGAGTGAGAGGGGCAATTCTTAATGTAAAAATAAATTTAAAGTCAATAACAGATAAAGCATTCAACGAAGAGAAGCAGTTTGAAATAAAAAACATTGAGAGAAACAGCAAAGAGCTTCTTGAGGAGGTAGCTGGCATTGTTTCATTCAAGCTTGGAAATTAAACGCGAATTATTTTGTAAGCAGCCTTCTTCATTCTGTTCATAACAGCTAAGCCTAAACCAGTTTCACTTATGCTTTCGGCAATTATCACATCTACTCCTCTCTCATCAAACTCCCTGAAAACTTTGAAAAGCTTCCTTGCAATTTCCTTTGGTTTCCTGCCAATGAAAACAACCTCTCCTCTGTAGCTGTGTTTTTCATCAGTAGTTATAACCCCTGCTGATTTGAATTTTTTCAAAAGAAGTTTAATCCTTCTTCTCACTCTCTCGGGTTTTCCTTCAACAAGAATCACCTTAGCTTCTGGAGCGTAGTGCCTGTACTTCATGCCTGGCGCCTTTGCAACTCGTGAAACTTTACCTTTCACTGCAGGGTGGAGAAGAACTTCACCAACAACCTCTTTCAACTCCTCCAAAGTAACGCCACCAGGGCGGAGAAGAACTGGGGGGGAGGAGGTGACATCAAGCACTGTTGACTCCACCCCTATCCTTGTGCTTCCCCCATCAATTATCAAATCAATCTTCCCCTTCAAATCATGCTGAACGTGCTTTGCAGAGGTTGGGCTTGGCTTTCCAAATAAGTTTGCAGAGGGAGCTGCAACTGGCGTTCCTGCTTCCCTTATTAAAGAAAGCGCAACTGCATTGTCTGGCATTCTCACCGCAACTGTTTCCAAACCACCTGTTGTTACTTTTGGCACTCTTTCTGTTTTTTTAAAAACAAGCGTTAAGGGACCTGGCCAGAATCTGTCAATCAACTTCTCCGCTTCCTCAGGAATCTCCTCAGCAAGCGTTTTCAACTCCTTTCTATCTGCAATGTGCACTATTATTGGGTCATCCGGCGGCCTTCCCTTCACCTCAAAAATTTTTTTCACTGCTTTTTTGTTTAACGCATCCGCTCCCAAACCATAAACAGTTTCCGTTGGGAATGCAACAAGCCCCCCTCTTCTTATAACTTCCGCAGCCTGCTTTATTTTTGAAACTTCCGGCGAGTTTTTGTTTATTTTAATTATTCTACTCATAACCCCACTTTTTCACTGCGGCAGATAGCTCCTTATTCTTCAGAGCAGCTTCCTCCAGAGGTATTTTATTCAACACTGCTTCAACTGCCTGCCTGCACGCAGCTGCTCCTGCTTTTGTTCCCATTGGGTGAGCATGAATTCCTCCTCCAAACTGCATTATTACATCTTTACCAAAAATTTTCATCAACTCAGGAATCATTGTTGGTTGCAAACCACCGGAAGCAACTGGAAAAACTGGTTTTATTTCATCCCACCTCTGCTCCAGAATATTTGCTTCATAATTTTCCTTAACGTTTTTTAGCACGCACTCATCCCTTATTGAGAGCACCTCGCTTCTCCCTCCATGCATCTTCCCAACAACTGTTCCAATATGAAGCTGATCCAACCCAACTAAACGAGTTAGCTTCGCAATGAGAAGCATGCTCACCCCGTGCTTTGGGTTTCTTGTTAAAGCGGAGTGCATACATCTATGCGCATGCAAAACTAAATTCAACTCCTCATTCTCCTCCCTGAGAGTTTGGAGAGCAGTCCAACCAACAGGTATTATATCAATCATTATATACTCTCCCCCCAACTCCTTCACAAACTTCGCTCTCCTTATCATTTCCTTGCAGGTTGGAGCAGTTATATTGCACGCATACACCTTTCTTTCTCCAGTCTCCCTCTCCGCCTTATCCCTTGCTTTCAATGTGAGTTTTGCTCTTCTCTCAAAAGAATTGAACTTCTGATTAGTCAAATTTTCATCATCCTTCACCAAATCACATCCACCAACCCATGCGTTATACGCAACCTCCGCGTGCTTTTCAGAAGTTAAACCAACCTTTGGCTTCACAATTGTTCCAACCAGCGGTCTTCCCTCAACTTTCAGTAATTTTCTAACTCCTTTCAAACCAAATTTAGGTCCTTTGAATTGTTTTATAACTTCTTTGGGGAATGAAATATCTTCTAAACGAAGGCTCTCCAGCAATTTCATGCTGAAAATGTTGCCTGCCAAACTGCTCAGCAACTGAGGAACTGAATTTGTTTCAAATAAATCTTTTTTATACGCAACTTTCACCAAACTTCTTTTTTTGTCAATGAGAAAAACATGCGGTTTCAATTTTTTTGCAAGTTGTGGGTTGAGGGTTAGTATTTCTGACCATGTGTCTATTGAGCTCTCTCCTGCCATGTGATTCACTGCTTCCTCAAAGCTCACTCCTTCTGCTGGTTCAACTCTGTAAAGAGATACTACTTCATTCACGCTTGGCTTGTAGTTTAAATCAACATAATCTCTAAGCATGGAAACACCTCTTTTACAAATTTGTTTTCTGTGTTTAAATAGCATTGTGAGGCGAAATCTATTTTTCTTATATTTTTTTAGAAAATCTAAATTGTTTTTTGAAAAAAGCTTATATAGAGAAAATAATAGAAGAGTATTATGGTGATTGAAAGAAATATTGTTGAGGTAAGGGTTGGGAAGGCAGCTCCTCAAGAGCTTCCAGTTGTGCTTTCCATTTACCGAGCTCACAACGGCGATTGCAGAGACGTTGGCTGCCATAACACATACGTTGCGAGAAATGACTCTTTAGGTGTTGTTGGAGCGGTTACCATAAAAGAAGTTCAACCTGGTTGGGCGCAGTTGAGAACAATGGGTGTGGAACCAGAGTTAAGGGGAAGGGGAATTGGAACCCAGCTTGCGTTAAGTGTGATTGATGAATTGAGAAAACAGGGTTACCGCACTGTGACAGTTGATTTGGATTTGATGGAGCCAAGGCAGAAGGAGTTTTTTGGAAAGCTTGGTTTTCAGCAGCTGGACAGCCATTCCATGGTGCGTTACCTTTGATTGAAATTTCAAGCCAAATTTCACTCCATTTTTCAAACCACCAAAAATCAATTTTTGTAAGTGAATTTATTCCATATTTATGGAATTTAGAGCGCATTAGTGAAGAAAGCCCGCTTGTGAGGCAAAAAACCATTAAAAAAATGAATTACGACGGAAAGGTTGATTATAAATTTGTATATAACATTTTTATATACGTTTTAATAAACAACTTTTGATGGAAAAAAAGGTTTGGGTTGTTTTGGAAGATGAGAATCAATGGTTAATCAATTTTCTTTATGTTGTGCTTTCTTGTTTAATTGGGTTGGCAAGCACGTATTTATTTACAAAAAATCCATACACCGCATTAATTGGTGGAGCAGCACCAGCCGTTGCTGTTTATTTTCTGGTTTGGGGGAGGGGAATGTTCATAAATAAAGCAGTTGGAATTGTGGTTGTTGCAACGGTTATTATTTCATTTATTATGATTGTTGCATTGTTGTGGAGGAAGTGAGCATGAAAGAAAAGGAAACTCAATTGTATAAATTTGGAAGGGGAGGAGCATGCTTCTACATACCGATGGATATTTTCAAGGACAGCGCATTCCCTTTTCAAATAAATGAGAAGGTGAGGATGAGAATTGATGGTAGGAAAGTGATAATTGAGAAAATAAGGGAAGAGGAGAGGGAACAGGTTCAGTAGGACTCGTACTTCAACCTTAGCTCCTTCGCAACTTCTTCAAAATACGCTTTCTCTTTTCTATCTTCCATTTTTGCTGCCTCTCTTTCAAGCAGTTCTGCAACTTTAATAAGTTTCTCCCCTCTGTACTGCTCAGCTATTTTATCTGCAGTATAATCGGGTAAGGTGTCTCGAGCTACCCATGGTTTCTCAACAATTTTTTCCTTTCCCTCTGGCGATTTTTCCACTTCCTTTATCACAATATTTGAGAATTGGTTGAACCTCAGTCTAGTGAATTTGATAGGGTCTGCAATTATCGTGTTGTCTGCCTTTGCGTGAAACTCGGCGCTCTCTTTCGGCAACAGCTCGAGCCTATCGGAAATAAGCTCCTTCCCTTCAAGTTGTTTTTTCCTTATTTTTTTAAGTTCATCTATAACTTCTTTGAAAAACTGGGCTTCCTCGCCAGAAAGGGTGGCGTGCTCTTTTTTCAGCGCGTCAATCGCATCCGCAAGTAGTTTATTGGTGAGCTTAAAGTCATTCGAAATTCTTTCGGCAACACCCAATGGTCTGGCATCCATGAGGCGAAACTCTTTTTTTGTTACTGGGTGAATTGGGGTTTCTAGGAATTTGTTGTGGGTGAAAGATACGACATTATTTACTCTTCCATCAAATTCGGCGTCAAAACGAAATCCAACTTGTTCTTTCATTGCTTTTACCATTCAATCACCTACTTTACAATTTTCAACTATTCCATCCAGCTTTGTAATATATTCTTGGTGATTCTTTATCTCCATTAACTCTTGAAGAAATTTTGTGGGGTCAACTTTCACCAACTCCCCCTTGTATTTCACGTGCATCTTATAAGCTCCCTCATACGGAACGTAGGTTGTGCTTCCCGAAATAACAACCCCTCCCTCCACCACATCTCTTTTCACATTCTCCCATATTTTCTCCCTTCCTTTCTCATCAAAAAACTTCATAACGTCTTTTATGATAAGTAGATTCAAGTTTTCTCCAAGAGGTTTTTCTGTCGCATCATACAACCTGAAACCAAGTTCTTTATGATGCTTCAGCTCAATTTCGGTTGGGTTTGTGCGTATTATTTTTGGGTTTTCAAAGTTGTTTTTTATGTAACCGACAAACTCGCTTGTGAATTCGCCAGAGCCGGTTCCTATATCTGCAAAACTAAATTGCTTCTCGTAGAGATGTTTCTCCTTTGTGACTTCAAGAAATGATTTAATAAAACCTGAAATTTCATCTGCACGTATATCGTTTGCAGGAGTTAAAACAGAGATTCTTCTTGCAAATTCCTCTTTGTATTCATTCAGAAGAATATGCAACGCAGCAATTCTGCTCTGAACAGGAAAGAGATTTTCAACTTCCTTTAAATCAGTGTAAGTAACCTCCCCCTTCATAAGCTGGGGAAGCTCAACATCTGGGGGATTATAGGGAAGGGGTTCCTTTCCTTTATGGGTAAGTATGGAATTTAGAGTTTCTAGTGGGTCGAGTATTTGGGTATAATCAAACATATCTGAGTAATACCCTTTCTCCTTCCTCTTTGAGAATGCTTCCTTTATAAGAGAGTAAGTATTTTGGTTTTCTGAGAGAACAATTGCGAACGCAACCGCACCTGCGTGGTAACTCATTGCCTGCTTAATTTCCTTCTTAAACATCTCCATCAGAGGCTCCTCCTCCTTTCCTTCCATCATGCTGAGAAACAGATCCTCCTTCACTCTTATTCTCTTCAAATAATCTGTGAATTCATCAATGTTCAGCGCAGCTGCTTTTTTCGCAATTGCATCAAGAGTCCATTCTGGTTTTCTTATGTACATTTTTTTAGTATCTGAAGGATGGTCTATGAAGAGTGGTGGTATTATATCAACCTCTGTGCGGAGCACCGGTATAAGCTTGGAGAACTCCTCATGTATTTTTGAGAATTGCTCACTGGTTGGTTTTTTATTTGCGATGAAAGTGAGCGCTTCAAAGAGGTGTTCTGGTTTTATTTCTCGCTCAGCGCACAGCTTGCCGAGTTGAACTGAGGGAGCAACCCATTCATCTGGAAGTGCTCTGAGGAGTTCTGAGCTGACATTCACAACTTTCTCCTCAGAAATTTTCAAAGATTGGTCAAAAACTCTCATATTCCAACTGTTAATTCTTTCAAGAAGGGGGAAGAATTCAAGAAATTTTTGCGATGAGACGTTTGCTGACAGCCTTTCAGCGTGCTTGAGAAACCAGTAGTCAGTTGTTTCAAGCCTGTCAATTATTATATTAAGTATTTCATGTTTGCTTTCAGGGTGTTTGGAAAGGTTTGCTATTGTTGAAACAGCAGGAGTTGGGTCAATTTTCAGAGCAGCGAGCTTCTCGCACATCTGGGCAGTTCTCTCAAGCAGCTTCTCATCCATCCCCCTGCACGCCTCGCTGGTTTCCTTGCAGGTGAAGCTTTGAATTCTTGTGAGCAGCAGCTCCTGTTTGCTCTTTGTAACCTCAGAAAGGTTTTTTGGTTGTTTCTCCGCAAGGTCGTTCATAGTTAGTTTATGGGTTTTCGCGTATAAAATGATTTTTATAAAATAATTTTAGAATTTCTAAAATTATTTGTTAAAATTGGAAGGGAAGAAAAATTTTTCTAATAAAATTTAAGCATTTCTAAAAAATATTAAGAAATTACTCGGTTTTCTTTGCTCTGCGCGGTTTCTCAAGTTGCTCCTCTCCAACTCTCCTCTTCTTTCTCAGATACTCTGCTGTTATAATGGAAATGGCTCCTGGTATGAAGAGGAGAAGGAATTCATACAGCCACTTTAATGTTGGCGAGTCGCTGTAGAGAAACTCATTAAATCCAAATAGGAAGAGAAGCACTGCTGGCAAAACAAGTACGATGCCTGCAATGTAGAGGGATGTTTTCAAGCCACTTGCCTCCTCCCCGTCTTTTAATGATAAATCATCGCCAATTTTTGAGAAAGCAATTGCAAGCGCTGCAAAAACCAATGACTCAAAAAACCAGTTCAAATCCTTTGCTCCATACTCTCTGTAAATGTAATCAAACGAGCTGAATATGTAAACTCCCAGTGTGATTATCACGAAGAAAACTCCAAGGGTTGCTGAGGGGAAGGAGAAGATGGATTTTGGAAATCCTTCCTTCCTCCTTATATTCTCGCTTACTTTCAGTAAGTAGTAAGAAAGTATGCCGAAAATGAATGTTTCAATCACCCACGCCAAGCTCTGCCTGTAATCAGTATAGTCTTTTAAGTGCATAAAGGTGTGGAAGCCTGAAGTGAAGAGAAGGAAGGTTGAAAGCAACATGAACGCTCCAATGGGGGAGAGCACAGGTGGAATAACAGAGCGCTCCTCCCCTGCTTCTTTCCTATAATATTCTGCTCCGTATAATAATATTGCTCCGATTATTCCGTACACAATTGCTTGTATGAACCAGCCGTACTGCTGTCCAAAGGTGGGTTTCTTAGTTGTTTCGTATGCAGTGAATGTGAGCAAATCATGCAAGCCAGCAACGAAGCTGTAGGCGCTCATAAAGAGGAAAACTACTGCGCCAAGCGCAAGCAGTGTTGGTATGTTTGCTTTAATTGTTTCTCTTAGTGTGACAAGAGACCAGGAAAAGATGAGTAAGGCGAGAATGAATGCAACGATGAAGCCTCCTCTTGCAAGTGGGTTGTAAACATGGTATCTGCCAGATACCCCATAGGCAGTTTGCGTTATAGCAGCAGCCATCTCTCCTTCACCAGGTGCTTCGCGGGCGCCTGCTGGGGACAAAACGCCTAAGTAGAATAAGGGCATTCCAAAGAGAATGAGGAAAACCAAAGCTGCCAGAATTAACCAGATAACCTTGTTGTCCATACCACCACCGAATAGATATTGAGAACGAGGTTATTATTATTTACTATTTTATTCGGTTATTTTCTTTTAAAAGAGATTGCATTCTCCGGGCAGTTCAAAACACATGCTTTGCAGTGAATGCAAGCGTCTGGGTGAATAACAACAGAAATGCCTTCATGAATTTCAAAAACTTCTGTTGGACAGACTGCAACGCAGGTTCCGCATCCTATGCAACGCGATTTGTCAACTCTTGGCGCCATGAAAAAATTTTGGTGGAAAAATATTAATAGGTTGGTGTGAGAATAGTAACCGGGGTGAATTCTTGTTATATGTTTACACTGGAGAGGGTGGGGGGAAAACAACGGCTGCACTTGGTTTGGCGTTGAGGTCTGTAGGGCATGGGCACAAAGTTGTGATAGTTCAGTTTATGAAAGGAAGGAAAGATATTGGGGAGTGGAAGATTGCGAGGAGGTTGGCTCCGCAGTATGAGATACATCAGTTTGGAAGGGAGGGGTTTGTGGATTTGAAAAATCCGTCTGAGGAGGATAAGCAGCTCGCTAAAAGGGGGTTGGAGTTTGCTAGGGAGGTTGCCCTCAAAAAACCAAATCTTTTGATTTTGGATGAGCTGAACCTCGCAGTTGCAATTGGTTTGGTGAAAGTTGAGGAAGTGATGAGGTTAATTGATGAAATTCCAAATGATGTTGTAGTTGTTATTACTGGAAGGTATGCGCCGAAGGAGCTGATTGATAAAGCGGATTTTGTGAATGAGGTGAAGGATGTGAAGCATCCTTTCAAAAAGGGAATTCCTGCGAAGGAGGGAATTCAGTATTAGGTGTGTTGATGAGATGTCCGTATTGTTCATCTGAAAAGACAAGGGTGATTGATTCAAGGGATTTAGGGGAGCTTGAGATAACGAGAAGGAGGAGGGAGTGCAGGAAGTGCAAGAAGAGATTCACCACGTACGAGAGAGTTGAGACGATTGATTTGGTTGTTATAAAGAAGGATGGGAGAAGGGAGAAGTTTGACAGAGGTAAATTGCTTGCGGGAGTGCAGAAAGCATGCGAGAAAAGACCTATCAGTCAGGAGAGAATTGAGAAGCTTGTTGAGGAAATTGAGAGAGAGTTGAGGAATATGGATAGTTTAGAAGTTGAGAGCAAGGTGATTGGGGAGCTGGTGATGAAGAAGTTGAAAAAACTTGATAAGGTTGCGTATATACGTTTTGCTTCTGTTTACAGGGAGTTTGCGGATATTGAGTCATTTGAAAAGGAGCTGAGGGCGTTGAGAAAGAAGCTGAAAAGAAGGTGAGCGCAAGGTTTATATACAAATTTGATATATAGTATTTGGTTTCTTTTTAAACCACAATATATTGTGTTAAACTGGTGGTAGAATGGCTGAGGGAAAAGTGACGCAGATTAAAAAGAGAGATGGGAGAATTGTTGAGTTTGATAAAAGCAAAATTACGAATGCAATTTTCAAAGCAGCTGTTGCAGTTGGAGGGGAGGATAAGGAGTTGGCTGAGAAGCTGGCGGACCAGGTTGTGGAGATTGTGAATGAGAGGTTTGCTGGTGGAATTCCAACTGTTGAGGATGTGCAGGATATTGTGGAGAAAGTTCTTATTGAGAATGGGCATGCGAAAACTGCAAAAGCGTACATTCTTTACAGGCAGAAGAGAGCAATTCTGAGAGAGTTGAAAGCAGAGCTGTTGAATGTACCTGTTGATGAAGTTGATAATAAGTTAACTGTGAATGCGATAAAGGTTTTGGAGAGAAGGTATTTGAGAAAGGATAAGAATGGGCAGGTGGTTGAAACACCAAAGCAGATGTTCAGGAGAGTTGCAAGGGCAATTGCAATTGTGGATATGTTGTATGACAGAAACGTTGATACGCTTGCTGTTGAGGAGGAGTTTTACAATATGATGGTGAATTTGGAGTTTCTTCCAAATTCGCCAACGTTGATGAACGCAGGCACGGAAATAGGACAGCTTTCAGCTTGCTTTGTGCTTCCTGTTGAGGATTCGATTGAGAGTATTTTCAAAGCAGTGAAGGATACTGCGTTAATTCACCAAAGTGGTGGAGGGTGCATTCTTGAGGGTTCAAAAGTTTTCACAACAATGTGTGGAATAGAGAATATAGAGGAAGTGTATGGGAAGTGTAGTGAAGGGAAGCAGGTTGTGAGGGAGGAAGGATGTGAGTGGGTGGATGTTTCGGATAGAGGTATTTACACTCTAGCATTTAATCCGGTTGATGGTTCATTCTTAAAAGATAGAGTAGTGAAAGTGTGGAAGTACAAAAATGTCAATCCAGCTTACAAAGTTGAAACAAGTGGAGGGAAGGTTATTACAAGCGCATGGCATCCTTTCTTTGTTTTAACTGAGAATGGTGTTGAGGAGAGACGTGCTGATGAGTTGAAAGTTGGGGATGTTGTTGTCAGAGCTAATGAAACTGTTCTTTCTGCTTGGCCATTTAAATCATTCAATCAAGTTGGAGATGTGGTGGTGGATGAGGAAGTTGCGTGGTTGCTTGGGTTCTGGAGTGGGGATGGGTCAGTTGGAAATTCAAAGAATGGATTGCGCTTCCGTCTTTTTGACGGTAGAGTGGACTGTCTTAAGAAAGCACAAAAAATATTGAGCGAAAAGTTTGGGGTGAATGTGAAAATACATAAAGATGGAAGAGGGGCGTATGTTTTAACAACAACAGATAAGAAGTTTGTTAGGAGTTGGCTTGCTCTCAACGGTGGGATTATTGGTTCAAAGGAGGGGAAGTTAAACGTGCCTTCTTTCATAATAAAGTCTCCGTTGAGTGTGCTTTGCGCATACCTCGCTGGGCTTGTGGATTCGGACGGGTATGTTGATAATAGGAATTCAAGAGTTTCTTTTGCAACTACTTCATGTGATTTGGCGGAGCAGCTTGTTTATGTTCTATCTCTTCTAACGCTCGAGCCAAGAATTAGAAAAAGGCTTCCGTATGGGAATGGCAGAAAAGTTGTTTATGAGGTTACTTTCACAACAAGAGAGAGAAGCAAAAAACTAAAGGAGCTTTTATTGCCGTATATAAGCGACAGTTTCAAGAGAGAGAGGCTTGCTAACCAAAAAAGTTCAAGGGCGGGCAGGGAGAGGTCGCTGCCAATAAAGTTTGAAGTTGTTGAGAAATTCTTGAAACAGTTAGGTGTGGAAACGTGTTCAACTGAAATACACAGAAAACCTGTGCGAATTGGTAGTAAGAAATTTTGGCTGCATCGCTTTAAATGGGGGATGGGGGTGAATAGGTCGTACCTGCTTGAGCTGTTGCAGGAGATGCAAAAGGAAGTTAAGGGAGATGCAAAGGGGGAAGTTGCAAAGTTGATTAGAGTTGTGCAGACGTGTGCTGTTGTTAAAAAAATTACAAAAATTAAAACGAACAAAGCTTTCTATGATTTTACAGTTGAGAGACATCAGAATTATCTTGCAGGCGTAAATGGTTTTGCTGTAGTTCACAATACTGGCTTCTCCTTCTCTCATCTCAGACCGAAGGGTGATGTTGTTAAGTCAACCGGTGGAATTGCAAGCGGCCCTGTTTCTTTCATGAGGGTGTTTGATGTTTCAACAGACGTGATTAAACAGGGGGGGAAGAGAAGAGGAGCGAATATGGGAATTCTGAGGGTTGATCATCCGGATATATTGGAGTTCATAATGGCGAAGAGCAGCAATCATGCATTGAATAACTTCAATATTTCGGTTGCAATCACCGATAAGTTTATGGAAGCGCTTGAAAAGGATGTGGAGTATGAGTTAATTAACCCAAGGAATGGGGAGGTGGTTGATAAGCTGCCTGCTAGGAAAGTTTTCAAGCTGATTGTTCAGCAGGCGTGGAAGAATGGGGAGCCTGGAGTGATCTTCATTGATAGAATAAATGCAGCAAATCCAACTCCGTCTGTTGGGGTGATTGAGAGCACGAATCCATGCGTGGCTGGTGAAACATTGGTTTCAACAGAAAATGGTTTGGAGAGAATGGAGGAAATTGTGAGTCAGAACAAGGAAGTTAGGATTGCAACTGATGTCAGAGTTCCAATTGGAGTTCCAGAAGGCAGCGGTATGAAAATGCTTCTGAAGAATAAACAGTCCTGCGGCACTAAATTAAGAGCAGTATCGCATGTCTGGAAAGTTGGCCCAAGAGAAACAATGAAAGTTACAACAAAGGCGGGTTATGAACTAACTGCAACGCCAGATCATAAAGTATTGACAGACGAGGGGTGGGTGGAGCTTGGAAATTTGGTTCCGAATAAGCATAAAGTGCTCATACAATCGGGGGAGGGGCACTTCAGCAAAAATTATATACTGCCTTTTAAAGTGGAATTCAAATTCAAAGGTTTGAATGGTCGTATTTACACACATAATTTTCCAGAGAAGTGGTCTAAAGAGCTCGGCCAGGTTTTGGGTTGGCTTGTTGGTGATGGTTGGTTGGTTGAGCATAAAAAGAATTGTAGGGTGGGCTTTACTTTTTCAAAAGAAGATTTAGAGATGTTAAATTACTTTAAACCAATTATTGACGGAATGTATGGAGAAAAGGTGAAAGAAGTTAAAAGAGGAAATGGAGTGGTTCATTTATCATACCATTCAAAATATTTTGTTGATTTTTTCAAGAAGTTGGGTGTAGAAAGTGTTGGTGGGGATAGCAAAGTTGTTCCGAAAAGTATTTTTACTGCACCAAAAGAAGCAGTGGTAGGATTTCTACAAGCCCTGTTCAGTTCTGATGGGACAGTGAGAGATAGTAAAAAAAGTGAAAGTGATTGGGTTGCTCTTACATCAAAGAGTTTGAAGTTGATTCAAGATGTTCAATTATTGCTTTTGAATTTTGGGATAAAAAGTGTCATCTATAACCGTTCAAGAGCACCAAGAGATGGTTTATTCGAATACATTGGAAAGGATGGTAAAAAGAAAACATATTCTTCAGATGGAGTGTTGTTTGAGCTGGGAATTTTTGGGTTGAATATAGATTTATTCAAAAAGAAGATAGGGTTTATGGATTCCAGAAAAATGCGTAGGTTGAACAGGATAAGATATAGAAAACGAAGAGCTCAGCAATTCTTTGATACTGTTGTTAGAGTTGAAAGAAGTGGCGTGAAGGATGTATTCGATTTAACAGAACCGTTAACACATTCCATGATTTGTAATGGTTTGGTGGTTCATCAGTGTGGTGAACAACCTCTCTTGCCTTACGAGTCGTGCAATCTGGGTTCAATAAACCTTGCGAGAATGGTGAACGAGAAGGGTGAAATTGACTGGGAGAAGTTAAAGAGAGTTGTTTGGTCAGCAGTGCATTTTCTTGATAATGTGATTGATGCGAATAAATACCCAATTCCTGAAATTGAGAAAATGACGAAAGCGAACAGGAAGATTGGGTTGGGTGTTATGGGGTTTGCTGACATGCTTTTCCAGTTGGGAGTTCCGTATGATTCTGAGCAGGCAGTTGAAATTGCTGAAAAAGTTATGAAGTTCATAGATGAGGAAAGCAAGAAAGCATCTGCTGCGCTTGCGAAGAAGAGAGGTGCTTTCCCGAATTTTGAGAAGAGTGTGTATAAGCAGAAAGGTTTTCCAAAGCTGAGGAATGCAACAACGACAACGATTGCGCCAACTGGAACTTTGAGCATAATTGCTGGTTGCTCAAGTGGGATAGAACCGCTTTTTGCAATTGCGTATATAAGGAGAGTGATGGACAACACCGAGCTTTTGGAGGTGCATCCTGTTTTTGAGAGAATTGCAAGGAAGGAGGGGTTCTACAGTTTGGAGTTGATAAGAAAAATTGCCAGAACAGGAGGGGTGAGCAACGTTGAGGAAGTCCCTGAAAAGTGGAGGAAAGTTTTCAGAGTTGCATATGATGTTTCTCCGGAGTGGCATGTTAGAATACAGGCTGCTTTCCAGAAGCATACTGATAATGCAGTTTCAAAAACGATAAACTTTCCGGTGGATGCAACTCCCGAGGATGTGGAGAAGGTGTATCTGCTTGCGTATAAACTTGGGTGCAAGGGAGTTACTGTTTACAGGGATAAGAGCAGGGAGGGGCAGGTGCTGAGCATTGAAGCATTTAAGAAAGGAACACCAGAGAAAATTGTGGAGGAGAGCGTTGTTTCCCATCCTGCAGGTGCTGAGGAGAATGGAGCGGTTTCAAGTGAGTATGTTGGTGGATGTAGAACGTGTCATGCGTAGGTTTTTGGATGACTGAGGCACTTTTCTGGAAAGATCCGTATATGAAGGAGTTTGAGGGAAGAATTGTTTCAGTTAATGGAAGGGAGGTTGTGCTTGACAGGAGCTGCTTCTTCCCGCAAGGGGGAGGGCAGGTTGGCGATACAGGTTTTTTGAATGATGTGAGAGTGATTGATACAAGAAAAGATGAAAGTTATAATGTGATTCATTTTCTTGAGAGGGAAGCGCCTTTCCAAGTTGGTGAAGTTGTGAAAGGTAAGATAGATTGGGAGAGGAGGTATAGGATAATGAGGTTGCATTCGGCAGCGCATGTTGTTTATTATCTGATGATTGAAACTTTTGGGGAGAGCTGTAAACTTGCTTCATCGGGTATTGTGAATGAGAAAAAAGATATAACGGATTATTTGATTGATTCTTTCAGCAGGGAGAAGCTTGCAGAGGTTGAGAGAAGAGCAAATGAAATTATAAAGAAGGGTGGGGAGATAAGGACGTGGAGCGATGAGCAAAAGTTAAATTATCGTTACTGGGAGATTGATGGTTTTCCAAAGATGCCGTGCGGTGGAACCCACCCAAAAAGGTTGGAGGAGATTGGTGAAATAATTGTTCAAAGAGGTAAAAAACCGGGTGCTGGGAAGGAGAGGGTGGAGATACTGCTCAGAAACTAATAAAAAAGAATGAAGAGAAATTGATGACATGGATTGGAAGAAATTTGTAAAGCCAGATAAAAGAGTGCTGATGGTTTTCTTAGTCTTAGTTGTATTGTCCGTAGTAATATCAATATTTGTCCGAGGTTCGGCAGGGCACCACCGGGATCAGTGTCTGAAAGAGACGCAGGGTCATAAGTTGTGTGATTATATTACTGGGTGGGGGTTTCCTTTTATGTGGATTAATATACACACGGATAACGCAGGGTACGAAAGGGATTACTGTAACGATCCAAGTAGATTTTGTGATGTACTTGCATGCTGATAGGTGTTCAAATGTGTGTACGGGTTATGATGTTTGATCTTGTGAATTTCAGTTTGGATATGATTATTCTGTATCTTGTGGCATTATTGGTTGTGCGCGTTTATGACTATTTGTTCAAAAAGAAAAGTAAGGAAAAGAAGCGTTAGAATTTCTCATAATGAATGATTTCAGTTAATTTTCTTCTTTCTTTAGCTTGTGGTTTCTCATCTGGGTAGCCAACTGCAATTATTCCAATTATTTCATATTTTTCAGGTATTTTGAAAAATTTCTTAAGTTCATTTATTGTTTTTTCAACTGCAAGCGGTCTGTACAGCCAAACGCTTCCCAAACCAAGTGCAGTTGCTGCAAGCAGCATGTTTTCAACAGCAGCTGCTGTGGAAAGTTTGTGGGCTATTTTTTCAGTGTCAGAAAGAGTGATGATAAGAACTGCGTTTTCAATGAATTCTGTATTCTGCTTGTAGAAGCCTGCTGTGCTTGAAGCTTCGTCGTATATTTCTCTTACTTTTTTCCTTCCTTCGTTGCTGCGCACAATTATGAATTCCCATGGTTGGGTGTTCATTGCAGAAGGAGCCCACCTGCCAGCCTCAATTATTTTTTCAATTAATTCAAAAGGAACCTCCTTTTTCTTGAATTTTCTTACCATTCTTCTTTCCTTCACAACGGTGAAGAAGTCAGGCATGTTTTAATTTTTATATACCTATTTAAATAATTATGAAGCTTCTGGAATGGTTGTTTGGTGTTGTGCTTCACGTTTTTCTTTTTTTCTCCTGGTGTGTTGGGGTTTGGTTGCAGCTGTATGGGGATTTTTGGAGTGGTGTAACTATTGTGGTGCTTGTGCTTCTTGTTGAGTTAGTGAGGGAGCTGTGGGGGGTGAGGAGGGTTAAGAAGATGGGGTGGTTGAAGATAGCTGGATGGTGCTTTGGTGCTTTCCTTTCCCTTTTCTTTTTAATTTTCACTGCAGTTATTGCAGTTGTTTTTGGCAGTAGAACGTGGCATATTCTGCTTTTCAACACTGCGCTTTCCACGCTTGTTTTTCTTTTTGGTTCGGCAGTGATGTTCTGGAGGAGCAGAAAATGAAAATAGATGAGAAAATAAGGGCGATTGAGGAGGAGATGGCGAGGACGCAGTATCATAAGGGAACGGAGCACCATTTTGGTAAATTAAAGGCAAAGCTGGCTCAGCTGAGAAAGATGGCTGCTCAGAAAAGGGGTGGTGGGAAGAGGTTTTCTGTGAGAAAAAGTGGTGATGCAACTGTTGTCTTAATTGGGAGGGCGTTTGTTGGAAAGTCAAGTTTGTTTAATAGATTAACTGGCGCAAACTCGGAGGTGGGGGACCATCCTTACACAACGCAGAAAGTGATTCCAGGTATTATGAGTTACAATGGTGTTCAGATTCAAATTCTTGATACGCCTGCTTTGGAGCTTGCTGAAGGGGAGATACTTTCTTTTGCGTCAATAGCGGATTTGGTTGTTGTGGTGTGTGAAGCTGGAGAGGATGTGAGCGGAATTGTTGATAAATTAAAGGGCAAGCTGTTGGTTGTTGTTAATAAATGCGATGTGAAAGAAGCTGAAGGTTTGTGCGTTTCTGCTTTAACGGGGGAGGGAGTGGAGAAGCTGAGGGAGGAAATTTATAATAAGTTGAGGTTGGTTAGGGTGTATATGAAGCCACGGGGAGGGAGGGTTGATTTCAGCAGGCCGCTTGTTTTAAAAGAGGGTGCAACTGTCAGGGATGTTTGGGAGAAGCTGAGGTTGAAGGGGGAGATGGAGCATGCAGTTGTTTGGGGGAAGTCTGCAAAGTTTCCTGGGCAGAAGGTGGGAGAGGAGCATGTTCTAAAAGATGGGGATGTGATAACAATTGCGGTGAAGTGATGGTTTCGCTGAAGTATTGGGAGTGGGAGGATGCGGTGCTGAAGGAGAAGTTGAAAGCACTTTCTGTTAAAGAAATTGCAAGGGTTTATTTCAAAAATGAAACGCAAGCGTATAGATTTGCTTCTGCGCTGCTGCTTGTGAAAAGAAAAGGTGCGGTTAGGTTGAGGGAGTGCCCGGAGGAGCTGCCCGTTGCAACGTGGAAGAGGTATTTGGATTTTGGGGTGCAGGTTGGAATTCTGAAGCATGAGGATGAGGTTTATTCATTCACAGATAGATTCACAAAACCATTGAAAAACTTTGGAGTGTATATTAGGGAGTGGGTGGAGAAAGGAAATCCAAATGAGGATTTGGGGATGATGTTTGCGCTTGCAAGAAGAGAGAAGGAGAAGAAAAGAGGGGGGAGAGCTATCTCTTCGCCATAGCAGCAAGCACCCTTTCCCTTGCAATTGTCATCGCAGCATCTCTTGGTGAAATTGAATCACTCTTGGCTTTTTCAAGTATTAATTTAGTATTCCTCTTTATTTTCTCACTGATTAACTGGAAAGCCTGAGCGACGTTTCCTCCAATGTGCTCAGTGTATGAGGAGATAACTCCACCTGCATTTGCAATTATGTCTGGAACGATGATGACTCCTCTTTCATAAAGCATTCGCTCGCTTCCGGGAGTTGCGGGTATGTTGGCTGCCTCAACAATTATTTTTGCTTTTATTATGCTCACATCTCTTTCAGTTATAACATCTGGCCTTGCTCCTGGTATCAGTATATCAACAGGCAAGCTGAACAGCTCCTCTGTTGCAAGCTTCTTTCCAGAAGGATGCTCACAAACTGCTCCCTTCTCCTTTTTTGTTTTCATAAGCTCCTCGTAATCAAGTCCTGCTTCATCATAGATTGCTCCCTTTGAGTCAGAAACTGCAACAATTTTTGCTCCTTTTTCTGAAAGGAATTTCATTGTGAAAGTTCCAACGTTGCCAAACCCCTCAATTGCAACAGTTGCTCCCTTTAAACTTATGCCTGCAAATTCAGCTGCAACTTCTGTTGATTCCGCAACTCCAAAACCGGTTGAGCCTGTTTCATGTGGTATTCCTCCAAGAGAAGCAGGCTTGCCTGTTGCTGCTTTTGGGTTTCCAACTCCCTCAACGAATGCTCTCATTTCCTCTGCCCCAGTATTCATATCAGGAGCTGCGATGTATTCGTTTGGGCAGAGCGATTTCAAAGCAGCTCCAAAAGTTCGGAGCATGTATTGCCTGTCACCTTTTGGGTCTCCACGTATTCCGCTTTTCGCTCCTCCAAAAGGAAGCTCCGCAATTGCATTCTTCCACGTCATTGCCCTTGCAAGCCTTGCAACTTCCTTAACAGTTACATCTGGCGTTAACCTTATCCCTCCTTTTCCAACTCCTAAAGCAGTGTTATCTATTACAAGTATTCCCTTCATCCCTGTTTTTGGGTCGTAGGTTACAATTGTTTTCTCTGGGCCGAATTCATCAGTTATTTTATTGTTGTTCTCCATCTGATCGCCTCGGAGAATAAGTTTAAGTTGAGAAAAGAATAAAAAGGGTGGGGAGCAATAGGATAGAAGGTGGTTTGGTGAAGCTTCTTGATTTGTTTGGCAAGAAGGATGTGGGAGAGGAGCTCACAAAAAAGGTTCCTTATGCGATGAAGCTGAGTTTTCATCCTTACAGGTTGAATGCAAATAAAATGGAAAGCGTGATGTTGATTATTGAGCTGAAAAATCTTAAGGAGGAGCCACTGCTCACCTCAGTTATTGTTAAACTTCCGAAAAATTTGGGGTTTGACCAGACTGCTTTATCAAGCACAAGAGAGATAAGGCTGGGGGATTTGAAGCCGGGTGAGGAGAAAGTGGTGAGAGTGGATGTGTGGGGCAACCCAAGGACGGATGCAGGAGAGTATCCAGTTGAAGTGACTGCAATCTGCCATTACAGAAATTACAGCTATGTTTTGAATGCTGAGAAAAAAGAGATAACGCTGAGGGTTGTTTAGTTACTTCTGCGGTGTTTTTTCCTCCTCAAGCTTCTGCATGAGTTCACTTAGCGAAGTTGCGAGCTGCATTCCTTTTTCAGTGAGTTTTATTTTTTTCAATCTTCCCTTTGGCTCAACGGTTATAAGGTTGGATTTTTTAAGTTCTTTAAGGAGTTTTACTGTGTGAACGTATGTGGTGCTGCACGCTGAAGCCAGGTTTGATGCATACCACTCCTTTGAAGCGTCCTTGAGCTGAAGGAAGATGCAGAGTGGCTTTTTTCTGAAGATAATTTCTTTCAATCCCACAGGTTTATTATTGAGCTCACTTCTTAAAAACGTAACCTTTTTAAATAGAAAAGTGAAAAAGTGAAACGTAAGTGGTGATTGGATGACTATGAGGCTCTCTCGGTTATATGGGATGGATATATACAGCGATACTGGAAAATACCTGGGAAGGGTTATTGATTTGATACTTGATTTGGAGAAGGGGGAAGTTGTGAGGATGACTATGCAGCCCCTTATGGCGGTTAGCAGGGAGGAAGCAAGAAGAATACTGAGAGAGGCGAGTGTGCTTTATAAGAATGTTAAATCTGTTGAGGATGTGGTTGTTGTAACGAAAGGAACTGCTGCTGAGAAGCTTGCTGAACTTCCGGAAGAGGAGATAAGGGGTTATAGGTAATCAACCCAAGTCAGCGTGCAGTTTCTTCAATTCCTCCTCACTTTTCTTATATCTCAGCATGAGCTCGTCTATTATTGAGTCTAGGAAAATCATTGTGGAGAGCTCAAAAAGAGTTCCAAGGGGAGTGAGTGGTTCGTGTTCCCCGCTGAGCTGCCTTGCCTCATAATCCCTTTTTGCTTCCTCTGGGCGCCTTCCTTTTATCTGAACGACAACGTCTGAAAGTTTTCCAATTTCTGAGTTTGGGTCAGAGGTTATGCTGACAACCTTCACTCCTTTCTCCTTTGCAACTTTTGCTGCAACGACAACTGAAATTGTTCTGCCAGAGCCTGAAACGAGGATGAGTAAATCGTCTTTTGAGAGCGCAGGGGTGATAACCTCGCCGAGAACGTAAACTGTGAAGCCTAGGTGCATCAGCCGCATGCCGAATGCTTTTGCAACAAGCCCACTTCTTCCAGCCCCTCCAATAAATATTCTTTTTGCGTTTATTATTGAGTCAATGAACTGATCTATGCTTTTTCTGTCAATTTCCTTCAGCTGCTCTGCTATTTTTTGGGTGAGCTTTTCCATTCTTTTCTGTATCATTTTATCACTCAATTAGTTTTTGTTGGATGTGTTTATTAACCCATGCGAAGCGCATTGGATATTTATATTTTCTGTCTAATTAATATTATGGAAAAATATCTTCTCGTAAGCCCAAACTGCGCTGATTTATGTGCGCCGAATTTTGAAATAAAAAAGTTCCCTGATGGAGAGAATTATATTCGCATTCCAGAGGTTGAGAGGCTTGAGGGGAAGGATGTTGTGATTCTGCATAGGTGCTATCCTGAGCAGGATTCGCGTTTGTTTCAGCTCTTCCATATTTTGGAAGTAGTAACCCCTTTGGCTGCGCGCGTAACAGCAATAGTTCCATATCTTCCATATGCGAGGAAGGATGAGAAAGCTCAAAAAGGTGAGGTGAAGTCTGCAAGGTTGTTGTGCAAAATGCTTGCAGATGCAGGTGTTGATGAGCTGGTTACGTTTGACTGCCATTTCATACAGGAAGGGGAAGGGAGAATTAACTACGCTGGGTTGGATATAGATAACCGCTCGCTTGCTCCTGAGCTGCTTGAGTATCTGAAGCCAAAGGTGAGAAATCCTGTTTTCATATCTCCTGATGTGGGAACTGCGTATATGGTGAAAAAAGTGGGCGGGGTGAGTATGGAGAAGAAGCTAGGTGACTACGTGCAAGGGCCAGTTATATTCAGGCAGATAATTGAGGAGAAGCTGGATTTTGATGTGAGCGGGAGGGATGTGGTATTGATAGATGATATGATAATTGCTGGGGAGACAATGATAAGGGCGGCACAGGTTTGTAAGAAAGGGGGTGCGAAGAGAATTGTGTGCGCTGCTGTTCATGGGTTGCTTGTGAGCTGCGCGTTTGACAAGATACGGGCTGCGGGAGCGAAGGAAGTTGTTGTCAGCGACAGCATACCTGGGCCTGCGGCAGTTGTGAGCGTTAAGAGAAAGCTGACTGATTATTTACCTTAATATATTTTTTCATTCCAATTAGTTATGTTGAAGTGGGAGGATGGCTGAGGTTATACCTGCAATATTAGTGAAAAGCAGAGAGGAGTTGCTGGAGCATATAGAGAGGGTTAGGGGAAGTGTTTCAAAGGTGCATATAGATATGATGGATAATGAGTTTGTCCCAAATAAAACGATTGGGTTGGAAAGCATTGAGGAGTTGCCAAATGGTTTGTCATATGAGTTTCACTGGATGGTGAAAAACCCTGAGAGGTGGGTTGAAAAAGTGAGAGGGAAACACCTTCATCTGATTCATGTGGAAACAATAAACAAAAGGAGTTGGGAGGAGTTGAAGGAAATATGCGAAAAGGAAGGTTGCGAACTTGGGCTGGTGCTGAATCCAGAAACAGGAGTGGAGAAGCTTGAGCAGTATGTAAAGGATGTTTCGCGCGTGCTTGTTATGGCAGTTCATCCTGGTTTTTATGGGCAGAAGTACATGCCAGAAGTTGAGGAGAAAATTCGTGCGCTCCGGGAGAGGTTTCCTGAGCTGGAAATAGAGGTGGATGGGGGAGTGAACCCAGAAACTGCAAGAAGGGCTTGCGGGGCTGGCGCAAACGTGCTTGCAGCTGCAAGCGCGGTGTATTCAGCGAAGAACCCAGGAGAAGCAATTGAAAAAATAAGGGCTGCGGGTGGTGAGTGATGGTTGAGGATGCGGGAAAGCAGATGCTTCTTGAAGCTGCTCCGCCAGAGGTTGGGATGAAAAAGGTAACGGATTTGAGAAAGCTGTATTTGATTGCGAATAATATAAGAAAGGATGTTGTGAGAATGCTGCATGAAGCTAAATCTGGGCATCCTGCTGGTGCGATTGGGCTTGCGGACGTGTTCGCTGCGCTTTATTTCAACGTGCTAAACCATGATCCTAAAAATCCGGAGTGGCCAGGGAGGGATAGGCTTGTTCTCTCAAACGGGCATGTATGCCCTGTGATGTATGCAGCAATGGCAGAAGCTGGTTACTTTCCAAAGGAGGAGCTTATGACGCTGAGGAAGCTTGGCTCAAGGTTGCAGGGGCATCCACACAGAGGTTCGTTGCCTGGAGTTGAGAATAGTTCGGGTCCGCTTGGGCAGGGTTTGTCAATAGCTGTTGGGATGGCGATTGTTGCGAAGAGGGAGAGGAAGAGCTGGAGGGTTTACTGTGTTTGTTCTGATGGGGAGCAGGATGAGGGGCAGACGTGGGAGGCTGTTCTTCTTGCAGCAAAGTACAAGCTTGGGAATTTGACTGTGATAATGGATAGGAATAATATTCAGATTGATGGGTTCACTGAGGAGGTTCTTCCTCTTGAGCCGCTTGCTGAAAAATATAGGGCGTTCAACTGGCATGTGATAGAGGTTGATGGGCATAATATAAGGCAGATTATTGATGCGTGCAACGAGGCGAAGAGGGTGATTGACAGACCAACGATGATAATTGCGCATACAATTCCTGGCAAGGATGTTTCGTTTATGGAGTTTGTTGCCGATTGGCATGGGAAGCCTCCTGGGGATAAGGAAGCTACAACTGCGCTTGGTGATTTGGAGGAGGAGGGGAGGTTCTACGGGGGAGAGGAATGAGTTCAAAAATAAATAAAGAGATGGCGTTGATAGAGCCGATAGATGCGCCACAAGCGAAAAAAACAAGCAGGGAGGGGTTTGGGAAGGCGCTTGTTGAGCTGGGGATGGAAAACCCGAATGTTTGGGTGGTAACTGCAGACGTTTCAGAGAGCACAATGGCGCATTGGTTTGAGGAGAAGTTTCCAGAGAGGTTTGTTCAGGTTGGGGTTGCCGAGCAGAACCTTGCGGGAGTGGCTGCGGGAATTGCTTCTTGTGGGAAGGTTGTTTTCATCTCTGCTTACGGTGTTTTCTCTCCTGGGAGAAACTGGGATCAGGTGAGGGTGGCGATATGTTATAATGATGTGCCCGTGAAGCTTCATGGCTCACATACTGGGGTGACTGTTGGGCCGGATGGAGCATCTCACCAGGCGCTTGAGGATATTGCGATTACGAGGGTTCTTCCAAATATGACTGTGGTTGTGCCGGCTGATGCGGAGGAGGCGAGGAAAGCAACAATTGAGGTTGCGAAGTTGAAGGGTGCTGCGTATATAAGGACGTGCAGGGAGAAGATGCCTGTTTTCACAACTGCGGCAACACCGTTCAAAATAGGAAAGGCGAATGTTTACAGATTTGGTGATGATGTTGCAATTTTTGCGTGCGGTCCTGTTGTTTATGAATCCATCCTTGCAGCTGAGAAGCTTGAGAGGGAGGGAATTTCGTGCGCTGTTGTTGACTGCCACACAGTGAAACCAATCGATGTTGAAGCTGTAGAGTATTGGGCTGGGAAAACGAAGTTTATTGTGAGTGTTGAGGAGCATCAGGTGAGCGGTGGATTGGGGGGAGCAATTGCAGAAGTTTTGAGCGAGTTCAAGGGTGAGTGTGCGCTCAAGCGCCATGGAATAAGGGATACTTTCTGCGAGTCAGGCACTGCATTGGAGTTATTGAAAAAGTATGGGTTGGATGCTGATGGAATAGCGCAGTTTGTGCGCGAGAGTTATGAGGTGAGAGAATGAAATTCTTTCTTGATACGGCAAATGTTGAGCAGATAAAAAGAGGGGTGGAAGCGGGTGTTGTTGATGGGGTTACAACAAACCCAACGCTGATTGCAAAGGAGGGGAGAAGCCAGAAAGAGTTGATAAAGGAGATAGCTGCAATTGTGAAAGGTCCTATCTCTGTTGAGGGGAATGGGGTTACTTGCGAGGAGCTTGTGAGGGAAGCGGAAGTTTATGCGAAGTGGGCGCCAAACATAGTTGTGAAAATTCCTATGACTGAGGAGGGAATTAAAGCGGTGAGAATTCTTGAGAAGAAGGGAATAAGGACGAATGTGACGCTTGTTTTCAGCGCAAGCCAGGCGCTGATTGCCGCAAAGGCAGGCGCAAGCTTTGTCTCTCCTTTCATAGGGAGGTTGGATGATAATTCAATGAATGGAATGGAGTTGGTGAGAGAGATAATGCAGATTTATAGGAATTATGGGTTTAAGACAGAGGTGATAGTTGCAAGCATACGCCATCCCCTTCATGTGGTTGAGGCAGCAAAAGCAGGTGCGCCAATTGCAACGATACCACCAGATGTGCTGGCTAAAATGTGGAATCATCCTTTAACTGATGTTGGAATAAAGAAGTTCAGGGAGGATTTTGCTAAAACAGAAAAGAAATAGTTAAAGAAACTTCTTTATTGATTCTGTTATATCTATTTTTGAAACTGATGTTGGTATTGAGTTGCTCACAATAATTTCCTTTGCGCCAGCTTCTTTTAATTTTCTCAGCGAGTCGCTTAAAAATAAACCGTGGGAAGCACCGCAGCGAATTGATTTTGCTCCAAGTTTTTTGCATGCTTCAACTGCTTTCAGCATGGTGCTTCCAGTGCTTATCATATCATCAACAATCACAACGTCTCTTCCTCTTACGTTTAAAGTGAATTCAACTTCTGGTTTTCTGTAGATTGTGCTTCCTCCACTGTAAGCTCCTCTTCTCTTTTTCATCACTCCTGCATCCTTCTCCTTTGCAACGAGGTAGGATGCGCCCTCGTCTGGCGAGATTATTTTTGGTGAGTGAAGTTTGTTTTTGAAGTAGGAGAGAATTTGTTTTGAGAGGGAGAGGTTGTTTATTCTCAAACCACCGTAGTTGAAAACTCCTTGTTTTTTCAGAAAGTGGCAGTCAAAAGTTATCAGCTCGTCGCATCCGCTTGCTTTTATCAGACTGCAAACTATTTCTGAGCTCAAAGCTTCTCCCTTCATAAAAAGCTTATCCTGTCTTGCGTATGGAAGGTATGGGATGACTGCTTGCACGCGGGAGGCGCCCATTGTTTTTAGAGTTTTCAGTATAAGGAGAAGTTGAATGAGGGATTTATCCTGCTCTGGGTAGCATCTGTGGAAAAGAAGTATCTGTTTTCCATCAACTTCTTCAGGTATTCTCACGTAATTCTCGCCGTCAGGAAACTGCTTGATTATAATTTTTTGTGGGGAGGGGAGCTTCTTTGCAAAGTCGTAAGAATTAGGGGTGAGGAGAATTTGCTTCATAGTTATACTCACTTTGTTTTAAATAATATTTCATTCGCCTGTTGCTGTCTCGCCAACAAGCTCGTCCCACTCAACCTTTTTTATAACAACTGTTTTCTTCTTTGGGTCGAGTTTTATAACAACTGCATCCTTCTCATTAAGTGGAAAATTCGGGTTTTTGATTACTTCTGTTGGAAAGTAGATGTGAAGCCCGCTTCCCTGCCTTCTCACCTTGCTGAGGAAATGCTCTTCCTTCTCCACTGCTACCACCAATCTAATTTGGGAGTGGTGTTATATAAAGCTTCGTTTCTAAAGCAAAAGCTCTCTTGCCTCAAACGCCATTTCGCAGAAGAAGCAACGGTATTTTGTTTCCGCGTGGTTTTCCATTTTGAAAATTGTTTCAATGGGTTCAAAGTTAGTTATGCATTGTGGGTTGGGGCATTTGGAAACTCCGTGAAGCTCCTTTGGAAGCTGAACAATTTTCTTCTCAACAACTTCTGAGTTTTTTATTATATTGAGAGTTGCATTTGGCGCGATTAAAGCTATTTTATTGACTGCTTTGTCATCAAGTGTTTTCCCTTCAACCTTCACTATGTCTTTCTTTCCAATTTTTTTGCTTGGGACGTTCATCATAAGAGCAACGCGTGCTCCGTAGTTTCTGTCAATTTTCAGTATTTCCAGAACTTTTAAGCCCAATCCTGCGGGTATGTGGTCAATCACAGTTCCATTCTCAAGTTTTTCAACTACAAGAGGCATCAAACCACCATTGTATCCATTATCGCCATTCTCACAGGTATTCCCATTTTTGCTTGCTCGAAGTAATACGCGTGCTTGCTGCTGTCAACCTCTGGGGCTACTTCATCAACTTTTGGGAGCGGGTGCAGTATTATCATATCCCCCTTCGCTCCCTTTATTGTTTCCCCAGTTATCCTGAACTCCTTCTGAACTTTCTCCGCTTCATACTGGTCTGAGAAGCGCTCCTTCTGAATTCTGCATAGGTATAAAACATCTGTGTTGGAAAGTTCAATGGTTGATTTCTCTTTAACGTTTGCATTGAATTTCTTTTTCACTTCCTCTATAACCTCTCTGTTCATCTCAAGCCCTTTTGGCGCAACCAATTCAACGTTTGCTCCGTACATCGCAAGCCCGTAAAGTAAGGAGCGCATCGTCCTTGCATGCTTTAAATCACCAAGTAAGGTAACATTGAGCCCTTCAATTTTTTTCTTTGCTCTTTTTATTGTGTATAAGTCAAGCAGCGTCTGCGTTGGGTGCTGGTTTCCTCCGTCACCGCCGTTTATCACTGGGTGCTCGGCAAGCTGGGCAGCGTAGCGTGCTGAGCCCTCTTTTGAGTGTCTTATAATTATTAAATCAGAGTAGCCATCAACCATCCTTATTGTGTCTGAGAATGTTTCCCCTTTCACTATGGAGCTTGCCCCAATGTCCTCAAAGCTCAGCACCTTGGCGCCAAGCCTCATTGCAGCTGATTGAAAAGATAATCTGGTTCTTGTGCTGGGTTCAAAGAAGAGGGTTGCTACAACTTTTCCTTTAAGTGAGTTGAGCTGCTTTCCGGTTTTCAGCGCTTGCTCCATCTGCGAGGATTTTTTCAAAATCAGGTCAATGTGTTTCTTTTCCAAATCGCGTATAGAAATAAGGTCCTTCACAAATTGCATTTAACCCAAGGGAGTTATTTAAAAACTCAAAGTATATAAATTTGTTGGTTTGTATGAGGGGGAAGTTAGTCTGTTTTGAGGGAATTGATGGGGCTGGGAAGGAGACGCAGGTAAAGCTGTTGCTGAAGTTTCTGAGAGGGAAGGCAGTTGTTTTCAAATATCCGGATGCGAAAAGCGCGTTTGGGAGGGTGATTGATGCTTTTCTGAAAAGAAAGGTTGAGCTGAATCCTTTTTCGCAGTTTTTAATATACTTGATGGATATTGCAAAGGATCAGAGGAGAGTTGAGGAGGAGGTTGCAAGAGGGAGTGTTGTTATACTGAACAGGTATGTTTTCTCAACGGTTGCATATCAGTGCAGCAAGGGAGTTTCTTTCAAGAAAGGAGTTGAGATGGTGGAAAGTATGAATCTTTTGAAACCGGATTTGGTTGTTCTGCTTGATGTTTCACCTGAAGTTTCAAGGGAGAGGAAGAGGAGGCAGAAGAGGATGGATAGGCATGAGGCAGATGCGGAGTTGTTGGGGAAGGTGAGAGGTAATTATCTGAAGTTGATGAGGAGAAGGTTTCTCGCAAGGAAATGGGTGAGGGTGAATGCTGAAAGAGAACCTGAAAAGGTGTCTGAGGATGTGAAAGGTTTAATAGTTCAGCTTCTTAAAAAGTAGTTCTCGCTCCAGTCGTCTAGTCCGGTCAAGGATCCCGGCCTTTCGTGCTTGCGCGAGGAAAGCCGGCGACCCGGGTTCAAATCCCGGCTGGAGCACTTCTGAAAGAACAATTGCTCCATCATTTTTCTTCTGCGTTAAAAATGTCATTTCTCACAAAAGTTTTTCCATTGAAAGCAATCGGAATTGCCTCTCCAAACATGTTCTCTGCATGAATGTGCAGATGCGGCTCGGTTGTTCTTCCCGAGTTGCCTATTCTTCCTAGGGGCTGTCCAGTTGTAATTAACTCTCCTTCAGAAACAAGCAGACTTCCTTTTTTAAAATGACAAATGTGAACGCTTACTCCAGAACAATCCAGAATAACATAATTCCCTTCAGGTTCTCTCTCATTTCTTTGCATAATTGGCATATCCTCTGAGAGATTATTTATCTTAGAAACAACTCCGTTGCATGGTGCGTAAACCATTTCATCAAAAATATAGTAATCATACAAGTTGTCTGAGAGAAGTCCTTTTCCCCTAAATCCAAAAGAATCTATTTTGATTATGTCATACGCGTATTTCTGTGATTTGGATGTGTGAGTATTTAATGCGGTATTGCTTCCTGCTTGTGAAAAAAAGTATTGGCCTCCTTTAAAAGGAAATTGAAGTTGCACTGCTTCTATGGGATAGAACTGCGCTCGGAAGCATGTGATAGCAGTTAGCAAAAATAAAACTGCCATTACCAGCAAACAGCCATAATAAAGGTAATCTTTTATTCCAGCTTTCTTGAATAAAGGAATTGTTTTTGATTTGGTAATCCTTAGTTTTTGAAAGGAATAAATGCTGGCAATCAAAAACAGTATTGGAAAGATGTATCTTAGATAATAATTGAGTATAGCCCAGGGAAGTAAAAAATAAATCCAAATGAAAAATGAGGCACTGAAAATAAAGCGCACAATCCAATCAAATTTTGATTTGTTTTTACCGAAAATTTGCCAGAGGATGAGTAAAAGCGGTAGAAGTAGTGACAGATAAAATTGAGCGAGTTCAAACGCAGCGGTAAAATTCATATCAAATAATAAATCAGAAGAAGGTATAAAAGGGTATGGATTATTGTGGTGTGGGTATAGTTTTAGCGGGCAGCTGATGAACTGGTATGCTCAAAAGTATTGATTAAATCAACCAACTCAGAAAGGTTGTTTATTAAATAATCTGGTTTCTCCTTCTCCAATATTCTTCTTTTCTGCGGTCCTGTTATCACACAAGCGATTTTCACTCCTGCGTTTTTTGCAAATTGTATATCCGTGATTGTATCTCCAATGTATAGAACTCTGGTTTTGTTGATGCCCATTTTTTTAATTGTTAATTTCAATGCTTCTGGATGTGGGCGTGGTTTTGTAACATCCTCAAACGCAACTAGAATTGGGAAGTATTTTAAAATTTTGAAGTGCTCAAGAAGGAGAACTGCTTCCCTTCTCTCCATACCTGTCTGGCAGGCAGTTTTAATTCCTTTTTTGTTTAACTCTTTCAAGCACTCCTCTGCGTAGGGAAGGAGTTGAAATTTGTTTAAAAACTCATGGGGGTATCTGGCTTCAAACTGCTCGTAGCATTTTTTAATTAATAAGTCAGCATTCTCCTTGCAGAGAGGGGGGATGATTTTTCTGAAAATGTTCCGGTGTCCTACTCCAAAGTGAATGAATATTTTTTCATCCGGGGGAGGGGTGAGTTTATTTTCAAGCAGAGTTTGTTTTATTGCTGAAAGCAGAGCATCCTCAGTTCTTATAAGAGTTCCACCTATGTCAAAGATGCAACCCTGAATCATATTTTTACTTTTCTTTCGGAAAGTATTAAATTTTATAATTGGCAATCTGTTATTATGAGGGAGAGGGTTATACAAGAGGTAGCGGAGGTGTTGCTGAACTGCAATTACCTCTCTGTTTTCTGCACAAGCATGCATAGCTGTTTTGATATACTTGCGAAAAGGGAGAGGGCTCTGCTTGTGAAAGTGCTTGAAAATATAGATGCATTCACAAGACAGCAGGCGGAGGATATGAGGAAGATTGCGGGTATGTTGGGTGGGGAGGAGTTTCTTGTTGGGGAGAGAAGTAATGAGTATAAGTTGGTGGATGGGGTGCTGTATGAAAGGCATAAGGTTCCTGCTGGAACTGTTGAGACATTCAGGGGAATTGTGGAGGGGGAGGAGTTGCCCAAAATGAGAAAGAGGAGGGAGTTGCTTGTTGATATCGATGGGGAGAAGATGGTGAGGAGGAGGGGGGAGATGAAGCTGAGTTTGGAGGAGCTTGCAAGAAAATCTGGGATTTCCAAAGAAACCCTTTACAGGTATGAGCACGGAAAGATATATGCAAGCGAGGAGAATGCGAGGAGAATTGAGGAGATACTTGGAGTAGAGCTGAGGAGGTTTATCAACCCGTTTGAAAATAAACAGAAGTTTGTTGCTGAGGAAACACTGATAAGCATGCTTGGTTTTGAAAGTGTGAAAACAAAAACTGCTCCGTTTGATATTGTTGGAAAGGAGAGGAAGCTGCTTTTTGCTGGGGAGGAGAGAGATAGGAGGACGATGAGGAAAAGAGCAGAGGTTTATGCGGATGTGATGGAGATTTTTGGCTCTGGCTCTTGCTTTATTTTGAATAAATACAAAAAAGATAGTATTGCGGGCATACCTGTTGTGAGGAGGGATGAGATAAGTGAAATTAAGAGGGCGAGGGAGCTGATGAAGCTTATTGAGGAGAGGGGCGGTTGAGTAAAGCTTTTAAATCTGTATGCATATATATACATTAAAAATGCTAGTTATGAAAATCAAATTTGGAGGTGTTTAACATGGCAGAGGCACAACTTGGTGGACAGCCCGTGCTCATCCTTCCAGAGGGAGCAACAAGGTTGTTGGGGAGGGATGCGCAGAGGACGAATATAGCTGTTGCGTATGCGATTGGAAATGCAGTTAGAACAACCCTCGGTCCAAGGGGGATGGATAAGATGCTTGTAAGTGAGCTCGGTGACATAGTGATAACAAACGATGGAGCGACGATTCTTGAGGAGATGAATGTTGAGCATCCTGCAGCGAAAATAATGGTTGAGATAGCGAAAACACAGGATAAGGAAGTTGGGGATGGAACGACAACTGCTGTGATGCTTGGTGGGGAGCTTTTGAAGAGAGCGGGCGATTTGCTGGATCAGGAGATACACCCGAGCACAATTATAAGAGGGTATAAGAATGCTGCTGGCTTCTGTGAGAAAATGTTGAATGAGATAAGTTATAAGGTGACGCTTGATGATGTGGATACGCTTGAGAAGATTGCGTCTGTTTCTATGGGCTCAAAAACAGTTGGGTTCGGCAAGGTGAAGGATAAGCTGGCGAAGCTTGTTGTGAGCGCAGTGAGGCAGGTTGCAGAGAGGAGGGATGGGAAGATAATTGTGGATGATGATTTTATAAAGGTGGAGAAGAAGGAAGGGGGGGAGATGGATGACACCCAGCTGATAAATGGGGTGCTTGTTGACAAGGAGATAGTTCACCCAGGGATGCCCAAGAAGGTTGAGAATGCGAAAATTGCATTAATTGACTCTGCTTTGGAGATTGAGAAGACGGAGACGGATGCGAAAATTGAGATTACATCGCCAGAGCAGATGGAGGCGTTCCTGAAGCAGGAGGAGAAGATGCTGAAGGAGATGGTTGAGAAGATAGCTGCAAGCGGTGCGAATGTTGTTTTCTGCCAGAAGGGAATTGATGATGTAGCTCAGCACTTCCTTGCGAAGAAGGGAATTGTTGCGGTGAGAAGGGTGAAGAAGAGCGATATGGAGAAGCTTGCGAGGGCAACTGGAGGAAAGGTGGTTACAAGCTTGGATGATTTGAGCGAGAAGGATTTGGGAGTTGCTGGTTTGGTTGAGGAGAGAAAGATTGCGGGGGAGCAGATGGTTTTTGTTGAGAAGTGCAAGGATCCGAAGAGCGTGACAATATTTGTAAGGGCAAGCACTGAGCACGTGGTGAATGAGGGGGAGAGAGCGATTGTTGATGGAATTGGAGCGGTGAGCAGCGCAATTGAGGAAGGGGAGTATGTTGCGGGTGGAGGGAGTGTTGAGATGCAGCTGGCGATGGAGCTGAGGAAGTATGCGACAGAGGTTGGTGGAAGGGAGCAGCTTGCAATACAGGCGTTTGCAGATACGTTGGAGATTGTTCCAAGGACGCTTGCGGAGAGCGCAGGGATGGATCCGATTGACACATTGGTTGAGCTGAGAACGAGGCACAAGAAAGCGGATGGAAAGGATGTTGGGGTAGATGTATACAACGGCAAGATTGCGGATATGAGGAAGCTTGGCGTGATTGAGCCAACAAAAGTTAAAAAACAAGCAATTGCAAGCGCAACGGAAGCAGCTGCGATGTTGTTGAGAATAGATGATATGATAAGCGCAAAGCCAAAGACACCTTCAGGAGGTCCGAAGGGGCCGGGAGGGATGGGGGAGGAGGGAGGGGAGTATGAGTGAACTCCCTTCACTCAAATTTAATCCCTTTTGTGCCAATTGATTCCCCCATAAGCTCAAAAAATTTTTTTGTTTCTTCGTTTTTTGTTTTTTCCTTTGCTTTGTCAAGCACTGTGTGGACTGCACACTCAAGTTTTATCCCGTTGTCGTGCAGTTTGTTTCTCAAAAATTCCACTCCAAGTTTCACCTGCTCATCCATTGGAAGGTGCTTCCATTGCTCTCTTTGCAGTTCAAGTTTTTCAATTATTTCATAGACAATTCTTTTCGTTTCTTTTCTATTTTCTACTTTCTGCATTTTTTCACCTCACGTGTTTTAGAAGCTGTTCTGCGAGGGGTTTGTTTGAAGCAACAATTGTTCTTTCGTAAATGCTCCATGGCTTTCCTTTGAAGTTCAAAACTTCCCCTCCAGCTTCTTTTATTATAATATACGCGGCTGCTGCATCCCACGGAAGAATGTCGTTATGAATATATGCCTGAACTCTGTCAAGCGCAACGTAGCACAAACCCAAGCTGGCTGAGCCGAGAATACGAACAGCGCGTGTTGCTGGTATGAGTTTTTTCACTCTTCTTGCAATCAACTTGCTCCTTTTATGCCCTAAGTCGGTTGCAACGATGCAGTTTATCAATTCTTTTTCACTGCCAACTTTCACTCTCCTTCCATTCAAGTACGCCCCTTTTCCTTTTTCAGCATAGATAAACTCGTTGTGAAATGGGTCGTGAACAACTCCTAAAATTGGCTGTTTTTTATAAGCAAGCGCAAGAGAAACTGAGAAGAAAGGTAAGCCTGCTGCGTAGTTCACTGTTCCATCAACTGGGTCAATAATCCAGAGGTAGTCTGAATCTGAGTTGTGCTTGCCTGTCTCCTCAGCAAGTATTCCGTGTTTTGGGAAGTTTCTTTTTATTTCTCTTATCACAAGTTTCTCCGCTTCAGTGTCTGCGATGGTTAGTATATCCTGCTTTGATTTGAAAGTTGTTTTCATTTTTCTCCTGAAGTGCTTCATTATAACTCCTCCTGCTTTCTCTGCTGTTGTCAAAGCAAATTCTATCATTCTTTCACCAGCGGGCCCGGAGGGATTCGAACCCTCAAACCAACTGGTCCGAAGCCTTGCGAGTTGCCTAGTCGCGCTATCCAGTTGCGCCACGGGCCCCATAAATTTAGGGAAGTAGGTTAATTAACTCTTTTTCCTTCCAACCAAGTTTATGTAAATTGCTGATTCTTCTTTTCCATTAATTTCAAGCAAGGAGTTGATTTGTTCCTCTGAGAAAGCGCCTATTGGGACAGAAGCAAGGTTGAGGGAAGTTGCTTCAAGCAGCAAGTTTTGGCTGATGTGCCCTGCTTCAATGTAAATATATCTTTCTCCTCTTTCACCATATTTTGCTTTTGTTCTTTCAAAAACAGCGGTGAAGATGAAAACTATTGCGGCATCCCTTACTGGTTGTTGGTTGGAAGCAGCGTAAAGCTTCTTGCTGAAATCCCCTTCTTTTAGAAGCTCAAGTGAGTGCTCTCTTACGTTGTAGTGGTATATTCCCTTGCTCAAATTTTCAACTCTGTTGACAGCTAGGTATATCTCTATTGGGTAGAGGGCGCCTGCGCTTGGCGCTGTTCTAAATCCTTTTTCTTTGTCTGTAATTCCTTGTGCTGAAAAGAGCAGTTGGGAGAGCTCACTGAGAGTTATCTCATCGCTTCCAAATTCCCGTATTGTCCTTCTTTCAGCAAGCGCTTTTTCAAGTGTCATCCCTTGGTAGTTTGGTGGGGGGAGAGGGAACTTCTGAGCTGAGGGGTAGGTTTTGTATTGCTGTTGAGCCGGCATATTCAGCGAGGTATGAAGGAGCAGCGCTAGAATAAGCAGGAAGAGGAGGGTTATTGCAAGTATTTTTTCCATAAGAATATGTTGTTTATTATTAATTATTTAGTGAGAACCCGCGCTGCATCTTTTTCAACAACCACTGTTAATTCTGCTTGGGAAACAATCCCCTTTCCGGCGTCTTTTAAAACAGGGTATTGTTTCAACGCGCCAGAGAAAACAAGCTCCCTCAAAGCTGCGTGTAAAAGCAGTTTGGAGTGAAAATCCTTGTAGAGCCATCTTTCAGCAAACGGAAGTGTTTTGAAGTTTTCTTCAACGTAGTTGAGCAACCTTCTTGATTCCCTCATTCTCACTGGGAGTGGTTCGAGTAATGAGAAAATTTCAACTTGTGGTGCTTCTGAAACCCTTCCCTCTCCGTTGGTTGCAAATGGCTCTATCGCAAGCACCATTCCCTCCTGAAGTTGATTTGGGTCTTTGTTTGCAATGTTTGGTATTTCTACTCCTGCGTGCAGGTTGTATTCGCCAAGCGCATGCCCAGTTAGGTTTTCTATTGGTTTGAAGCCAAACCCCTTTATCGCAACCTCAACCTCTGCTCCAATGTCGCCAAGCTTCGCGCCAGCGTGAATTGAGCAGATTGCTGCATCAAGCGCTTTTTCGGCTGCTTCAACAAGCTTGCCGTTTTCATTTGATAAGTCAACAGTAAGCGCATTATCACCGATAAAACCATCTATATGAACTCCTATGTCAAGCTTGACAATGTCTTTCTCGCCAATTGTTGAAGTTGAATCCTTCTCTGGTGTGAAGTGGGCTGCAATTTCGTTTATTGAGATGTTGGGTGGAAAAGCTGGCTTTGCTCCCTTCTCCGCAATTTTTCTTTCAGCAGTTTCTGCTATTTCAAGCAGTTTTGCACCTGGTTTGATGAGCTGCTTGCACTCCTGTAGAACTTCAAAAGCAATCCTTCCTGCTTTCTCGTATTTTTCAATCATTTTCTCAACTCCTGAAGGATGGGGATGAGCTCCTTTATAGCAGTTATATTGTAGTCCGCGTTGTTTTTCTTTTTTGAGAGAAGGACAGTGGTTATACCAGCTTCTTTTGCTGGTTCAATGTCTTTCTCAACGCTATCCCCAACCATCACAACATCATGTGGTTGCATTCTCAGTTTTTTCAAAATAGAAGAGTAGAATTTTTTTGTTTTTTTCGGAGTGACAAAAACATAATGGAATAGGTTATGGAGTCCTAGGCGTATTAGCTTGTCCCATTGCTTTATCGCCCTTCCCTCAGAAGCAACGCAGATTGTGTAGCCCTGCTCGCGGAGTTGAATAACTGTTTTCGGCACGTCTGGGAAAGGGAAGATGCTGGCTTTTGTTTGGTGGTATGCGACAACTCCTGCTGCAATTATTTTTGGTTCTGATTTCTTTCCAAGCTCGCGCAGCAGAGCGTTGAAGTGTTTTGGGTAATTCGGTCCGTATTTGTTTATTATTTTCAGAAGTTTTCTGTAAGCAGCTTCCTCATCAACATCCAAGCCAGCGGCGATCATTGCGTTTAATGCATTCTTTCTAGCAAGCTCAGCAAATTCAGAGGAGGGAAAAAGTGTGTTGTCAATGTCAAATAATATTGCTTTAACCATGCCAGTCACCCAGAACGGATTGCTTTCCTCCAAATACCAAATCCTCCTTCTTAACTCCAAGCTCTCGGAGAATTTTTAGAACGGCTGGTATAACCTGATGTTCAATATAGTAAACTGCATCATAGTCTTTTGCAAGCTCTGCTGGAACTGCTTTTTCAGAGATGCTTGCTCCTTTCTTTGTGATTACGTAGCCAACAAGCGAGCCCTCCTCAACATGTATTCCTGCGCTGAGCGCTTTCTTCGCAGCCTCAAGCTCAGGGGAGGTAACCTCATATTTTCCGATGCTTTTCTTTAATTGAGTGTATATAACAAGCTCGTCAAGCGGTGTTCTTCCTTCCCTCAGCTCATTTATTTTATCCCTCACTATTTTCAGGGCTTTCTCCTTGCTTCCTTCCTTGAGAATTGCCTCAAGCACCTGCTGCTGAACTTTTTTTGCAACTCCCGCCCAGTCCCTTCTCACAAGCTCAAAGCCACGTATTTTTATCCTTCCATCCTCTCCAATTAATGCGTATTTCTTCTTCGCTCCTTTTGCCTCTGATTTCTTGCTAACGAAAACCCCGCGGGAATAGAACCCTTCAAGCTCAAGCTCCATTTTCTCAGGAAGCTCATTGTTTATTTTTTTCACAAATTCAAGCGCATCCTTCTTTGTTTTCTCTCCAAGCAACAGCATTAAAGAATCTGTATCGCCGTATAGAACTTTGAAGCCAGCTTCCTCTGCTTTTCTCATTGTTTCCTGTATATAGTGCCTTCCCCAAGCAGTTGTGCTCTCGCCGGCTTCTTTGGAATACCAGCGGGAGCGTGGGTAGAGCAGATAGCCATAGAAGGAGTTTGCAGTTATTTTCAGTGCCTGTTGCTGTGCGTCAAGCTGGATGTATTCCTCTGTCCCTGGCTTCATGGACTTCATCTTTTTCTTAATCTCTGCTCTTTTTTGCAGAAGCTCCTCAAGCACTTTTGGGATGAGCCCCTTCTTCTTTTTGCAGAAGCGGTGCCCAACTGGTGAAAGATAGGAGTCCTTTCCACAGCAGGAGCAGTTCAGAGTGAATGGGTCAACGTTGTGCGAGATGATTATAGATGGATATAGGGAGCGGAAGTCAAAAACAGCCAAATTTTCATAGATGCCTGGCTCAGGCATTTTCACAAACGCTCCAACTGCTGGCGAGGCAGCCCTTGCAGCAATCTCCTCCTCCTTTGGCTGGTTTGGCACAATGATGTTCTCCCAGTGGGCCCTGTTGATGAGGAGCTGCTCAACAATTGTTCCTGTTGATGAGCCGCAGATGTCAAAGAGGGGAACTTTGGATAGTTTGGAAATTTCAAACTCCATTGGGAGGAGCTGTTCCGCAAGCTCCTTAACTGCAACAGCATCATTTAATGAATACTCGGCAAGCTCCCCACATTTTTTTTCATCATCCCAGTACTTCCAGATTTCAATTTTTGGGATTGATTTTTTGGTTTTTCCAGTAAGCTCGGAGTAAACTTCTGAGAGTGTGAATTGGAATGTTTTTAATGCTCCGATGGTTGCGAGGAAGCGGATAATGTGAAATAAATCTATGTGAACTCTTCCTGTTATTTTTGCTTTTGTTATTAACCCTCTTCTGTGCAACCTGAAGCTTGAGCCATCCCTCCCAAGCGAGAGTTGTGTTTTCAAAACAGCTGCCCTCTCCTTCAAGTATGGTAAATCAAACTGGCTGGAGTTGTAGCCGATGAGAATTTCGGTGTTTGTTTCCTTTACCAGCTGGCAGAATTTCTCAATCATTTCCTTCTCATCCTTGCAGTGAGTGATGAATGGTTTGTTTATTCTTTTTGTTGTAAAGACACCTGAGGAGGAGTTGGCGTAGCTTATCATCAGTATTGGGTCCTTGGTGGGGCGAGGGGCTCCTTGTGGGTTGTAGGTTTCGATGTCAAATGCAAGTGTGTTGAATTTCAAGGGAGTTTCCTGTGTTTTTGTTATTCTTTTTAACTCCTTTCCTTCTCTCTCAAATTTTATTGTTGTTAGTGGGGTGAGCCCTTTGTCTATTATGTATCTTCTTGTGAATGGGATGTTGTGCTCGTAGGTTGTGCCGAGTTTTTTAACTTCCTCGCGTATAACTGGCACGTGTCTTGGGTGGTTGCAGATTATCTTGAGCAGCTCCTTTTCCTTCCCAAGAAGAATTTTTCTAACTTTTTCAACTCTTTTTGGCTTGATTGTTTCGTTTTTTTCCTCAACTACGAGCTGTTCAATAGTTTTTTTTGTTGAGTCAATTTCATCAGCATCCAAATAGAAATACGGCTCAAAGTTGCTGTCGTATATCCTGAAAAATCTTTTTCCTTTGAAAACTAGTGAGATAACCGGTTTGTTGCCCTTTGTCTTGTAGGTTACGTCAATGAGGATGCCTCTCATGTTATTGATTTTTTAATCTAACCAATTAAAAACGTATCATGAGGGGAAGGTTGAATGCTGCAAGGAAAGCGCTGGAGTATGTGAAAGAGGGGATGGTTGTTGGTTTGGGGACGGGCAGAACTGCGGAGTTATTTGTAAAGTTGTTGGGGAGGAGTGGGAGGAAAGTTATAGGGGTTCCGACTTCAAAAAGAAGCGAGAGGGTTGCTAGAAAGGTTGGGTTGGTTGTGAAGGAGTTGAACGAAGTGGAAAGGATTGATTTGGCGGTTGATGGGGCGGATCAGGTTGATAAAAAATTGAATTTGATTAAAGGGTATGGTGGCGCTCTGTTCAGGGAGAAGGTTGTTGATTATGCGGCAAAAAAGTTTTTGGTTGCTGTTGATGAGAGCAAGTTGAGGGAGGAGCTGGGGGGGTGGGTGCCGTTGGAGGTTGCTCCTTTTGCAGTTGAGCAGGTGAGAAGGGAGTTGAGAAGAAGGGGAGTTGAGTCAAGGGTGAGGAGGAAGGGGAGGAGAGTGTTTGTGACTGATAATGGTAATTTGATTGTTGATGCTTATTTTGAAAAAGTGAAAAAACCGGAGAAGGTGCATGAGATGTTGAAGGGAATCCCTGGGGTGATTGAAACTGGTTTGTTTTTTGGAAAGAAGTGGAAGGTGGTTGTGGGAAGTGAGAGGGGGGCGAGAGTTTTAGGGTGAGGTTATGAGAAAACTTCCTGAGAGTTTAAGAGGTGAGTTGAGAAGGCCGTTTGGGAGAGTTGTGAACACTGAACAGCTTATCTCTGAGTTGAAAGGAAAAGATGTGTTTCTTGTTTCTGTTGGTGATGAGTGCTCGTATGAGTTGATAAAAAATAATGTGAAGCCGGATGTTGTGATTTATGATTTGAAAATAAAGAGGAGGGATGTGATTGGTAAAGTAAGGGAGGTGTTGGATGAGTTTGATGAAAAGCCAACAATAGTTCACAATCCCCCTGGTGTGATAATGGATGAGTTGATTGAAACTGTGAAGGAGATGGTTGAAAGAAGGAGTGGTAAGATGCTTGTGAAAGGGGAGGAGGATTTGGCTGCGCTTGTTGTGATGATGTATGCTCCAAATGGCGCGGTGGTTGTTTATGGACAGCCAGATGAGGGGGCGGTTCTTGTTGAGATGAATGATGAGGTAAGGGAGAGAGCGGTAAGGGCGTATGAAAGTATGGAGGAGTGAGTATGGAGGAGCTGAGGGTTATTAATTTCCTAGATGCGTTCATCGCAAATGCTCTGTCTGTGCTGATTCCACTTATTCTTATTGCGAGAGGAGTTGATGTTGTTGGGGTTGGTTTTGTTGTTTCTATTTCTCCGGTTGTTTTTGTTGTTTCAAGAAGTGTTTTTGCTGCTTTGTCAGATCAGAGGGGAGTGAAGGAGTTTTTTGTTCTGAATGGGTTTATGAATGTGGTTGCGGTTGCTGTTTATATGGTTGCGAATACGCCGCTGATGTTTTCTGTTGGAAAGATGTTTGAGGGGGTGAGGAATGGGGCGATATGGGCGGTGAATAGAACTGCGGTGATTTATAAGAAAGGGAAGGAGAGAGCTGCTGAGGAGATGTCAAAAATTCAAGCAATCAGGACGGCTTCTGCTGCGTTTGGAATTGTGGTGGTTGGTTTATTGTTGCAGAGTTATTCGTTTGATGTGGCGCTGCTCTTCTTCATTGTACTGAGTTTTGTGCTTCTTGGGGTGAGTTTCTTAACTCAGGGAAGGAGGAAGTCAAAAATTAAGTTTAAGAGGTTGTTTGAGCAGCTTGATTTCAGAAGCAAAAGTGAAGTTTTGAAGAGGACGAGCCTTGTGCTGGTTTTTCAGTCGGTTGCAACAAACACGTTGCTTTCCTTGGTTTTTCCTCTTTTTTTGAAGGAGATGGAGTGTGATTATTGGTTGATTGGTTTTGTGATTGCGGTGTATTACTTGGTGAGCGCTGTTGTTGCATTCCTGCTTTCAAAAAAGAATGTGATATCTCTTTTTGTTTATTTGTGGTTGGGTGCTTTCCTTTTCTTTTTCGGGGCGGTTGTTACTCCGTTTCTGTGGGGAGCGTGGGCGATTCCTTTTATTCTGTTGATGGGGGTTGGGGATGGAATGAGTATGCCTGTTTGGGAGGTGTTGGTTTTCAATTCATTAAGAAGCAAGAATGATGTTTCAAGTGATATCGCGCTTGTCCACACACCGCCAAATCTTTTGAATTCGGTTGGTGTTATCGTTGCTGGTTTGTTGATTAAGGTGTTTGGTTATTGGGTTGTTTTTGTGTTGTGTGGTGTTTTGTTTGTTCTATTTGCTTACTTTTCATCAAAAATCTTGAAGGGTTGTTGGGAGGTTTAAGGTTTGTCTGAGTTTTTGTATTTTTTGTAAAGCTCATTAACTGTTCTTTCATCAATCCTTTTATCAAAATAAGCATGAGGTAGCAATGCGCCGCTGAATGTTTTTGGTATGTGGATGAGCTCGTGAATTAAAACCTTATCTTTCTCTTCTTCAGGAAGAGAGTCAAAATGCTCTGAGAGAACTTCAATTATGTAGTAGGTTCTGATGTCTAACGCTTTCTGCCAAATTTTTGGGAGGTTCCAGATGCGGGCGTATGCCTTTGCTTCGGAGCCTTTGGAGCGCATGCAGATTATCCGGAGGGAATTGATGTGTTCTAAATTAAGTGTTTGGATTATTTTGTTTACTCTTTCCTGAATGTCTGGAGCGAGCTCAAATTGCATGGTTTGTTTTTAGTATGGGGTATAATAAGGTTGTTTTGTAACCATGGTTACAAAGAAAGGGGGACCCCTTACTTCCACTATTCTACTATTTTTGTGTTGTTTGGTGTTGTTTTTTGTTTTTCTCGTCTGAGTTTTTGTTAGAAAAATAGGGGAAGTGTGGTTGGAATAGGGGTGGAGTGAAGGTATATATATCTGAATGTAACCATGGTTACATTATGTTGTTATATCTATATGATTTGAAAATAAAAGGGAAAAAACCTTACAACAACCTTAAAAGAAGGTTCTACTACCAACTCAAAAACTCTCCCCTCTCCACAAAACCATGGAAAACAAAATCAGCAATATTAGTGGAAGATTACCTAGAAGGAGAAGCAGACGCGTTTTTCAAAAAATTTGAGGGTTTTGTGGAGGTATACAAAGCAAAAATTGAATCAATTGAACAACTTTCAAAACCATAATACTGGAAGTGCACCCCCACTCAAAAAGAATTAATACCCCAACAAACCAATTCCTACTCATGTACGTCACAAAAAACTACCTTAAAACACATCTCAGGAAAAGACTTGTCACCTCCCACAAAGGGCAGAACGGCCGTTTATTGGTTGTGGGAGGAAGCCGTCTCTACTTCGGCTCACCTATTCTCGTCTCGCTCGCAGCGTTCAGGACAGGGATTGATTTAGTTTACCTTCTCACCCCAGAATACATCTCAAAACACCTCGCCCCCCAATACCCAGACCTGATAGTATGGGGTTATGAAGGGGAATACCTAAACGAGAAAGCACTGCCTCTCTTTGAGGAGCTGAAAACAAAAACAGATGCAATGGTTATCGGAAACGGGCTTACAAAACAACCTGGCGTGCTGAAAACAACAACTAAACTACTTTCAGAATGGGATAAACCCCTTGTGATTGACGCAGATGCTGTTCAACCAAATTTGAAAACAAACTCCAAACAACTCCTCTACACCCCCCACTCAATTGAACTCTCCCGTCTGACAGGAGTTAAAACACCCGAAAATTTAAAGGAAAGGATAAAATTGGTTGAAAAAACAGCAAGGGAGCTCTCCGCAACCATCTTGTTGAAAGGAAGGCCGGATATCATATCTGATGGAAAACAGCTTATGTTCAACCACATCCACAACCCAGGGATGACTGTTGGAGGAACTGGGGACACCCTCGCAGGAATCGCAGGCGCACTCCTCTCGCAGAGACACACCCCATTTGAATCCGCATGCATGGCTGCTTACATAAATGGTTTGGCTGGCAACTTAGCAATGAAAAAATACGGCTACTCCTTACTCGCATCCGATTTAATAAATGAGATACCAACAATTATGAAAAAATTTCAATAAACTTAGAAAATCTCCACAACTCCACTCACATCACTGAAAACAAAATCCGGCTCCTCTTTTAACAACCACTCCAACTTATGCGTTCCGTTACAAACACAACCAGTTATCATACCAGCAGCTCTCCCAGCCTGCACATCCTCCACCCTATCCCCAACATAAATACACTCGTCCGCTCTCCTTCTAACCTTTTCAAGAGCAACCAACAAACTTTTTGGAGATGGCTTTCTCTCCTCCACATCCTCCCTCACAACAACAACCGAAAAATACTTCCCAATTCCAAACCTCTCCAAATCCTCCTTTATTCTACTTCCCCTTCCATCACTAACCAACCCAACACCAACCCCCAGCAAACTCAGCTTCTCAAGAGTTGGAACTGTTTGCGGAAACAATTTAATTTCCTTCCTCATCTTCTCCCAATACTCCCACCACACCTTCTCAACTCTCTCCACCTCTCTCTCCTCCACCCCCATTTTCAAATACATATTTTTATGATTCATTGAAAACTCCCTTCTGAAAAACTCCAAACTCATCTCCCCATAACCCAACTCAGAAAAGGTTCTTCGGAAACTTTCGTATGTTATATGCAGAGAATCCAACAACGTTCCATCATAATCAAAAAACACAAACTTCAGCATAATATTCAAACATCACTCTTTAATAACTTCTTTTCTCCAATAAAATTGGTGAACTTATGAAGTACAAAGTTGAGATAACCTACAAACCAGGCGTGCTAGACCCTGAAGGAAAATCAACCCTTGATGCATTGAAAACACTCGGCTTTAACGTTTCCAACGTCCAGAGCATGAAAGCATACATAATTGAATGCAACTACGATGAGAAAAAAATTGATGAGATGTGCAGGAAACTTCTCTCCAACCCAATAATACATAACTATTCAATTCAAAAACTATGAGGTGGCGCATGCAGCACAAAGCAGATTTTCCATTCACCCTTTACTTCATAAACCTACGTGACGCTTCAGACGAGGATTTGAGAAGAATAAACTCCGAAAGAAACCTCTCGCTTTCTTTGGAGGAAATGAGAAGGATAAAGGAGCACTACAAAAAACTTAACAGGGATGCAACAGACGTTGAACTGGAGATGATCGCCCAAATCTGGTCCGAGCACTGCTGCCACAAAACTCTCCGCGGAAACTTCATCGATTCAAAAGGAAAAGTAGTTGCAAGAAAACTTCTGAAAAGCACAATAATGAAAGCAACAGAAAAGCTCAAACTTCCCTGGTGCCTGCTTGTTTTCAAAGATAACGCAGGGATAGTTGACTTTGATGGAAAGCACGCGCTTGCTTTCAAAGTTGAAACTCACAACCACCCCTCCGCGCTTGAACCATTTGGAGGAGCATCAACAGGAGTTGGCGGCGTCATCCGCGACATTTTGGGCGTTTGGGCTGACCCAATTGCAAACACAGACGTCCTCTGCTTCGCTCCTCTCAACTTTCCGGAAAGCAAACTTCCAAAAGGAGTTAAATCGCCCCGCTACCTATACAACGGCGTTATCGCTGGCATAGGCTCATACGGAAACAACATGGGAATCCCAACAGTAAACGGCTCAATTCACTTTGATGAAAGCTACTTGGGAAACCCGCTTGTTTACTGCGGCTGTGTTGGGTTGTTACCTAAAAACAAATTTATCAAAAACACCAAGCCAGGCGACTGCATTCTACTTGTTGGGGGCAGAACTGGAAAAGACGGAATTCACGGAGTCACCTTTGCATCCGCCGAGCTTTCTGAAACTTCTGAAGAGGTTTCTCGCTCAGCAGTTCAGATAGGCGACCCAATTGAAGAGGAGAAGCTGAAAAGAGCAATCCTCCGCGTGAGGGATGAGGGGCTTGCAACCGCAATAACCGATTTAGGTGGAGGAGGGGTTTCCTGCGCTGTCAGCGAGATGGCTGAGCGCTCCGGATGCGGTGCAACCGTTGAGCTTGACAGGGTTCCTTTAAAATACCCAATGAATACCCCCTGGGAGATATGGCTCTCCGAATCACAGGAGAGAATGCTTCTCTCAATTCCAGAAAGAAACCTAAAAAGAACCCTTGAAATTTTTGAGGATGAAGACGTTGAGGCAACCGTTATTGGAAGGTTCAACAACACAAAACAAATTGTCGTTCTCTACAAAGACAAGCCAGTTGCCAATCTCTCAACAAACTTCCTTTACAACCTTCCCTATGCAACCACCAAAGTAAAAAAACCAAATCAAAAACTCAGGGAGCCAAACTTCAAACAACCAAAACAACTTGGCAAAATACTACTGCAACTGCTTTCTCTGCCAAACACCGCAAGCAAACAATCTGTCATTCACACCTATGACCATGAGGTGAAAGGACACACAGTAATAAAACCACTCCAGGGAGCTTTTCTTGACGGGCCGGGTGATGCGGCAGTGATAAAACCACTCCCCACCTCCTTCAAAGGATTTGCGCTTTCAAATGGGTTCAACCCAAACTATGGAAAGATAGACTGCTACTGGATGGCTGCCTCTGCAATTGATGAAGCAGTAAGAAACAACATCGCAGTTGGGGGAAGGAGAATCGCATTGCTTGATAACTTCTGCTGGGGCTCCCCAAAGAAACCACAGCTTGCCTACCAACTTCTTGAGGCATGCCGAGCGTGCAGGGATGTTGCGCTTGAGCTCAAAACTCCCTTCATCTCAGGAAAGGACAGCTTATACAACGAAACAAATGGAAAGCCAATCACCCCATCACTGCTCATCTCAGCGCTTGGGATCGTGCCTGACGTGAGAAAAGCGGTTACGATGGATGCAAAGCAGCCAGGCAGCTACATTTACCTGATTGGGGAAACTCACAAGGAACTTGGAGGCTCTTCCTATTACTCCATTTTCAAAAAACTCGGTGCTTCTGTGCCAAAGCTCAACCCAAAAAAAGCAAGAAGAATTTTCAACTCACTCACAAAAGCAATTGACAAACAACTCCTCCTCTCCTGCCACGATTTATCTGAGGGTGGTTTGGGAGTTGCTGCAGCAGAGATGTCCTTCGCAGGCAACATTGGAATGGAAATCAACCTGCAACAACTCAACTCCAAACTGCGAGATGACTACCTCCTCTTCTCAGAATCAAACTCCCGCTTCCTTGTAGAAGTTTCATCAAGCAACAGAAACAGATTTGAGAAACTTATGAGAGGAATTCCGTATTTCAGAATTGGAAAAACAACCAACTCGGATGAATTCACCGTGATTGGGAATGATGTTTTAATTTCAGAAAAACTTGCCACCTTAAGAAAGGCATGGCAAACTCCGCTGTGATTATATGAGAATATGCATAATGAGAGTTGCTGGAACAAACCGCGATTATGACGTATACGAAGTTCTAACTTACCTAGGCGCATCCCCAGATGTTGTTCACATGAATGAATTCACCAGAGGAAGGAAAAAACTGAGTGACTACGATGCATTCATCTTCCCAGGAGGCTTCTCCTACGGAGACAGAATACGCTCAGGCGCAATCTGGGCAAAGCAGCTCATCTACAAACTTTCAGCTGACTTCAGAAAAATTGCTGAGGAAGGAACACCAATACTCGGAATATGCAACGGGATGCAGGTGCTTGTTGAGGCTGGTTTGATACCTGGCTTGAATGGAATAAGCGAATACCCAGAAGCAGCAATGGCAGTCAATGCGTCATCTAAATTTGAGTGCAGGTGGGTTTATTTAAAAAACTACTCAAGGGGAAACTGCCTATTCACAAGGGAAATACCAAGAAACACAGTGATAAGAACACCTGTTGCCCACGGAGAAGGACGCTTCCTTCTTCCAAAAGAAAAGGAGAAAGCAATACTCCGTAAACTTGAGAGAAACGATCAGATTGTTTTCCGCTACTGCGATGAGAAAGGCAACCCAGCCAAAGGGAAATACCCGCTCAACCCAAACGGCTCCTTCTCAGACATAGCTGGAGTTTGCAACCCTCAGGGCAACGTTTTGGCTTTCATGCCTCACGCAGAGGATGCGTGCTTCTTCTGGCAGCACCCAGATTGGACAAGGAGGAAACTTAAGTTTGAGACAGACGGAATTCTCCTCTTCAAAAATTTAGTATCTTTCCTCAAACACAAAAAATAAAAAAACATTGCAATTATTATTTAATTACTAATTAAGAGGTGGTTCTCTTGCCCAAAATACAGGAGATACCCTCTCTTAAAGAATGGGAAAGAGTTGGCTCTCACAGCCACATCAAAGGACTTGGAATACAAAATGGTGAAGTCCTTCGTATTGCCTCAGGGCTTGTGGGACAGGTTGAAGCAAGAAAGGCAGCCAGCATAATTGTTGAGTTAGTGAGAAAAGGAAGGTTTGCCGGCAGAGCAATACTTATGGCAGGACCCATGGGAACTGGTAAAACTGCGCTTGCACTTGCAATCGCAAAGGAGCTTGGAAGGGATGTGCCATTCGTTCAGATATTTGGCTCTGAAATTTACTCCTCCGAAATCAAGAAAACAGAATTCCTGATGAGAGCTCTCAGAAGAGCTATTGGAGTCAGAATTCACGAGATGCGCACAATTTATGAAGGCGAGGTAACCTACCTTGACTTTGACATGGTGCCTCATCCATACAACCCATACCAAAAAATCCCCAAAAGCGCAACAATAAAACTCAAAACAAAGGACGAGGAGAGGCAATTCAAGGTTGACTCCTCATTTGCCCAAAGTATAATTCAGAATGGAGTTGAAATTCACGATGTTATTCAGATAGACTCAGAAACAGCCAGAATAGCAGTTATTGGCAAAAGCAAGGATTACAAACCAGATGAAAAGGAAAAAGTTGACTTAACAAAACAACAGATTGTTGAAGTTCCAAAAGGCAAAGTTCAAAAAGAAAAGGAATTCATCTACACAGTTACCCTTAATGATTTGGACATGGCGCGCGCAAAGAGAGGAAGCCTCTTCTTCTCCTTTTTCGGTGGAGGGAAGGAGGAGGAGCTCAGCGAGGAGGACAGGGCAGCTGTTGACGAGGAGGTTAAAGCGCTGGTGAATGAGAAAACAGCAGAGATAATACCGGGAGTTCTATTCATAGACGAAACTCACATGCTTGACGTTGAAGCTTTCTCCTTCCTCAACAGAGCAATTGAATCTGAGCTTGCGCCAATAATCATTCTCGCAACAAACAGAGGGATAACAAAAATAAGAGGCACAGAGCTTGAATCACCTCACGGAATTCCAAGAGATATGCTGGATAGAATGCTGATTATAAACACCTCTCCATACTCAAAAGAGGAAGTCGCCGAGATAATAAAAATAAGATGCAGGGAGGAGAAAGTTCAGCTGAGCAACGATGCATTTGAGTATCTAACAAAGATTGGCGTGGAGAAAAGTTTAAGGTATGCAACTCAGCTTCTCGCTCCCGCTTCAGAGCTTGCAGAGAAGGATAAGAAGGAGACAATAGAGAAGAAGCACATCGAGGTTGCTGAGAAGCTTTTTGTTGACGTTGAAAAATCCATCGAGCACGTTAAAAAGTTCGAGAAGAGCTTTATGGCATAAGAAATTAAAACCTCTCTGACGTAATATAACCGCTGGTTCTATGGCTAACGACGGCAAGATTATCGTATCTGTTCACTGCGATGTTATCTGGCAGGCTGCCCACGTGAAGTTTGTGAGAAGGAGAGGGAGAAGGTATTACGAGGGCAATCTGGATAACGTGGTGTGCGTTGCAGCCGTCCTCCGCTCAGTTATGCCACGCGTGAGGGACAGAAAAGTAAAATTTTACTTCACAAATGCAGAGGAAACAACAATGAAAGGAGCAAGAAAAGTTATGAGAAGGGAGGGGAAAGCCCTCTACGTTGTTGTTGACGTAACCCAAGCAGCACGCAGCTCCGATGTTAATATTGAGTGGATGCAGCACATTAACAGAAAAGCACTAAAAAAGGTTCTCACAAGAATCCCAAACCTGAAAGTTGGCTTCAAGACAGGCCACCCAGATGAAACAGCCATTTACGGAACAAAATACCCAACCTTCTCAATCACTCTCCCACTGCAGGGAAACATGCACGGCAAATCCAAAGTTTCCTTCTGGAAGGTGAAGCGCTTCGGCTTATCCCTCGTTGAAATTCTAAGAAGGATACGAATGAACTACGATAGAATTTGTGAGTTTCAGAAATCAGTATAGATAACCCCAAGTATACAGCATATCGCTATCGCTTATCCACTTCTCCCCAATATCCGTTCTGTAAAACATGTTTGGAATAAGAATGTTTTTCACCCTTGAATACGCCTGCTTTCTCGCCTCCTCAACAGTCGTCCCAGAGCCGGTGATTATCAACGCATAGCCTGACTGCCCAGCCAACCTCCAGTCATCCTCAACAAGCTTCACATCCCCAAGATGAACCCCATCAAGATTTGGCTTCTTGAAAATTATCGTTGCATCCTCCGAATACCTTTTGAAAGCAGCTGGGTCGCTGAATGGGAAGGGTGGGACTGCAACTACAATACATATCTGAAATCCTTTTTTCGTTTTCAGCTCAGTTGCCTCTCCTTTTGCAAGCGAGTAAAGAAAATCACTCCACCTGCTCGTCACTCCCTCAATCTGCAAACTTATAGTGGGGTAACCAAAACGCATGGTCCACTCCAATGGATATATCCCTCTTGAATTCACAATACAATTCAAATCCACATACCCAACATAATTTGATGCAACAAGTGCTTCCTTCATTTTAAGAAGAGTTTCGTTGAAAAGCTTGTTTGGGGGGCACCAGAACCCAAGCGTATTGCCACAAAAAACAGGTTTCCCATCCTTCCTGATATACATCACATGATTTGGAACCTCAGCGCAATAAACCTTTCCGTTGTATGGAATCTCCTTCCAGTCTCTCGCATCCAACCAAGAAACAGTTTTCTGCACCCTCTCAATAATCTCATACTGCAGCTTGTCAGAAGCAATTATCCTGTCGCCAATTTTCCCCTTTCTTGGTTTTCTTATCTTAATCAACCCCACATGACCAATTTTCAGTAACAGTTCTTGAATATTATCTGCAAGTTTCTTTGATGTTGTATAAAAAACCCGGTAACCTTTTTTATAATGATACGCATCGCCAAGTGCAAAAGCATCTAGGAAAAGCTTTATCTGTCTAGGAGATGCTTCCCTCACATATTCTGGGATCCATTTATCAGAAGCCTTCCCAAACTGCTTCAAGTACCTAGCAAGTTGGGCGCTGTGTATCGCAAACCTATCCTTACTAACTACCACTTTGAATGGTAGTTTATTAATTATCCTAAACACACTAGCCCGTGTCCTCTTCTTCGCTTGTGCGATAGTAACAGTATTTCCTGAAGAGCAGCCTTCGCTTAAATAAAGCCCCAGGAATTCAAGCCAACAATCCATCTTAATTCTCATTTGCTGAAGTTGCACTACGCATTTATGATTCGTTCCTTTAGTATAGATGTACTCCGGAAGATAAAAGTATTCTTCCTCAACTCCCTTCCAAATGCCCGTTCTTGGGATTACAAATTTGGTTGTTAACTCCTTTGCTTTAACGAATCTCCACTTATTTCCACCAGTTCTATAAGTCTCCCCCTCCATCCCAAACATATTATGATCTGGCGTTACTGTCAAAGAAACTGCCCTGTTGGTTATATCAATCATCCTTTTATGGTGGTCATACTCTACTATCGCAGTTGGTTTTTGATACTCAATCGCAAAAGTACTAGGATTGAGTGTGCAAATTTCATCGCTGTATGAAAGATTCTTGAACAACTTCCAACCCACCTTTGTCAAAACCTCTGTTTTGTCATCGTAACACCCCATCTCGCCACAGTTCGGCCCCAACCCACCTGGAAACAACTTCTTGTGCTCGAAGTTTATGAATATTGGGTAGACAAAATCCCTCCCATTGAAGAAAACCCCAACTGCAACTTCCACGCCCTGCACAAACTTCTGTAACTGGAACACGCTAATCTTCTTTGACCAGCTCTTCTTGTAGTGCTCCAAAACATCTATCACATCTTTTCCATCCTCTTCCTGTCCAACAAAAAGTAACTCCTTCTCATTCTGAGCTCTTCCACTTGGTTTTATCACATACCTATCCGGATTCTTCTTAACAAACTCTATAGCATCATCAAATCCGATAAAATCCCAATGGGGTATCGTGTTCACTCCCGCTTTCTTCAACTCCTCCTGCCCAAACTCCCTATCATCCTCAAGCTTATCAGTATAAACAGAACCGCCAACAACTAACTTACCTTCCTTTCTTAAATCCTCAGCAATCTGCCCAAAACCGATATCGTCAAAGCAAATTACGTCAGCCCAGTCTTCCCACCCCTTCCAATCCTCGCATTTTTCAACAAACCCATCACAAACATCCTTCTCAGACTTCTCCTTTATGTAATACTTTACCTCACTTCCCTCCTTCTTCACCTGCCAAGCCAAATCGCCAATCAAACCCTCGTATGAAACAAAAAGAAACTTCAAAGGCTTCTTCTCCTCCTTTTTCTCTTCAACCTGGTTGTTTGATGGGCTCATGAAAAAATTTTGTAAATCAGTTGATTATAAGCTTTCCTATAAAGGCTCCTCAACTCCAAAAACAATTTTTTTGTAAACAGAGCCAATCTCCTCCCTCGTCATCCTCTCCAACTCCAACCTTGCTGCTTTTCCATTAACCTCCGCAATTCTCTTTACCTCCTCCTCACTCAAATTAGAAAAATACTCAACAGCTCCCCTGCGCGCGCCCTCCACGCACTTAGCAAACGCAAGCAGCTTCTCACCTTTCTCGCCAACCATCTCAGCCAAACCAAACTTCCACATTATGCTGCTTTTCGCTCTTTCAGTTTCCTCCTCACTTCTTGGAGTGCTCAAAGCTTTGAACCACTCCCTTTTGCCCTGCCTCACCAAAGCAAGATAACTCTCCCTCACCTCCCTTTTTAAAAAACCTGTGAATTCTCTTTCCTCCACTCCCATCTCCTTCAACCTTTTCCCAAAATTAACAAGAACCTCCTTCGGCTTCTCCTCCCACAAAACCATCATGCTCTGCAGCTCAACGAACGCTTCTTTCATCTTCTCCTGCCGTAGCCTCGCTATTCTCTCACGCATCGGCTCCTTTCTCTCAATTTCCATATTCATAAATTACTTGCTCATTTCAATTATTTAAACTCGCTTTCGCAATTATTCGAAACCTTTATAAATAAAAATAGAAAAAGTGAAACCTCACTCGAACCCCTTCTTCTTCCCCCACCCCACCGTATCCTGCGTCCACTCCAAAATAACGCTCTCCTGCTCCTTTGTTATCAACTTCTTTGCAGTTGCCCTCTTCACAAGAGTGCTTATATCTGTCAGTGGAATCAGCTCCACCCCCTCCTGCCTGAACCCCTCCTCTGCTTTCGGCATCTGATAAGTGAATATCACAACGCAGTGAGTTGGGTTTGCGCCAGCAGCTCTAACTGCTCTTGCAGTGTGAAGCGAGCTTCCCCCCTGGCTCACCAAATCCTCAACCACCACCACTCTTGCTCCTTTCTCCAGCTTCCCCTCAATCAAGTTCTGCTTCCCATGATCCTTCTCCTCCTTCCTCACATAAACCATCGGTTTCTTTATTCTGTCAGCCAGCCATGCCGCATGCGGTATTCCAGAGGATGCAACAGCTGCAAGGCAATCCACATTCCTCAACCCAATCCTCTCCCTCACAACCTTTTCAAACGCATCAATTACTTCTTCTCTCTCCTTCACGTGCGACATCAGCAATCTACAATCCGTGTAGATTGGGCTGAGAATGCCTGACGCGTATCTATATGGTTTTTCCGGGCTCAGCGTCACAGCCCCTATCTCCAAAAGTATATCCGCAATTCTCTCCTTCATACTACTCCCTCCAACCATAATATTCATTCAAACTCACCTTCTTCCCATACTTCAACCTTGCGAACCTTCCAAACTCGCTCATTTTTGAAAGTTTTTTTGATGAGAAAACAGGGCCGTCAGCGCACACCCTGTAACCATCCACCGCACAGCTCCCGCAAACTCCAAAACCACAGTGCATGTATCTTTCTAGGGAGAGCTGGCACTCCACTTTGTTTTTTCTACAAATCTCAAAAACTTTCTTCAACATCAGCTCAGGGCCGCAGCCATAAACAACATCAACCTCCCCAACCACCTCCTCAAGCAAATCAGTTGCAAACCCCTTTCTCCCAAGCGAACCATCATCCGTTGCATACCTCACCTTCCCAACCCTCTCCATCCTTTCCCTGAAAATCAGCTTTCTTTTGCTTGAAGCACCCATTATGATAATTGGTTTCCTCTTCGCCAGCTTCTCCGCAAGCGGTGCAAGCGGTGCAACTCCAACTCCACCAGCAACTATGCACTGTCTCTCCCCAACAACCTCAAACCCATTCCCATACGGGCCTCTAACCCCAATAAAGCTTCCCTCCCTCAACCTGAAAACTTCCTCTGTGAACTTACCTCTCCTCTGCACCGTTATTGCTGCCTGTCCATTCAAATACGAAAGCGCAAATGGTTTCTCATCAACCCCAGGAAGCCAAACCATGACAAACTGGCCAGGAATTGCACCAGGCACTCCCCTCTCAAAAAACACCGTTCTTACCTCCTCACTCTCCTCCACAACTTTCCTCACTTTATTTGAAACCGGCATCTCACTCATGCGCAACACCAACCAGCTCCGTCACATTTCTATAGCCATTCTCCTCCATCCAAACTTCCATCTCCTCACAAACTTTTCTGAAAATTTCAATTCCTCTGTAATAAACACCACTTGCAATTCCAACTGCAGTTGCGCCTGCCTGCATCATCTCAATCGCATCCCTTCCCTCCACAACACCACCCATCCCAAGAATTGGTATTTCAACTGCCTCATAAATGTCATAAACACATCTTACCGCAATCGGCCTTATTGCAGGACCGGAAATGCCTCCCCTCCCATAACTTAGCACTGGCTTTCTTACCTCAACGTTAATCACCATCCCAGGGCCAACTGTGTTTATTGCAGATATTGCATCCGCGCCTGCTTCCTCGCATGCCTTTGCAACAGCGCCAATATTCAGCGCTTGTGGAGTGAGCTTTGGCATTACAGGAACTCTACCTGCAACATCCTTCACTGCAGAAACAACTTCATAAGCAAGCTTCTCGCTGCAACCAAAAACCATCCCCTCTGCTTTTGTGTTTGGGCAGGAAACATTCAGCTCAATTGCAGCTGGCTTGTGCTTTGCAACCGCCTCCCCAACCTCTCTGAACTCCTCAACAGACGCCCCATATATGCTCACAAAAACAGGTGCTTTCACCTCTTTTATTCTTGCAAGCTCCCCCTCCATTTCCTTATAACCAGGTGAGGGTAAGCCAACTGCGTTTATCATCCCCCACTCATAAGCAAGCACAGTTGGGTTTCTGTGCCCGCTTCTCTCCCTTGGGCCGATTGACTTAAATGTAACCGCGCCTGCCCCTTCCTCAACAACTCTTTTCAGCATCTCAACGTTTACTCCCAGAATCCCAGATGAAAGCACAGTTGGGTTCCTCATCCTCGCTCCACAAAACGAGACAGACAAATCCATCAGTTCACCCTTTAAATTATCAAAAGCAGAAAATAAAAGCCTATTGCAACCCCGTTGATAACCTAGAAGTCTGCTCCGCACCGAAATAGATATAAATAAGATAATTCTTACTTATCTTACGTGATTCTATGAACATAGAAATAGTAAAATTATCATCAAAAGGACAGCTGGTTTTACCACTTGCAATAAGAAAGCACTTCAGAGTTGGCAAGGGAGAAAGGCTGATGATAGTGGAGGAAGGAGGGACAATACTTCTCAAGCCCCTCAAGCAGATGAAACGCGATATTGAAGAAGAAATTTACCTGCTATCAAGAGCGGCTAAAGGGTGGGCGCAGGTTGAAAAAGGAAAAGCAAAAACAATGCTCAAAGATGAATTCCTGAGAGAGCTGTCAGCATGGTAAAGAATATTGTCTTTACAAATAATTTTGAACGCTCAATACGCAAGCTTAAGGATGCAGCACTGAGGGAGCGCATCAAAAAGAAGATTGCTGAGATTGTTGAGCGACCAGAAACTGGCAAACCACTTAGATTTCAGAGGAAAGGCGAAAGGTCCGTAAAGATTTCTCCATTCAGAATCATCTATGCTCTACAAGGTGATACGATATACTTCCTGGATTTTGATAAGAGAAACAAAGTCTATCGCTAATTCTGAATAAAAGAGAAGATATTTTTCTCAAAACTTTTCTAATACCAATAGAAAACTTTATAGATAAACTACTAATACCGGGCTATGCTCTCCTCTCAGCTAAACACCGTTTTCTTTGATTATTAATTTTAACTCACGTATGAGCGAAAAATTTAAAAATATGGCTCACGTATGAACTACTATGAAGGAAGACGAGATAGCGGAAATTTTACTTGACTGGAATTTTTGGGAAAAGGAGCAACCAGCAGGAATACCCAGGCCCCTCTATCAAGATACGATAAAGAATTTCCTCAAAACAAACCAGATTATTGTAATCATAGGTGTAAGAAGAAGCGGCAAATCCACAATAATGATGCAGACAGCAAAAACGTTAATTGACTCCGGTACTGACCCTCATGACATATTACTGGTCAACTTTGAAGATTACAGATTTTACGAGTTTTCACTAAAACTTTTGCAACAAATTTATGATTTCTATCTTGAGAAGATAGCAAAAGGGAAGGATAGATACATTTTTCTCGATGAGGTTCACAACATCAAAGGGTGGGAGAGGTTTGTTAGGACTCTAGTAGACAAGAAGGAGGCAAAGATAATTGTTTCAGGCTCCAGCTCAAAATTAATGGGCAGGGAGCTCGCCACCCTACTCACCGGCAGACACATAAACTTGCTCGTCTTCCCACTAACCTTCAAAGAATTCCTGCTCTTTAAAAATCTAAAATTAGACAAAGAGACAGAACGTATAAGCAGAAGGAGAGAGATAAAAAAACTGCTTGCTGAATTCCTTGGATATGGTTCATTTCCAGAGGTTGTTTTGGCAGATAAGAAAGTAAGATATAAAATGCTCGTTGATTACATTGAAAGTATAATAAACAAAGACATTGTGACGAGATATAGAATAAAGGAAACGCAAAAGCTCAGAGCATTAGTCAAATTCTATATGACAAATATAGCATCGCCAGTAAGCTTCAACAAAATAAAAAACTGGCTATCTCTTCCTTTGAGAACTGTGGAGAGGTTCTCCTACTATCTGGAAGAAGCCTATTTGGTATATTTCCTGAGAAGATTTTCCTTCAAGGTTAAGAAACAGGAAAAATCAGCGCGGAAGATATATGTTATAGACCAGGGTTTGTCAAACGCATACGGGCTCAAATTCAGTGCGAATGTTGGCAGAGTAATGGAAAATGTCGTTCTGCTGGAACTGCTTAAGAATGGCGCACAGGTTTATTACTGGAAAAGCCAAACAGGAAAAGAGGTGGACTTTGTCATTGAAGAAAACTTGAAAGCTAAACAACTCATTCAGATATGCTATGACGTGAGCGATTATAACGTAAAAATTAGAGAGGCGAGTGCTTTAATAAAAGCTTCTGAGGAGCTGAAATGCAGAAATCTTGTTGTGATCACTTGGGATTATGAATCCGAGGAAAAAATCCAAGGAGTTAAAATAAAATTTGTTCCTCTCTGGAAATGGCTTCTGGATGTCAAATCAGACTGATGTTTTTAATTTTAACTCATATATAAACTACTTTTTTGAAATCACCACATACGCATAATTCCCCTCAATCACCCTATAAACTCTAAGACCTGCTTTCTTAAAAATATCCTCAATTTCACTCTTTCTCCATCTATGAGAGCTGAAAACTTTCTTCTTATTGGCATACACCGCAATATCATGCGTTTTTTCATCATACGTTATTATCGGTGGGACTCCAAATATCTCAACAACAGGATTCCATATCCAACTTTGAAAACTATAATCTATAAGCTCAAGATACTTCGCAATATCACAGCCACGTGGCCTAAGATGAGGTGGTATCCTTTTGATAGCCGCACCATCTATTCTCATATCCTCCGGTAACTTATAAAGCATCACAACAAACCTATCCTTCTTACTCATAACTTTTCTAACACTCCTTAAAACCCTAACCCTCTCTTTGATTGGAAAGTTACCTAGGGTATTAACCAAACAAACAAAGATTTTTGGTATACCCCATCTCCTAACCAACATTTTAGTTTTACTCAAACTTCTAAAATCCTCTTGGATTAGTATCACTCGTTTTGAGCATTTCTTTGCAATCCTTCCACAGAACTCCAACATTGGCTTTGAAAAATCTACCCCAACAATAAATGCGACATCCTTAATTCCCCCAAGCCATTCCAACGCCCTCCCAGGCCCAATTCCCAATTCAACAATAATTTTTTTTATTTTCAGGACGATATCCTTTGATAAATTTCACCAAATATTTCTCATCAACAATATCCAGTTTCTTCTGATATGCTTCATAAAATGCCTTCGGAGCTTTGCTGGACTTATATAAATCCACCCATTCGTACTCCACAAAACCACTTCCAACTTACTTCTCAGAAGGTATGCTAACTGGGTCGAATATCCACTTACCCTTCAGCTCAAACGGCCTCATACTCCAAACTTTCTCCACCCACCCCTGCTTAATCAACTCCTCCCCAAACCGTTGGTATTCATCCAAATCCTGTGTGGTGACAACCAGAAGCAAATCCCATTCAGTTCCCTGGAGGGAGTAGGCCTGTCTCACTATGTTCACACCAAGTTTCTTCTGGGTTTCTATTATTCTCTCAATTATTTCAGTCCACCCACGTGGATACTCTATCTCAACCCCGACAACAGGAGGTGATAAATTAGCTTTTATGAAAACAATGAGATACTCATCCCACAGCCTGACTGGGTCGATAATTGCAGAATTTGTTTTTATTATAATCCTACGCCTTTTAAGAGAAACAATTCTCCTCCGTAATTCATTCAAGCTAATGCCAACTTTTTTACTCAGTTCCATCAACTCAGTCTTGCTAACTTCCCTCTCTTTCACAAGAAGATTCATTATCCTAAGATCTATTGCATCAATTTTCTCTTTGCTAATCTTTTTATATAACTTCATAATTCCACAATATTATACTGGGTATTATAAATAAACTTTACTTAACATTCGCTACGGGAAACGGAAGAATCCACACCGCATATGTAATGTCAGAACTGAGGATTTCTGCTACCTAATCTCATATGGTCTTACTTCCTCAAAGCTCACAATAATATAATAAAATTCCCCTACTCACAGAAATTTATTCTACAGTGGCCTCACCACAACTTTCCGATTATCCAAATTTTTTAACTCTCCTTCCAACCATTGCTTACCCACTTCTGTCTCTAAGACTTTCTTCACTTCTGACTCAATTTTCTTTCCGTCATAATTCGCATATTCCTTAACCCCCTGAAATTTACCTATCTTTATTAGCTCGCCCGTTTTATCAAACTCTGCGCTTAACTTCATCAATACATCTTCTCTTAACCCCCACAATTTACCCTCTCTTCCAACTACCTTCATATCAAGTTTCACTCTTTCGTTTAATTTTACCGATACTTGCACTTCCTTCTGGTTGCCATGCTCGTCAATCTCTCTTCCCACAAGAATGCGCTCTCCTTCAACTAGCCAATGAGGCTGTATGCTGAGACGTACCCCATCTATCACCATCTCTTCACGAATTTTAACCCCACTACCCAAATCATCACCTTTGGTTATCTATTGAATTGAAATTAAAGCTGGTAAGGTCTTACTTCCTCAAAGCTCACAACAAAGCTCTTAGGATACCTCTGCACTGACTGCTTCACCTCTTCCCTCAACTTCCTTAAGGATGCAACAAACAGAACCAGCTCCCTTCCCCTTTTCCTCTTCTCAGCTTCCCTTGCCCTCTCCATCAGTGATTCAATTTCCTTCTCTGTAACCTCCTCCCCCCACTTCACCTCCCCAACAACAAGGTACTTTGAATTCACTCCCACCGCATCAAAGCAGGCATTTCCCCAAATATTTTTAGCCTCTCCAAGGGGAGGGACTGCAAACCCTGCATGCACCAGCGCATCCCTCACCCTGTCCTTTGCAAACTTCTGCATTTTCTCCACTTCAATAATCTTTCCACTTTCCATCAGAACTTCCTGGTAGTTGCCTGTGTACTCCAATGCGCACAGAACCTTTCTTCTGAGGAGAGAAACAGGATCCTCCACCTCCTCGACTACCGCTTGCCTAACCGGCTCCTCCCTTTTAATCACCTTGCCCAGCATGGCAAGGAGACCCACCATACCACCTCCGAGAGTTAGTACACTACCCCTTTAAGTTTAGATGATCCTCCTTTAAACCACTTCCTTTTTCTATAATTTTTTAAAAAATGTAGACTAATTAACTAATTTTAATCAATCCTAATACATTTTTCTAAATAAAAATTGCATATTATATGAACAAAATAACTTTAAGGAAGATAGAAACGCTTCTCGCAATTCATATGTTGTAGTCATATTTTCTATAATCTCTCTAAATTAATGATATTAAACATTATTTTTAAACAAAATTTAGATATAACTTATACTTATTGCACAACTAGACGAATCTTTCCACCCAACTGCTCAAATTCCATTTTTTACAAAACATAAATAAAACATCAACAAAAATACAATGTACTAAAAGAAAAATATTTATATTTTAAGCGCTATATCAAATTTATGGTCGAATTTGATGTGCTTTCTAATCTTGTTTTTAGGGAATTATGTATGAACAGCAGAGTGACAATAACCGACATAGCACACAAACTTAACTGCTCCAGAAACGCAGTAAAACGAAGAATAGACTTCCTTGGTAATGAGCTGAAGATCAAATATGTAACTGAGTTGGACGAGAGAGAACTTGGGTTTGCATATAACTATATAATCCGGGCTAAACTCAAAAAACCCATCGACAAAAACACTCTGCTAAACTATCTCAAACACGATCCAGTTCCACAATTTGCTGCTTTTACAAAAGGGGATTTTGACCTTATAATATACGCAACTGCAAAAACACATAACGAGTATTGCGAATGGGAGTATTGGATGCGTTACCTACTGAGAGACCACCTTGAAAATTGGAACAACGCTCACTTCTTAGCTTCCAGATACGGTTTCTTTCCTCTTCATGAAAATGCTCTAGAAACAATATCCCTACCAACTCCGAGAAAAGAGATATTGCTGTTGTTAAACCGTAACTCACGCATTTCGCTAAAAGATTTGGCGAAAAGCACTAAACTAAGTCACCCAACAGCAAGATATCATGTCACCAAGCTAGAGGAGTCAAGAGTTGTAAGGAGATTCACCGCAATTGCGAAGAAACCTCCCAAATCTGTCCATTTTTTCGTATTTTGGACATATCGTTTTAATGAGGGGTTTGAAGAGAGGGCGATAAAAGTCAGAAAAATCATAAGAGACGAACCAGAGCAGATCACAATGAATAAATGCTCCTTCATAGCGAGCCTAAGTGGCACGGCTGACGAAGTTGCACTTCTCTCCTACGATGATATTGAAAGAGGTTATGAAGAGATAAAACTCATCGACAAGATATTCGCACCGGATGAAGTAAAAACAGAGAGCGGAATAATAACACAGGTAATCTATGGCGAGCTTCCATTCAGAAACACAGATATAAGCAAGCTGTATGATGTTTCATGGCCGATATATAAGCGGGTGGGAAGCACTAAAAAAGAGACTGCAAAAGAAAAACTCAATGCGCTTGATTATTTAAACGAATTCAATGAGAGATGGGGCAACATAGTCCTACCACAAATTGACTCTTTTCTAAAAAGCAGAAAACCTTACCTTGATGTTACTCAGTATTTCAAAAACACAAAATCCCGAATTTTTGAGACAAATATAAAGAATGGCAAACACGTATATGCGCTATGTTTCGACGGTGCGAAAGGAATGGTTGATAAATTTGAGATAACTGAGAAAGGTGGGATACAGAGAGATTCAAATAACAAGTTAATTGTGAAGGTTAATGCCTCTATGGTAGTTATGGGGTTGCTTGACTTGTTCGTCCCATTCCTCACAACTGATGAAATCCTACCCTTTAACAGAACTCTTGAAAGACCGTATGGGTTGGACCCGAAGAGAGTTAGAAAAACTGTAACGAAACTTGGCAAAGACCCACGGAAAGATTTGATTTGCTTCTTCATCCAAGACCCCCAAGAAATAGACGAGAAAATCAAACTGTTCCTGGTGGAGTTCAGGAGGTTGGTTAGTGGCGAGTATTTCAAAAGAGAAAAGGTATCAACCTTCACAAAACCGCCCCACTACAACATAGGTAATGAGGAACTATCAAAACTTGTCAAAGAGCTCGTTGAGCAGTACTGCGAACCCACAGCTGGTGTGAAGAGGTGAACTAAAACTATCTAATGTTAATAGAAAAGTTTATAAATAAACTATTCTAATACTAAACTATGTTATTCCACCCGATACTAAAGGAACAGAGGGAGGAGCTTGAGCAAATAGAAAGGGAAGAGAACATCATTGAACGGGATAAGCATAACGAGGCAAAAAACCTTTTGGAACACCCAAACATTCTTGCAGTTCTTGGAATTCGAAGGTGTGGCAAATCGGTTTTTTCGTATCTGCTTGCCAAAGACAGCATGGGTTATGTAAACTTTGATGATGAGAGGCTTGCCGGCTTGAAAGGACAGGAGCTTAACAACATCCTCCAATCAATCTACGAGCTTTATGGCGATGTGAAATACCTAGTCCTTGACGAGGTTCAGAATGTTGATAACTGGGAGCTCTTTGCTAACCGACTGAGGAGAACCAAGAGGGTTATTCTCACCGGAAGCAACTCCAAACTACTTTCAGGTGAACTTGCAACACACCTCACTGGAAGATATGTGAGCATCAACCTATTCCCCTTCTCCTTCCAAGAATTTTTAAGATTTAAACGACACAAGTTGGAGGGGTTTCATACCACAAAGGAAAAAGCAATGCTCCTCACTCTTTTAAGGGAGTATTTGGAAACAGGAGGTCTCCCGGAAGCATACAAATTTGGCAAATCCATAATCGCGCGCATATATGACGACATAATCACAAAAGATCTTCTCCTGAGGTACAAAATAAAGAGAACCGCTGACCTCAGGCAGCTTGCAAGATATCTGGTAACAAACTCCGCGGAGGAGTTCACATACGGCAAACTCGCAAAAATTTTTGGGATAAAGCACATTTCAACGGTTTCCAATTGGGTTTCATACCTTGAGAATTCCTTCCTTTTATTCAAAATTGACAGGTTTGACTTCAAGCTCAAAAAACAATTCCTCGCCCCCAAGAAAATTTACTGCGTTGATACTGGAATTATTAATACAGTTGGCTTCAAGTTTTCAGAGGATACGGGAAGGATAATTGAGAATGCAGTTGCTGTGGAACTACAGAGGAGAATAACCTCTGCTGAGAGGAAGGAAATTTACTACTGGAAGGATCACCTGCAAAACGAAGTTGATTTTGTGGTGAAGGAGGGAAAAAGGATTACCCAGCTGATTCAGGTTGCATACGCAACTAAGAGAAATGAAATTAGGAGGAAGGAGCTCACAGCATTGGTGAAGGCAGGCAGAGAGTTAAGGTGCAGAAACCTCCTCGTGATTACATGGGACTGCGAGCTTGAGGAGAGAGTTGGCGGATTCAGAGTAAGATTTGTTCCTCTCTGGAAATGGCTTCTTGGAGAGCCCAGATAATGGTTACCCCTGCTACTGAATTTCATATGGTCTTACTTCCTCAAAGCTCACAACAAAGCTCTTAGGATACCTCTGCACTGACTGCTTCACCTCTTCCCTCAACTTCCTTAAGGATGCAACAAACAGAACCAGCTCCCTTCCCCTTTTCCTCTTCTCAGCTTCCCTTGCCCTCTCCATCAGTGATTCAATTTCCTTCTCTGTAACCTCCTCCCCCCACTTCACCTCCCCAACAACAAGGTACTTTGAATTCACTCCCACCGCATCAAAGCAGGCATTTCCCCAAATATTTTTAGCCTCTCCAAGGGGAGGGACTGCAAACCCTGCATGCACCAGCGCATCCCTCACCCTGTCCTTTGCAAACTTCTGCATTTTCTCCACTTCAATAATCTTTCCACTTTCCATCAGAACTTCCTGGTAGTTGCCTGTGTACTCCAATGCGCACAGAACCTTTCTTCTGAGGAGAGAAACAGGATCCTCCACCTCCTCGACTACCGCTTGCCTAACCGGCTCCTCCCTTTTAATCACCTTGCCCAGCATGGCAAGGAGACCCACCGCACCACCTCCAAGCGACCTTTTATTGGCTGACAGATAGAATTTTAGCAAAAGGTATATATATAACTTTTGTTTTTTTATACACAGTAAAAAATAATTTACAAACCTCTAAAAAACAGCATACAATTTTAAACTTTTAACTATAATTTTTTCTTATGGGTCGAGCTATTCGTAATAACAAAAATAATAAGTGGTCCCTTATTCACATTATAACAAAACCCCAGAATAAAGCCATAATCCAGCTACTCTCAGATAAAAAACCAAGAATGCCAGTACAAATTTGTAAAGAATTAAGCAAAAGTTTTCCCAAAGCCACGTTATATCTCGCAATGAAAGAACTAGCTAAGAGAAAGTTTCTAGTCCCAATGATAATTGAGAACAAAACTAAACCTTGGAGAAGCTTAACAGAAATTTTGGGTTATACTCTGGATGAGGATCTCTACGCAATAATAAAAACTTTAGATGAAGTCGATGAAAAAGCTGGGCGCATATCAAATAAATAACTATTTTTTCGAAACCACAACGTACGCGTAGTCGCCCTCTATTATTCTATCTATCTTTAATCCCGCTAGCTTATGCAAATCCTTTATCTCTTTCTTACTCCATCTATGAGAAGCGAAGACCTTTTTATCTCCCACATAGGCAGCTATATCCTGACTTACTTCATCATATGTTATTATCGGTGGGCTACCAAATATCTCAACAACTGGATCCCATATCCAATTCTGAAAACTGTAGTCTATAAGCTCAAGATACTTCATAATATCATAACCACGTGGTCTAAGATGGATGGGTATCCTTTTAATGGCCGTGCTATCTATTTTCATGTCCTGTGGTAACTTATAAAGCATCAAAACTATTCTATCTTCATCATTCATCAACATCCTCACTTTTCTTAAGACCCTTAGTCTATCTCTTGGTGGGAAATTACCCAACGTATTCACCAAACAGATAAAAATTATTGGATGAACCCTATTTTTAATGAACCTTTTTGTTCTACTCAGATCTCTAAAATCTTCATGAATAAGCACTACCCGTTTAAGATATCTTTTAGCAACATTCTTACAGAAATCTAACATATACTTCGAGAAATCTACTCCAATAATTGTGTGGATGTTTTTTATTTTATCTAGCCACTCCAACTCCCTACCTGGCCCTATTCCAAGATCTACTACAATTTTTTCACTATTTGGATGATAGCTATTTATAAAATCAACCAAATGCCTTTCATCAATAATATCTAATTTCTTCTGGTAAGCTTTATAAAAAGCTTCGGGAGCTTTAACAGATCTGTACAAGTCTACCCATTCATATTTTTTCACAAAATCACTTCAAATGTTTAAGAGGTAACTTAACATTTTTAACATACTCCATCGGTGATGGTACTTCAACAGGATCAAAGAACCATTTTCCTTTCAGCTCAAAAGGTCGTATACTCCATATTTTTTCTATCCACCCCTGTTTAATCAATGTTTCTCCAAATTCCTGGTACTCATTCAAATCCTGCGTAGTAATTATCAAAAGCAGATCCCATTCAGTGCCTTGGAGAGCGTAAGCCTGTCGTATTATATTTATCCCCAATTCCCGTTCAGTTTCCTTTAGTTTTTCTATAATTTCTGTCCATCCTCTCGGATAGTTTATTTCAACTCCAATAACCGGTGGAGAAAGATTAGCCTTAACCATTACGATTAAGTATTCATCCCATAATTTGATTGGATCAATAAGTGCAGAATTTGTTTTTAAAATTACACCTTTTTTACTTAAGATTGAAATCCTATCTTTAACCTCATCCTTATTTATTCTCAATTTTTTTGCTATATCGCTCACTTCTCGATCTGTCAGATCTCTACCTGCTAGAAGTAATTTAAGTATCCGCAAATCTACTTCATCTAATTTTTCCCGGATTACTTTTTTCCATATACCCATATTCTCCCATATTTTCTCTCCTTCCAAGTTAAAAATCTTTTGTTTGTTAACCACACGACTAGCTCCCGAATTCCCGCAAATCACTTAGAGATACCCAACAAACAGATGCATAATTTATAAAGCAAATACAGTAATCTACCAATAATCATCAACCAACAACTCAACCAAGTGGTTTCGCCACAAACCTTCTTTTTCCTAAATTTTCTAACTCTTCTACTAACCATTGTTTACCGATACGACTTTGAATAACTCTCCTCAACTCATCTTCAAGATTTTCCTTATTTGTATATGCTGCGTATTCTCCGATACATTCTGAGCGAATTTTTACCAATTTAGCATCTAAATTAAAATCTGCATTAAATTTTACTAATATATCCTCTTTGAATCCACCCCATTTCCTTTCCTTCCCGCTCATCTTCAATTGCCAGTTTATCATTTTATCATGCTTCAAAGAAATTTTAGTTTCTTTCACCCCTTCTTCATCCTCTTTCCTACCCACCAACAGAGTCCTGTTCTCCTCTAAACTATGTGGCTCTTTCTTGAGACTTATTCCAAAAACCATTGCTTCATCTTTTGCCGAAGATTTTCTTAAACCCTGCATACTATTAAATCTCATTTTATATATTTAAAATAATAAGTCAATTGAAATACCAAAGAAGAAATAGGCAAATTTATTTATATCTCCCAACAATAGTCTAATGAGCTACTATGCCAGAAACAATGGAAAGTGTTTTGGATGATTTACTAAAAGAGGAGGATATACTAGCAGTAATGCTTGCCAGAAAAAATGAAGTTTCGATAAGACCTTCTCCTGACAAATTTAAGTTAAAAAACCCCGCGATATTTAATATACTGCAATCGACAATGGACGAATTTTTTACAGTGATAGAGAAATTTTCAGAGCAAGGGTTAGATAAAGTCTATTTTGAACTTGGTGATTACGAAGTAATGTTTTTCCTCATATCCGGAGGTACCGCTTTGGTAGCGATAATACCTGCGTTAGCTAATAAAGGTTTACTGGAAGTTGAAATGGAAAATGCACGAAGAGCAATCAAGAAAATGATATGAGTGGTCCTTATGGTTTTTGAAACTCTTACAGTAATAAGTCGTAATTTTAATGCATATGAAGCTGGTGAAGAAATCGGGAGACAGATCATAGAAAAACTTAAAAAAAATCCTACATTTATTCTACTTTTTTCAACAATTCATTATGAAAAATACGGAGGCTTTCAAAAATTCCTGGATTCTATAAATATGCAATTACCACAAAAAACTCCAATTATAGGTGGTACCGTAGCGGGTTTTATGGATAATACTGGTTGCTATAGTAGAGGAGCCGTCGCACTTGCCGTTTATTCTAATGAAATTAAAATAGCAGTTGGAGTTGGCCATAACACTAAAAAAAATCCTAAAAAAGCAGCAGAAGAATGCGCCCAAATGATAAAGCAAAACCTTAACATCAAGGAAAACAATATCGTCTCATTATTATTTACATCTGGACCGACTAAACCAATATTCCCAATCATCGGTAAAAAATGGGTTATAAAATCCGGCTTAGTTAGCCATTTTTCAGTTCCTTTTTTTGAATTATCAACTCGGATACTCCAATTAGGTTATGGCAGAGAAGAAGAAGTCTTTCGAGAATTAGTATCTCTGCTCCCCAATTCCTACTTCTTAGGTGCTTCTTGTTCCGATAATAATCAAGTCTTACGCAATTTCCAGTTTTTCAATAATTCTGTTTTTACTAACTCAGCAGTCATATTAACAATGTCAACTAAAAACACCCCCACCATCTCTAGTATCCATGGTTTATTACCAACCAATCGTAAAATACACATCACAAGAAAAAGTTCCGGAGGACGCATAATATCTAAAATTAATGGAAAATCTGCAACAAGAAAGTATCTGGAGGCGATAGGGTTACCAGAGGATATGATAGATGAACAATTACATCGAAAAAGTTTTTTCTATCCTCTTGCATACAAGAATTTAGATGGTAAAATATGCCCCGCCGCAGTTGGAGCTTACCTTAAGGACTCGTTCTCCTTTTCCTATGGAGTTGAATCTGACGAATTAGAATTAATGGCCTTCTCTGGAAGGAGTATGGCTGAGAATGTAGACTCAATCATACAAAACGAAATAAAAAAATCAATCAAATTTCTTTTCGGTGTAATTTGTTGCTCTTGGCTTGAGACGTTGGGAAGCGGGATTTTCAGAATAAATGAAAAGATTAGTTCAAGACTGTCAAAGCCTTATCTTTTTATATTCTCTCTTGGAGAAGAAATTTATGCGCCCGGTCAGCATCCCTGTCACCTAAATGAAACTTTTAATACTCTAACTCTAAGCTGACTTCAAAATTTTTTCAGTTAACTCCCAATCTCTTAACAATACCATTTTATCAAATTCCATTGCTGAAAATGAATTAGACATCAGTCCTAAAAGTAGCAAATACTTTTTTCTTCGTTTTATCCCCATTGCCTTATACACGCAATCCATAATTATTTTAGACTTCTTTATAAATGGAATTTTTTTATCTACCAATCTCTCATATTCCATTTCCTTGTCAGTCCCTATAATCCTCCCCAATATGGTCCCGCATATAATCGCAGGTATAAAACCTTCAACAAATGGCTTAATATTTTGATTTGCAGCGTCACCAACTACAAAGAGATTATCATAATTATATCTTGTCTTTGGGTCTCTAAATGGAGCAATTTTACTCTTTTCCACTATTCTTATTGAATTCTTTGTTTGGTTCTTCAACCATCTGTTTTTGATTAACTTATCAAAACATTTTTTTAAATTTATATTCGGTGACAAAGAAGCAACACCCACATTCGCACTATTTTCGTTTTTAGGAAAAACATAACCAAATGTATTAGGAATGTACCCCCCAAAATAGAATTGTTCTAGATTACTTTCACTTAGATTCATATTACTCAATTCCCAACTATAAACATTTAAATGTCCATTACTCATTTTGTTACAAACTCCCATTTTTTCAAGAACTAAAGAAGGATATCCATCAGCAGCAATAAAATACTCCGCTCTAAAACGGCACTTTCCACATTTTTTCCTCACCATTACTTCTTTTATGCCAATTCCTTTCTTGTAGAAAACATCTATTACTTCAGTATTAGTTAACAAATCAACTCCGGCTTCTTCAGCGTTTTTAGCTAACCACTCCTCCACTTTCCTTCTATCTATTGAGTAACCACTCCACTCTTTGCCTCTTTTAACAACTTCGATATTATCATATTTAAAACTCAATCCATCTATCCGCCATTCAAGAAACTCTGAAGGAATTTCAAATGGCATACGATCTAAAACATAATCACTAACGGCCTCTCCACAACGTACTGGATTCCCAATTTCGTTTTTTTTCTCAATACACAACACTCTTCTACCTCTTTTTGCTACCGTCTTTGCCGCGCTTAAACCTGCAGGTCCACCACCAACAACAATTACATCATACTTTTCCATCATTACCACCCATACTTATGGGCTAGCTCAAAGGTTTTTGCAAAATTTTTATATTTTTGGGAATGAGATTCCCCAATTGCCTTTATCATTTCCATCAATTGCCTATTGTTCATTTTCTCAAGTCTTGTAAAAACATGCATATACCATCTACCATTGTAATTTGAACTCTTCCATTTTGTTTCATACAATGCAGGATTGCCTCGAAGTATAGCCTCGGCAGCATATTTCCCAGCAATCATACCACTTCTTATACCCCCCTTCGTTATCGGATTTGTCTGAAAAGCAGCATCTCCAATAAACAATACCCTCCCAACATGATACTTATCCATACCCCCATACCCAACAACTCTAGAATGCCTCTCTAAAATTACTTTTTCCCCCACCTCTTCTTTAACATTAATATTTTTAAATAAAGGGAAGCCTATTTTTGTGGTTTTTCCGTTTGGGAATACCCATTTATAATCCCCGCAGTACTTTTGATCGTATATAAATAGTAGAGTCCCATGTCCAACTTCATTTCCAACTACGATAAATTGCGCAAATAGTCTTTTCAACCCGCCCGAGCTCCCTAGACATTTTCTAATTATTGAGTTAGTACCGTCTGCGGCTATCACATAATCAAACTTCTCCCTCCCCTCTAAAAAACTAACAATTGGTTTCTCGTACGGCTTTTCAATTCCAACGACAGTTTTATTCTGAAAATGTCCCCCTAGCCTTTGAAACTTATTAATTACATTATTCAAAAAACATCTTCTATCAATTAGATACCCATCCGTTTTGATATCCAACTTAAACCCACCCGGATAAACATCTCTAATTAAATCTACTTTCTCTATAACTCCATAGGGTCTTATTGGCTCTAGTTCCTGAAAAGCTTTTTTACTAATTCCCTCTCCACACATTTTATGATACTTCTTATAATGATTCTTCTTAAGTTTCTCTACGAGAGTTACTACCATCCTTTCATCTTTATCTAAAAATTTTAAGAAAAAAGCAGCACTCACTCCGCTAGGTCCCGCACCGACCACTAATACTCTACATTTTTCCATCTCAATCACATTGTTATATACTATAATTCTTAAGAATAAATAAACTTACTAATTATTTAACCCACACAAAATTTTGATAACCAATATATCATAATTTTATTTCAAAAATCCCCAACGTACAAATCAATCATCCATCCTCCATATTCCATTTTCTCCTGCCCTCACCTCAATCTGTCTAACAATTATCTCATCCGGCGTATCTATCATCAAAAATTCATACTGCGCCCTTATTAATCTATTTGCATACCCCCCAACGATATGATACGCCAAATCAAAAAACATGAATGCCGCAAAGTAAATCGGTTCAAACATCCCTCCAAGAACTAAAAGCAACATCACCACTTCCATACTTACTCTGTAATGAAAGAATGTTTTCAGAGTTTTTGAATTTATCAACCCAAGGTCTGCCCTATTATTTCCCACCTCATCAACAATAGCACCGAAAACAAGCGCAGCTGTGGGAAGCCAGTTTATCACTATATTCCTTGTCAAGAAAAGTGGAACTGCAAAAGCCAGAATAGCTCCAATGAAAAACGGATTTGTATCTATCTTCCTGGTTATTGCAACCCCCATAATAACAGCAAGAAATATTGAGGATGCCTGAATATCTGAGCCAATCATATACCCCATTACAACCCCACAAACTAAACCAAGTACAACTGCAACTCTCCTGTCAAACACTCCCTCATCATACACGCAGTCAATATACTTCAACCCTGCCCCAAGAAAAGCAAAGCTAGCAAGCAAAAACCAATGCTCCATATCACCACATCTGGTCGCAGTTTTTTTATTCACTCCAAACTATTTATACTTTATGCTTTTGTCACCCTAAACCCATTCGTCACTCTCTTCACAAGCTTCTGGAATGCGCGCCCCCTATCCCTCAGCTCAACAAACAGCTGAGCAGAATTGTCACTTCGTATAATATCAACCACCCTCACCTCCCTTTTCACAGGCGCAATAAGGGTGTCAATATCTGAGAAACGCCCCCTTCCCCCACCAGAAACAGTGATCATCCCTATACCCTTCATTATATAAAACTGAATATTCCCTCTCACCACCCTATCAAGTATCCCAACCGCCCTGTCGCACTCACTTTCCTTCACATAGAACTTCAGCTCATCCTCCTCCACTCCCACTCCATAAACATTTATACCTGCCTTGCCCAACGAGCCAAGCACCTCAATAAGCATCCTGCGATTTTTTGGATTTCCCTTAACCACAACATTTGCCAATGGGTGCTTCAGCATTCTCACTTCCATAACCAGTAATTACGAATAATGAATATTTAAAAACAACATATTCACTGGGAAGTTACCCCTGCAAGAGCTTTATAAGCGCGCCAATAACCATAATGGATGAAAGGAGGAAATGTTTAAATATATCATATGTGATATCAATGTGGATATGGGAATGGAGAGGTAAACCTCTCTTCATCTCTGCACATGCGATGGACGAGCTGAAAAAGCTTAACTGGCGTATGGAAAGAGCCCTTGAAATCTTGGAAGATGGGCATACTGCACAACAAAGGATGAGAAAAACAAGGGAAAGATGGCCAGATGCCTAAGAATAGGAGGAAAAACCTACAGGGTTGTGGTTGGCGAATCTTACTCAATTCATTATAAATGTGAATGTTGGGTGCTGGTGCACGTGAAACCGGAGTAGTCAACATGGTTGGTAGAAAAAAAAGCGAGATGGAATGGGAGAAAATGCGCTTCAAATGTCTAGAATGCGGAAGAGAGACAGAACCATTGAAAATAACAAGAGAGGGAATTCCCATAAGGGTTTGGAAATGCCTACACTGCAACTTTGCGATAACACACCCAGAGGATGCTGAAAGACTGCTCCTCAAGGAAAAGGGAGTGAGAGCGACTGTTGGGAAGGTGGGCAGCCAAACCATAATACGAGTGCCCGCGGTGGTGAGGGAGTACTACCACCTTGACAGAATAAAGAAAATACTGCTCAAGCCAGTCAGCGATAAGAAGCTGGTAATTGAAATTTAGAGCTCACAAATCTGCTATGGTTTTGCCATCCAAACATCAACCCCCCTCACCTTCACCCCCTCTCTCCTGAGCAACCTTTCAACCTCCCGAGAACTCCTTTGAGGAAAGAGAAGCGAGGCTATCCCTATTCTCAACCCGCCCAATTCCCTCACAAGCCCCTTCTTCTCACTCACGTACCTCCTCCCACCATAACTCTTCTCACTCCTCTTCCCAAAAAGCAGCCTGTTCACCCTATCCTTCTTCGCCTTCCCAAGCGCTTTCAAATCATATTTTATTATTCTATAAGGCTCCAAACCTAGCTTTCTCAGAGAAACATCCGGCATCTTACCTGAAATTACCTTTCCCTCCCTGAGAATTGTTTCAAGAAGTTGCCTGTTAACCCCACTCAATTTTGCGTTTAGGAAAACAACCTCTATGTTCACGTCATACTCTCCCTCCAGCTCCAAAATTCTCTTGGAAACTGCCTCCTGCGCTCTGCCATCATCTAGCACAACAGCCAAATCCAAATCCGATCTCCTGTCTGCTTCGCCCCTTGCAACCGAGCCGAAGACAATTATGGAGGAAACTCCTCTCAAGCTGCCAACTTTCTTTCTTATCTCCTCTACAAGCTCTTTGAACCCCTTCTCAACCACCTTTCAACACCTCCAAACACACCTCCTCCAGCTTCTTGAACTCCTTCTCAATTCTCTCCAAGTCAGCTTGGCTTCCCCTTCCACCATAAACAAATTTCGGCCTTAGCTGATTCTCTATTCTTTGGAAGCTCTCCCATACAACTCTTGTTTTCTCTCCGAATATGAAATCGTTTTCCTCCAGCATCCTCCTGACAAGCTGGTGCTTGTGTATGTGAACTCTGTTCTTTGCTGCGCATGCTTCCACCAAATGGTAGGCGGCCAGAAAATATGCTTCTGCTCTTGTTGCACTGAACAGATTTTTACTCTCCGCATCCCTCTTAAATTTCTCATACATCTCCTTGTGGGTTTGCATATCTGCCAACGAATCACCTTTCGGCAGATAATCTTACGAAATAGCAGTATATAAGCTTTTCGGCAGACTATCTTACGAAACTACTTCTCCACCACAATTCCCTTCGGCCCAACCGTAACAGTTCTCGCAAGGAAATCGTGCTTCGTCAACCTCATCTTCTCAACAACAAGCGTTCTCTTCCCAAGCGCCTCTATCTTCGCGAGCTTTATCACTCCGTCAACCAAATACTCACACGTTTCCTTTGCGCTCTCAAAAGTTCTCTCCTCATAAATGTAAACAACAGTGCACTTATCCGTCTCCTTCATCCTCCTGATAAACCTTGTCGTCAATGCTCTCAGCAGCATATCCTCAGTGATTGGTATGCTTCCCACCTTTTTAATCGCCTCAAATATCTGGTCAGAAACAAACTCCTCCCTTGTCAGGGGAAGCTTGCTAAGGAATGAGGTGAGGGAGTCAATCACAACTCTTGCTGGTTTATACGTTTTAATATCTGAAACAATCACCCCTTCCAAATCAGGCTCCCTTGTTATATCATAGTTTTTGAACTCAACAGGCAAACCCTCAAAATTCCACCCAAACAACTCCGCCTGCTCCTTCAAACTCTCCTCCCCCTGCGTAAACGAAATATACATCCCTTTATCTTTAAACTGCTTCGCGCCGTTGTAAAGGAACTGCAATCCAAGAATTGTTTTCAAAGTTCCCGGAGAACCCTTCACAAGCACCGCAGAACCCTCTGGAAAACCACCTTCAATTATCTTATCCAACTCCTCTATGCCAGTTGGAACCCTTTTAATATCCGCCATTACCCCACCTCATCAATGAGAGAAATTAGTAGAAGAGAGTATTTATAACTTATGCATACCCTCAAGCTTAACCAGTAAATCATTCTTCAACTCCAACCAATCCCTAGGCCTGTTGTTCAATGGGATGAACGGGTTTGTGAGATTGCGTAGTTTTCTGTAATCCATCTTTCTAACTGCCTGAATAGTCCGCTTTAGAAACTCCCCAACCCCCTCCTCGCTTCTTTCAGACTCTAACATTTTTTTAATCGCGTTCTCCATCCTGCCGCAGAGAGGTAAAGCGTTATACACATCATACACATCCTTCCCTTCAGCTCGTGTGCAAAGCGCATGCATCTTCCGTGCAACCAAATCCTCCAAAGAGTAAACATGAAAGCCGCTGACAAGCTGCTGCGTATATGAAGACATCGCTGCTTTAACTACAACTGGTTTATCAGTTACAATTCTCTTTGCTGCGATATCAACTCGCACATGACCCTCCCCCCCAAGTGGGCTATCATAAGTGCAGTAGAACTGGAGTGAACTGCCAACCCTACGAAATTCCACTATTTCATACCCTTCCATTCCTTCAGATAGTTCTCTGCAAAGCCTCTGCACCTCCCCCATGCTCTCTGTGCCTGAGTCAAAGTCCAAATCATCTGAAAAGCGCTGGAGCTTTCCAAGGTAGACTTTATTCAGGGCAGTCCCTCCTTTAAAAACAATATTCGGTTGTTGTGCGGTTATCTTGCTCAGCACGTCAAAAACATAGAATTCCTTCACAATAAACTGCAGGGGCAGCCCGTACTTCACTGCCATGTTCCTGCACGCTTCCAGGTTAATCTCCACCCTCTCACCCCCTGATGAAATTTACTACCTTCTCCATTCTCTTGGCGAGTTTGCCTTTTGCAAATTTTTTCACGTAGGTGTTAAACTCCCTCCACTCCTGTCCCGTAAGTCCCGCCTCCTTATATGTAGCGATAAGCTTATCCATCTCAACAGAATATCTTGGCAGGTAAAGACAATCAAACAGCGTTTTAGCCCGAGTTGAAATTACATACCCTCCAATTTTAGCAAAGCCAATCGCTTTTTCATCAAGGGCCACAGCTCTGAATTCATACTCCCCAAATCTCTTCACTTTTGATGTGCTCGTTGTGACGACAATTAAACTGAACGGCATCTCGGAGATAAGCTTGTGAAGGTACAGGGCGGTGGAGAAACCCAGATAGCCGTTAAACGTTGCCTGTGCGCACGCATATGGATCTCTCATCGGTTTGATGGAATAAACCCCTCGCTTTAGACGGATGATTCTGCCAGACTTGTTCAGGCGGCTCAGGGTAGTTTTCAGTGTGAACGAATCGCTCAGCTTGAGACTTTCCAGGACATCCAGCGTTGCAATTCCATAGGGAGAAGCGGATATTGCATCCAGCACCGCTTGGCTGATTTTCATACTTGACATGTATTAATAAACGAATTGTTTATTATTAAATGTTTCTATAAAGGAGTAAATCCTTCGGTCAGTTCACAAACAACTTCCCAAAACATTCCATCCCAGTTATAGTAAACCTCTTCACACAACCGACGCATAAATCTATGTTATGTATAATTAACACAAACTAGAAAATAAGTTACTTGCATATGACAAAAATTCAATGTTAAAAAGGATATATCCTTTCATCTGAAAGAGAGGAAAAGATAAAAATTGAGGGAAAAGTTATAGAAGTTGTGCCTCTCTTCAAATTTCTCCTGAACTTTGCACCCAGCTTCAAATGTTAACTTTAAATATACAATTGTTCTATAATAAAGAACATGTTAGAACTGCTTATTCGGTCGAAAACAGAAGTAAAAATACTTGGAGTTGTTCTGTTTGAGAATGAGCTCCACTTGCGGGAGATAGCGAGGAGAGCTGGCGCCAGCCCCTCAGAAACAAAAAAGGAGCTGGACAACCTTGTGCGCCTTGGCGTCCTGAGGAAGCAGAGGCGGGGCAATCAGCTGCTCTTCGCTGTAAACACCCAATGCCCGTTCCTCAGCGAGCTCAGGAGTTTTTACATAAAAACAGATGGAGTTGCTGAGCAGCTCAGGAAAACTCTCTCCAAAAAATATGGTGTGAAGTACGCTTTCATTTTCGGCAGCCTGGCAGCTGGAAGCTTCAGCCAGAAAAGCGATGTTGATATCCTCATAATCGGCAGTATTGATGAAGAGGAAATTGCAAGAGATACCTCTCACCTTCAGAAAATAACTGGCAGGGAAATAAACTGGGTGCTTTGGAGCGAAAGAGACTTTGCAAGTAAGTTAAAAGAGAAGGGTTCATTTATTACCTCTGTGCTTAGAGGAAAGCGCATATGGCTAAAGGGTGATGAAAGTGAATTTGAAAGAATTACTTCAAAAGCGACTGGTTGAAAAGTCCACGCAGGATTTGAAACTATCAGCAAAGTTCCTGTCAGATGCACACAGAGACATCTCGGCAGCCGAAGATAATTTGAAGACGAAACATCCTGACTGGGCTTTGGCGATTGCATACAATGCAATGCTCTCTGCAGGAATGGCGCTTATGGCGTATAAGGGTTATCGCACCTTTGCCGAATCGCACCACGTTGCAGTTGTGCAGTTCTGCGCAGCTGTTATGCCTCCAGACTCGGCAACACTCGTGAGCGTATTCAACCGCTACCGGGTTAGGAGGCATGATGTAATCTACGGAGAGTCCAGCTCTGTTGGAGAGGATGAGGCAAGAAAAGCTATTGAGAATACAAAGAAGTTTGTTGAGCAAATTGAAAAAATTATAAAAGTCAGTTAACCACTTTGTTAACAAATACTGGGCTGATTATTTTTCTAATTCCAGCACATCTTATTGGTGTTATAATTTTTAATCTATCTTCGCTAAAATGGGCAAGAAATTGATGCATAATTATAGGGATATGATAACTTAGCAACTTTAGAATGTTGTTAATGATAATTTCATAGTATATGTGAGCATTTTTGGATAAAGGTTTAATCTAAATATAACTAAGTATGCGTGATGTATATGGATGTGTCTACGATAAGGCTACATAGGAAAACCAAATTCGCCCTTGACAGATATAGAGAATACAGGAATGAGAGTTATGATGAAGTTGTGATGAAGCTTGTTAACATAGCCGACACATGTAAGAAAGAGCCAGAGCTTTCCAAAGAAGCGGTTGAACGAATAGAGAAGGCACGTGAGAGGATACGGGCAGGCAACTTTGTGAGTGAAAGTGAGGCAAGAAAGAGGCTGGCCCTGTGACATACGAGGTGGTTTTCGACAGGAAAGCACTTGAATTTCTAGAAGGCCTGCCGAAGGAGTTGCAGCAGAGGATTTTCAATAAAATAACTGCTGCAAAGGAGAATCCACTTCACTTCTTTGAGAGGCTGGAGGGCGGCAGGATTACAAGCTGCGTGTAGGCAAATACCGAGTCATTGCGGATATCTCACAGCTTGAAAAGGATTGAGGTGACACTCATAGACCACAGGAAAAAGGTTTACGAGAAGTTGCCAAAAGAAAAATGAGAAAGCTGTGAAGCTGGCTAGGTATGCGAGAAAACTGCAAGCTCAGAAGATATCGGCTAACAGGGTAACTATAATATATCGTGAAGTAATAACTTAACGCATGGCTGATATGAAGCTTAGAGAAGGCGAGGTAATCATCAAAAGTGGGTTGCGAAGAAAGATAAGCTCCAGCTAGAAATTATAAACAAAAAAGTGCACGAAATTTAAAAGTAGCGGGGCGTGGATTTGAACCACGGATCTCTGGGTTATGAGCCCAGCGGGCATTACGGTAGCTTCCGAGAAGAAGCTATCTCCATGCTACCCTACCCCGCTTCAATAGTATTTACCTCTCAACCTTTAAAAACTCGTCGATTGTTTCTTCGTTTAATAAAATGAACGATCGTTTTTTATATCGAACTGCAACTTAAAACACGAACTATTGGCTCCACATTCCACCCTAACTTCAGCTTTTTCATTTTCTTTAAATCAGCCCATAACGCCATGCTGTGCTCTCCTCCGTATTTAACTCTTCCCTCCCCCTTTCCCTCAAAAACAATGTAAACAGAATGCTTGCTCAAATCACCCTTTCTATACACTTTTGAGCTTGTGCAAAGCAGCTTCATTTTCTTAATTTTCAAACCAGTCTCCTCAAAAACCTCCCTCCTCACAGCTTTTTCAGGCGACTCTCCCCACTCCACTCCACCACCAGGAAACTCCCAAACTTTTGGCTCCCTTCTCTTCAAAACAAGAATTCTTCCTTTTGAATCTCTCACAACTGCGTAAACATTCAACTCCTGCACTCTGCCTCTCATTGAATCAACCTCCTCAATTAACTTTTTCATCCTCCTGAACATCTCGCTTCCTCCAAGCAGCTTCTCAATTCTCTCAACCTTTCCTTTCTCGCATACTTTATCAGCATAGCAAACAATTTTCTCCTCAACTGTTTCAGGAATAAAATCTCTTGCAGGCAACCCCATTCTTCCAGCCTCCTCCCTGCTTATCCCTCCGAGCACATGCCTCTCCGCAATCCTTGCAACCTCCTCCCCCACCCCCTCCTTTCTTAGAATCTCCCCTCCCAGATAACCATGCTCCAAACTATGGGTTAAACTCCTTCCAACATCATGAAGTAAAGCCCCTTCCTCAACAAGCTTCAAATCAACCCCCCAACCCCTTCTTTTAACCTCTTTTGCAACCTGAAGGGCAACTCTCCTAACCTTTTTTGAATGCTCAATTATGTTTTTTGGCAGTTTGTATTTCAGAAGCAGCTTCATGCAGAAATTATAAAACAACACTTATTTAGTATTTTTCTTTTCAACAAAAACAAGAGGAGCCCCGCAGTCAAGGCACTTGAATTTATTTTCAAACGCAACATCAAAAGGAATCATAACCCCTTCCCCTTTCTTGCAGGATTTGCATGTGTAGAACTCAACTGTCTCCTCAGAAACTGTGCTCGCTGGCACCTCCTTCCTCTGAAGCAGTTTATCCGCTTTATTAAGCGACAACCTCCAGACATACGAATACCAACCGCTCTCCTTATCCCTGCTCCTCTCGTAAGCAGTTAAACCATATGAATGCAGCTTGTTCAGCACAGCCCTTACCTCGCTCAGCTTTATCTTGCATGCGCTCGCCAAATCCTCATCGCTCAGCGGCTCCTCCAACGCCTCTGCAACTGCAAGCGCTTTCTCCCCAGCAATCTGAAGAATCAAATTCCTCACATGCTCGTCTGCAAGTTTCCTGCTAATCCTGCTCCTTCTTTTCACCTTTCTGGCCGCCTTCCTTACTTTTTTAACAACTCTCATCCTGCGCTTTGCAACAGCCACCTTTTTCCTCACAACCTTTCTAGCTCTGGAGCGCGCTCTGCGCTTCTTCATCTTCATGGGCTATATTATGCACGAAAGAATATTTATAACCTTCGCAATTATTCTATTTTCTTCCCATGCGCCTGTGGCACAACCCTCAGTTTCGCGTTTTCAAACCTTTTTTCAAGCTCCTTTCCCTCAAAATACCTGTCAAGAAAAACAGCCAGCGCAGCAACCTCTGAGTGTGGCTGGGTTGAAACAGATATGTTATAATCTACGTTTCTATAAACTTCTGGAGGAACCTTCTCAGCCCCAACCACCAAAAGAAGCTTTTTCTCCTTTCTCAGCTCATCAATTTTTTCATTCAGCGGTTCCCCATACATAGTGAGGTGGACAGTTTTTCCATCCCACTCTCTCAATACTGCTCTCCAATCCTTTCTGTATTCCACTTCAAAATTCCCTCCCCACTTCTCAACAACCCCCTTCACACTTCTTATAACTGACTCATCTCTCTCCCCTGAAAGAAAAACCTTATCCGCTCCAAGCGCCCTTGCCGCTAAACAGACGTGGGTTGTCACCCTCGCATCCCTTCCAACCCTATGCCCCAACCGAAGAACCGCAATCATAAACAACCTTTTTATTCTCTAACCTATTAAACATATTCCACATGGGCCCGTAGCTCAGCGTGGCAGAGCGGCTGAAAGTTTGCCGAAGCTCTTAACTTCGCTGGCGAAACCAGTAGGTCGCGCGTTCAAATCGCGCCGGGCCCGCTTCCGGTGGTTTTGTGGAGGTGACATTCCTAGGGACAAGAGGCTGGTATTCCAAAAAAGGGCAGACTTCCTGCGTGGTTCTTGAAACAAAAGAAGGAAACTACATACTTGACGCAGGGACAGGAATATACTGGGCTGATGAGTTTGTTAACTTTAATAAACCAACCTGCCTGCTGCTCTCCCATTTTCACCTGGATCATATGGTTGGGATAACCGCCCTGCAAAACATATTCAAAGGAAAGCAACTCACAATATATGGACAGGAAGGAGTGAGGGAGGCAGTTGACAGAATAATGAAGAAACCACTCTTTCCAGTTTATTTCAACTCACCACTTTTCAAATTTAAGGTGAAATTCAAAAAATTAAAGGAGAAGCAGAGAATATTTGACTCAGTTGTGAAAACCGCCAAATTGAACCATGCGGACCCCGTGCTTGGGATAAGAATTGAAAATAATGGGAGGAGCTTTGTTTATGCAACGGATACTCTGCCTTGCGAAGCAACAGCAAAACTTGCAAGGAATTGCGATGCGCTTGTACATGAAACGTATTTCTCAGAGGATGAATTCAAGCTTCTCAAAATAAACACAGGGCACTCCTCCCCAAAAGGAGCTGCAAGGGTTGCAAGGGAAGCAGATGCAAAGAAGTTTTACCTCTTCCACTTCAACCCACTCTATGATGAAAGAACAATCTCAAAAATGGTGGAGGAGGGGAGGGAAGTTTTTAAGAATACGTTTGCAGCAAAAGATTTTCTGAAGTTTAAACTGTGATTGTATGGAGAAGGAGCCAAGGCATTGGGTGGAGCTTCTCACTGATAGAATAGTTGCTGAGAAGGAGGAGCCATTCGTAATAACATCTGGAATAACGACAAGCGGAAGTTTGCACGTTGGAACTCTCTGCGAGTTTCTCTTCTCCTCAGCAATACAGAGATATTTAAATGATAAAGGATACTCAACAGAGTTTCACTTCATCGCAGATATATACGATGCGTTTGACTCTGTGCCAATAAACTTGATAAAATATGAGAAAGAGCTAACCCCTCACCTGGGAAAACCGCTCTGCGATGTGCCCGACCCTGAGGGATGCCACCCCTCCTACGGAGAGCATTTCTTCGCAGAGGCAGTTGACGTTATGGAGCTGCTTGACATCCACCCAAAGCTTGAGAGGGCAAACCTTCTTTACAAGGAGGGTAGATTTGACCCCCTTGCAAAATTCTTTCTGAAAAACCACGAGGAAACAAAGAGGGTTGTTGCCGAGTCATCGTTAAAGCAGGAACTACCTGAGGAGTGGAATGCTCTGATGCCTGTCTGCCAGAACTGCGGGAGAATTGCAACGACAGTTGTAACTGAGTTTGATGAAAACTCGTATTCGTATAAGGATGTCAAAGATGTTGGTTATACAAAAGGATGTGGGTACAAAGGGGAGAACAAACTCTCCGAGCATAAGTATAAATTAACCTGGCGTTTGCACTGGCCCTCGTGGATGGAGGTTTTCCACACAACTGTTGAGGGAGCAGGCGTTGACCACCACACAAGAGGTGGCTCTTGGGATACAGTGGTTGCTGTTTACAAAAAACTTTTCAAAAAGGAACCACCAATTGGTTACAAATTCGGCTTCATTCTCCTGAAAGGAAAAAAATACTCAAAATCAAAGGGAATAGGGCTTGGGGTGAAGGATGTGCTTGAGCTGATACCGCCAGAGCTGATAAAGTACGCATTGTTCAAGCCAGATATACAGGAAAATAAGGATATTGACCCAACTGGCTACAGCCTGATGAGATTATTTGATGATTACCACTATGCGTCAACGCTTGATTTATCAAAACCACTTAGCAGAGCAGACAGAAAGAAGGCAATTGCTTTCTCCCTTTCAACAGACAGAATGAGATGGAAAGCATCCTTCTCAGATATACTGATGTACAGACAGCTCTACGGCGACTGGAAGAAAGTTGGGGAGCTTCTCAACGACTCAGAAGGGGTTGAATACCTGAAACCATATGTTGAAAAATGGGTTGAGCAGGAGTTCGCGCCAGAGGAATACTCCTTCTCCTTCCAGCCAACAAAACAAGGGGATATGAAGCTGCTGAAAGAATTTGCCTCAAAGTTAAGGGATGGGATGAAAGCAGTTGAAATACACAACTTTGTTTTTGAGTTTGCAAGGGAGAAGGGGGTGCAGCCAGAGGAGCTTTTTAGACAGCTTTATCTTGCTTTGTTGAACAAGGAAAAAGGGCCCAGGATGGGTAAGCTTATAGAGGCGATTGGAGTAAGTAAAGTGAGGGAAACCCTGCTGGCGATGTGATGAGCATAATGGAGTATATTGCATTGAGGGGGGCGGAAGTGAATAAGGAGATAGAGAGAATAATCCCGAAAAATAAGGAGCCAAAAGCAGTTTACGAGCCAATCTGGGATTTGTTGAGCAGGGGAGGGAAGCGTTTCAGGCCCGTGATGTGCATGCTTTCCTGTGAAGCAGTTGGAGGAGACTCAAGAAAAATACTTCCAATTGCAGCCTCAATTGAGATGTTTCACAACTTCACATTGGCGCATGATGATATTGAGGACGACTCGGAGATGAGGAGAGGAAAGCCGTGTATTCACAAAATATATGGAATACCGCTTGCAATAAACGCTGGGGATGGGTTGTTTGCGCTTGTTTGGGAAACCTCTTTGCTTCTTGAAATGCCACCAAAGAAAATTGTAGGTGCTCAAAGAATTCTTGCAGATGCGTTCAGAAGGGTTCTTGAAGGGCAGGGAATGGAAATTGGGTGGAACAGCCAGAATTTATGGGATATAACTGAAAAGGATTACTGCGAGATGGTTGCTGGGAAGACAGGCGCATTAATTGCTGCCTCCTGCGAGGTTGGAGCGTATCTGGGAGGAGGGAGCAGGAAGCAACAGAAAATACTCAGGGAGTTTGGGAATGCGGTTGGAATTGCATTTCAAATTCAGGATGATATACTGAATATAATTGGAAAGGAGGAGAAGTATGGAAAGGAGATAGGCGGCGATATAAGTGAGGGGAAAAGAACCCTGATGGTTATTCACACTCTTGGCAAAGCATCAAAAGAGGACAGAGAAAAACTTCTCTCAATTTTATCTGAAAAAACAAAAGAAAAAACAAAAATTAATGAGGCAATTGAAATTCTGAAAAAATACAACTCGCACGAGTATGCGAAAAAGAGAGCAGAGGAGATTATTCTGAAAGCAAAGAAAGGGCTTGCTGAGCTTCCTCAAACAAATGCAAGGGAGAAACTTCTTGAGCTTGCCGACTTTTTCATAAACAGGGAGCTCTAAAGCAACTTTTCAAACAAGTCAAAAAGATAGCGCGAGTCCAGGGGACCGGGGTTTGCTTCCGGGTGATACTGCACTGAGAAAACAGGAAGTTCTTTGTGCTTCATTCCCTCAACTGTTCCATCATTGCAGTTTCTGTGCGTCACAATAAACTCATTTGGTAAACTTCTCTCATCAACAGCATACCCATGGTTCTGGCTTGTTATAAACACCTTTCCACTTTCCAACTCCTTAACAGGGTGGTTGCTTCCCCTATGCCCAAACTTCATTTTATATGTTTTTCCACCAGCTGCATGTGCAATTATCTGATGCCCTAAACAGATTCCAAAGAGAGGGAGCTTTCTCATCAGTTTCTTCACTGCGCTTGCAATATAACTGAGCAGCGCTGGATCCCCAGGTCCATTTGAAACAACAACTCCATCCGGCTTCATTCTAAGAATTTCCTCTGCAGTTGTTTTTGGCGGAACCCGAATAATTGAGATGTTTCTTTTAAGAAGCTCCCTAACAATACTCCACTTCACCCCGCAATCTATTAGAACAACTCTCCTCTCCCCAGCAACATACTCCTTCTTTCTTTTTGAAGCAACTCTCTCAACAAAATCAATTTTTGAGTAATCAAGCCCCCTTGCTCTTTCTAACAGCTCCCCATACCTCGGCTCCTTTTTTGAGTAAACAGAAATGCATGCTGGCATAACTCCATAACTCCTTATTCTCCTCACAACTGCTCTTGTATCAACCTCGCAGATGCCAGGAATGCCAAATCTTCTCAAAAACTCATTCAAACTCTCCTTTACTTTCATATGCTGGGGCTCCTTGCAGAGCTCTCTTACAACAACACCAGAAACATAAACTCTTTCAGACTCAAAGTCATCCGAGTTAACCCCATAGTTCCCAATTAACGGATAAGCAAATGTGAGAATCTGCCCTGCGTAAGAAGGGTCTGTCAACGCTTCCTGATAACCACAGAAACCTGTGTTGAAGACAAGCTCCCCCTCTACAGTTTTCTCCTCCCCAAACCCAACTCCTCTGAAGCACGTGCCATCGCGTAGCACAAGCAATGCTTTAGCCATAACCGCTCACTCTTTTTGTGTAATAACTAAGCGGCTCAACTCTCATTCCCCTCCTCTTCACACACCCAATCGCATCAGCAATTCCAAAAGCTGCCTCAACGCTTGTTATGCAAGGAACATTCGCCTCAATCGCACACCTTCTTATCCTAAACCCATCTGTTGCCGCATTTCTTCCCTTGCTTGGGGTGTTGATAACAATGCTCACCTCTCCTCCAAGAATTTTCGTTGCAACATTTGGCTCACCCTCACTGCTTTTTTTAACAACTTCAACAGAAATTCCCCTGATTGCTTCAGCAGTTCCTTTTGTTGCCAGCACCTCAAACCCAAGTTTGTTGAACCTTTCAGCAAGCCTCCTCGCATACTTCTTATCCTCATCCCTCAAACTCAGAACAACTCTCCCGCTTGTATAAATACTCGCATTCGCTCCCAGCAGCGCTTTGTAATACGCCCCTCCAAACTCCCTATCAACCCCCATGTTCTCTCCAGTGCTTTTCATCTCAGGCCCTAAAACAAAATCTGTTCCAGGCAGTTTCAAGAAGGGAAAAACAACGCTTTTCACCGCGTAGTAAGGAAGCTTTGGTGTTTCCCTCAAACCAAACTCATCAAGCTCATGCCCAAGCGCAACCTTTGTTGCAATCTTTGCGAGTGGTACCCCAGTTGCCTTGCTCAGAAATGGAACAGTTCTGCTCGCCCTTGGGTTTGCCTCAAGCACAAAAACCCTATCACCTTGCACTGCAAATTGTATGTTAATTGCCCCAATGTTTTTCAATGCAGAGGAAATCTTTTTTGAATACTCAACTATCCTTTTCTGAATTTTTTCACTCAGTTTCACAGGTGGAGTTACACAGCTCGCATCCCCAGAGTGAACCCCTGCTTTTTCAACATGCTCCATTATACCTGCGATGAACAATCTTTTTCTATCAGAGACTCCATCAATTTCACATTCAACTGCATCCTCAACGTATTTATCAATGAGCACAGGTTTTCTTTCAGAAACATCAATTGCCTCGTGCATATATCTGCTCAGCTCCTCAGCGTTGTAAACAATCTGCATCCCTCTCCCTGCAATCACATAGCTTGGCCTTACAACAACAGGGTAGCCAACTTTCTCAGCAACCTCAAACGCTTCCTCAAAACTTCGCGCACTCCCATTCCTTGGCTGCGGTATACAAAGCTCCTTCAAAAGTTTTCTGAATCTTTCCCTATCCTCCGCAATATCTATTCCCTCCATTCCTGTCCCAAGTATCTTAACTCCTTCCTCCGCAAGAGGAACTGCCAGGTTTATGCTTGTCTGCCCGCCAAACTGAACTATCACTCCATCAGGCTCCTCCTTTTCAATTATATTCATCACATCCTCAAAAGTCAGCGGTTCAAAGTAAAGCTTATCGCTTGCATCAAAATCCGTGCTCACTGTCTCCGGGTTGTTGTTTATCATTATTGACTGAACACCCTCCTCCCTTAAGGCAAATGAAGCATGGCAGCAGCAATAGTCAAACTCAATTCCCTGCCCAATTCTTATTGGGCCAGCCCCAATCACAATCACCTTTCTAACTCCCTTTGGGTTCGCTTCATCCTCCTCCCCATACGTTGAATAGTAGTAAGGAGTTGATGCCTCAAACTCGGCAGCGCACGTATCAACAATTCTGTAAACAGGCTTCATTCCAAGCAGCTTTCTCCTTCTTCTCACCTCAACTTCCTCTGAATGAATAATATTTGCAATCTGTCTATCTGAAAAGCCAGCTCTTTTTGCTTTAAGGAGAAGTTCAGGTTTATCATATAACCTCTTTCCAGCCTTCCTAACCTTTCTCTCTACCTCAAGAATATTTTTGATTTTATTTATGAACCAAACATTAATCCCAGAAAGCTCAGAAATTCTCTCTGGTTTAACCCCGTGCTTAAGAGCAGCGTATATCGCAAACAGCCTCATATCAGTTGGCTCCTTTATCTGCTCAAAAATTTCATTCAAACTTCCGAAGTTATTTTCAGACAAACCACTTCTCCTTATCTCCAAGCTTCTCACTGCTTTCTGAAGCGCCTCCTCAAAACTTCTCCCAATCGCCATAACCTCTCCAGTGCTTTTCATCTGCGTGCCTATTCTTCTATCCGCTTCGGGCATCTTGTCAAATGGCCAGCGCGGTATTTTCACAACCACATAATCCAGCGCAGGCTCAAAGCTTGCAGGCGTTTTCTTTGTCACTGCATTTGGAATTTCATCAAGAGTGTAGCCAATTGCAATTTTTGCAGCAACCCTCGCAATTGGATAGCCAGTTGCTTTGCTTGCAAGAGCAGAGCTTCTTGAGAGACGGGGGTTCACCTCAATTACATAATACTCACCAGTTTTTTGGTTGAGGGCGAACTGAATGTTACATCCTCCCCTTATATTCAAAGCATTGATTATTTTCAGAGAAGCACTCCTCAGCATCTGATGATCGTCGTTGGAAAGAGTTTGAGAGGGAGCAACAACAATGCTCTCGCCAGTATGAATTCCCATCGGGTCAATATTCTCCATATTGCAAACAGCTATGCAGTTTCCTTTTGAATCTCTCAGAACCTCATACTCAAACTCCCCCCAACCAACAACACTTTCCTCAATAAGCACCTGCCCAATTCTGCTCAGCCTCATCCCCAGTTTCATTTTCTCAATCAACTCCTCCTCATTATAAACAACACCCCCTCCAGTTCCACCAAGAGTGTAAGCCGGCCTTAGAATTAAGGGATAGCTATGGGCTCTTGCAAACTCAACAGCCTCCTCCACGCTGTTTGCTGCAACACTGTCCAAAACAGGCTCATTTATCCTATGCATAAGCTCAGCAAATTTACCCCTTTCAGAGGCGGTTTCTATCGCATCAACTCCCGTCCCCAGAACTTCAACTCCAAAATGCTTCAGAAAACCTCTTTCATACAGCTGCATTGTCAAATTCAAACCAGTCTGCCCACCCATCGTCCCAATAATTCCATCAGGCCTCTCCCTCTCAATTATTTTTGCAAGCACCCCTGCTCTGAGAGGCTCGATGTAAACCGCATCTGCAATTTCATAATCAGTTTGAATTGTTGCCGGGTTGGAGTTTACCAGAATAACTTTTATTCCTTCTTCCCTCAGCGCTCGGCACGCCTGGGAGCCAGAGTAATCAAACTCAGCAGCCTGCCCAATAACAATTGGACCGCTTCCTACCACAAGCACCTTTTTCAACTCCTCCCTTCTTGGCATTCAAGCTCACCCAGAGAGAAAGCTAGATGGAGTAAACCAATCAAAAACAGCAAAAACTTCTTCTCCTGCAGAAAAACCCACCAGAACTTTGAATGCTGCTCTTTTTAAACTTTGTGTTGCTTCAAATGCTGCTTTGCAACGAATTCTGAAATAATTTCCTTTACTCCATAACTCCCCTTCTCCTTCAACTCATACTTCGCTCTCACAACTGGCTTGTTCACAACAATCAATCTTCTCAAATCAATTGGGGTTGCAGCCAGCACAGCATCACAGTCAGCCGAGTTGATCGTTGCTTCCAATTCCCTGATCTGCTTCATCCCGTATCCCATTGCAGGGAGCACATTGCTCAGATGAGAATACTTCTGAAATGTTTTCTTAATTGAGCCAACCGCGTACTTTCTTGGATCAACAATTTCCTTTGCGCCAATTCTCTTCGCAGCAACAAACCCTGCCCCGTAATTCATCTCCCCATGAGTTACTGTTGGACCATCCTCAACAACCAGAACTCTTCTTCCCTTCACCATGCTTGGGTTATCAACAGTTATCTCAGAGTCTGCCTCAATAACTTTTGCACGTGGGTTCAACATACTGACATTTTTCTTCACAACTTCAATACTCTCTTTGCTTGCGCTGTCAACTTTGTTTATTATAATAACATCCGCCAACCTCACATTTGTCTCCCCAGGGTAGTAAAGAAGCTCATGCCCCGCCCTGTGCGGGTCTGCAACAACAATACTCAAATCCGGCTTTATGAAAGGAGCATCATTGTTCCCTCCATCCCAAACAATCGCATCTGCTTCCTTCTCTGCTTCCCTCAAAATTCTCTCGTAATCAACCCCTGCAAAAACAACCGTTCCATTATCAATATGTGGCTCGTACTCCTCCCTCTCCTCAATTGTTGTTTTATACCTATCCAAATCCTCATACGTTTCAAACCTCTGCCAAATCTGCTCCTTTAAATCACCATACGGCATCGGATGCCTTATCGCAACAACCCTTAAACCATTCTCCTTCAAAACTCTGCAAACCTTTCTTGAAGTCTGGCTTTTGCCACAGCCAGTTCTCACAGCACAAACAGAAATAACTGGCTTGGTTGACTTCAGCATAGTTCTCTCGCAACCAATCAATTTGAAATCCGCACCAGCTGCATTTGCTATGCTTGCTTTATGCATCACTTCAACGTAACTCAAATCACTATACGCCAAATCAACCTGATTCACATTATACTCCTTAATCAACTTTGGAAGCTCCTCCTCCGCGTAAATCCTTATTCCATTCGGGTAGTTCTTGCCCGCCAGCTCAGGTGGGTAGACCCTCCCCTCGATATCTGGTATCTGCGCAGCTGTGAAAGCAACCACCTCATATCTGTCGTCATTCCTGTACAGGACGTTGAAGTTGTGGAATTCGCGGACTGAAAACTTAAGTTTTTAGTCAATCGCGACCTGCGGCTCCAATAATTATTACTCTAGTTTTCATACACTAACCTCCCCCAATATATCTAACAATTTTTTACCCTTTCTAGATAGTCCATAAATCTTTGGCTTTTTATTTAATATATTTACTAAACCCAATTTAAAATCTTTGCTAAGTGCCTCTCTAACAGACCAATGAGACCTATTAACTGATTTGGCTAGATCAAAAATGCCTTTAGGACCATCCTCTAATGCACTCCAGTATCTTACATGTGATCTCGTGTACTCTTTTTTCAAATACGAGTTAATAAAATCCCTGCGTTTATTTTTATGAGAACTAAAATGTCCGTCTATTATAAACTCTGTCATTAAATTAACTCCACAAACTTCTATTTCAAAACAACTTTTATTTACTCTAACTCTAGGTCTTTTGCCATAATACGCCTCAAATATTTTTACTATCAAATCTTTATTTACTTCACTTTTTGTCGTAAATGCAATACCATACAAAAATCCTTTTCTTCGTATAATCGATCCATCCCCAACTCCATAACCTTCTAAAAACGATAATGAAAGAGACCTAACCTTTAAAATTCTTCGTGAGAACTCTTCTAATAATCTATTAAAGAATTCAGAAAAATACCTGCTATTAAGTCTTAATTCAATATTATCCTCTCTTGCTAATCTATTATACAAAACATTAATGACATCTAAACCTAATGAAGCTTTCCATCTAACTTTTACATCATCTAAATTTTTATTAGAAGTTTTTACATGAACTCTCCACAAATTTTTATCTATTTTAAAAATCTCCTCCATAATCATCTTAAATCTTTTAATCAGATCTACATTGCAATTAGAAACTCCGATGTAGTCCTTTGTTTTATTCCCTTCAGCAAGGTAGAATCCAATACACCAAGCTAGGTTTTCGTCTAAATCCAACGAAACTGGTACAGTAACTTTATTAACCATTCTAACACCAGCAGATGTTATTTAAGTCTACTTCTCTCCTTATAAACCCTTTCAGGGGGAGTAAATTTCCAGTGAAGTTGATTGGTGTGAAGTCTGTTGGAGTGAAACGCATATTAACTCAGAATGAGTAAAAACAAATATGGAAAAGAAGCTTACGGGAGAGGAAGGAATTAAGGAGGCGGTTGCTCCCTACGGCCCTGCGGAAAGCAAACTTACAAACAAACTTGGGGAGAGGAGGCTTGAACTTCTGGAAGCTACAAGAAAAACCATCAACCCACGCAGAGAGGATATAACAGTTTTCTACCCTGCTTCTGGGCCAGACGTTGCAAATGCTCTTCTCGCAACAGACGCAAAGAAACTCATCCTTGTTGACAGAGACCCACACGGAGTTAACATACTTAAGGAAATAAAGGAGATTGGGGGGGAAGTTACCAATGTTTTTCAAATAGGAAACAAAACAGAGTTTGACTTTGTTTGGAATGGTAAAAACAGAAAACTGATTTTCCATAACTTAGAAATAAACGGAGAATCAGTTGACAAACTGCTTGCGGAAGTTGGGCAGTATGACGTTTACTTTGAAAAGAAATCTCAAGGATTTAGCTCAGAAGTTGCTGAGAAATTTTTAACAAACCTCAAAGTAAATGGCTACACAGTAACCGATTTTGAAATTGACAGCCACATTGGGTTTGAAAAATGCAAGCTTGATGATAAGTTTGAAACAGAGCAGTATAAATACGGAAACTACCGGATGAACATACACCGCAAGCGCGCTCACCTGAAGGGAATGGGGCTGAGGATGCACCTCAACAAAGTTCTGTTTGACGCAGAGCACCTAAGAAACGGTGGTTATATTGGAATAGATGATTATGCTTGGGAAACAACTTTCAAAACATACCGAGAAAAATTGGAGGAGCTGAAAAAAACTTTTGAATTGCTTCCAGCTGAAACTAAAGAAGAAGTTGAGGAGAAAAGCAAGGTGAGGGAGGAGATAATCAACAGACTATTCAACGCAAAGGGAGAAATGTCAAAAGTTCACAACTCACCAGAAAACCTTGAAAAGCAGCTTCAACACCTAATTGAGAAAAGAGCGCTTTCATTTGAAGCACACGAGCTTTTTGTTTCAAGGATAAGGGAGGCGTATGAGTCACCCAACCGACCCACAGAGCAGCAGCTTGAAAGATTTATAGAAGAAGGAAAAAAAGTTTTCAAAGAAGTTTTTCCAGAGTGGGTTTAAGCAGCTCCTTTCTCAGGCTTCTTCTGCTTTTTCTCCTCAGGCGCCATCTGCACCCTTACCCTTGGGAGCTGCATTGGCGGGCTTAGCCTAACTGGCTGAACAACAAAAGTGCCATTCACTCCGCATGTATAGTTTATTGTGTTCAGCACAACTTCAGCAAAATCCTCAGGCAGTTTCTTTGTTTTCTTCCACATATCCTCAATTGCCTTTGCTTTCTCCCTCTCCTCGCTTGCATAAAGCACTCCAACAATTTTCAGATTCCCTATATTCTCCTGATACTCAACAAGGAAGGTATACTGCACGGTTATCTCATCTCCCTTCACAACCAAATCATCTATCCCTATGTTTATGTTCATTCCGCTCACTGGCCCTTCCTTATCTCTCCTCGCTTCCACATGCACAATTTTTCCACCAGTTATCACTTTCTCACCTCATATTTCTATCATATCGCCAGCTTTCATAACAATTGGTTTTACCTTATCAGTGTCAACTCCCCTCACAAAATCGCTGACGCTTTGCTTTATTCTCTCAAAAGTATTATAATGCATCGGTATAACATACCTGCACTTCAGCTCTTTCACTGCTTTGTGGGCTGAGTAAATATCCATTGTGTATGTGCCGCCAATTGGAATCAGCGCGTAATCTGCTTCTATATCAAACATCCCCCCAAACTCGTATGTGTCACCTGCATGGTAAATGCTTTTTCCACCTTTCTTTATTATATAACCAACAGGATACTCTGACTGAGGATGAACTGCTTTCACAACTTTTACCTCAACTCCTTTAACAACGAACTCCTCCCCAACAGAAACAGCCATTCTATTCGAGCTTGGAATTTCCAGTTCTTTCAGCACCTGTTTTGGGGCAATAACTGTTGCATTTGTTTTTGCAACAATTCTCTCAACAGTGCTTTTCTCAAAATGATCCTTGTGCTCATGCGTTATCATCACCAAATCTGCTTTGTCAATTTCATCTACTTTCAGGGGTGGTTTCACTCTGCACTCCATCTCCTTCCACTCCAAAACAGGGTCTATGTAAATAACGCTTCCCCCAATCTCTATCTCAAACCCAGAGTGGCCAAGATACCAGATATGCCCCATCCGCTCCCCTTTATCTATAAAGTAGGTTGAAAATTTAAATATACCTACTGTTTAATCAATCTCATGAGAAAAACAACCATATTTATACTGCTCCTGCTAACGCTTGTTGCAAGAGCGGACTTTCATGATTTGTCGCTGAGCGTTACTGTGAAAATTCAAACAAATGGCTCTGCAGAGGTGACAGAATTGATAAAACTCGGGGTTGACCCCGGTTCAACAGATTTATACAACAGAAGCATATACGCCAGAGAGCTTACAATAATGGATTGGCAGCAGACAACAAAAAGCGAGTATTTGAGACAGCATATCATCTCCTCTTCGCCAGCAAGAAATATGAGGATAACTCCGCAGGATTTGGAAACATATTCTTTCGTAACACAATCAACAGCAATTATAAAACTGGAGTATGAAGTTGATGGAGTTGTGATGGTTAATCACACTGGCCCAAGAACAATTACTTATACTCTCAATAAAGCTGCTCTTTCTTTCCAACCATCACCAAGCGGACCTGTGCTTCCAAGAAACAATGAGCTTACAATTATAATACCGCCAGATGCAGTTGTCACATCCCTCTACCCTGACCCAACAGAGCCAGAGGTGAAAAGAAACTACCTCAACCAAGTTTTAGGGGTGAGCAACTTCACTTGGAAGGGAACAGTGCCACTTATGGAGTTCACTCTTGTGTTCACAAGGGAGGAGCCAATAGATGTTGAGGTGAGGAGGTTCTTTGAGGAAGTGGCAGCCTCATTCATAGCATTCTCGCTTTCACTGCCAGGCGCGGTAGTTCTGCTCCTCCTGCTTGCTTTCGTAGTTCTTATGGCTATGCGCAAGAGGTAAAAAATGTTGCATCAGTACGAAAAACTAGTCCTTCTCTCACTGAGAAAAGGTGAAAAAAATATTGATGAGCTTGCACGCGACACCCAGCTTGGCAGAGATTCTGTAAGCAGGGCTTGCTACTGGCTGAAGGAGAAGGGAGCAGTTGAAATTCACGAGAGAAAAGAGATAGGTTTCAAGCTTGGGGAGGAAGGAAGGAGATTTCTGCAGAACGGCTTTCCTGAGTTTAACCTAATTAAAAAGTTAAGCGAGGGGAAGGGAATTGAGGAGTTCACTGATGAAGAAAGAAAAATAGGCTTGCCATGGGCTAAGAGGAATGGGTGGGTAGTTGTAAAAGATGGGAAGCTGCAGCTTACTGAGAATGGAAAAAAAGCTCTGAAGGAAGGGCATGCGGAGCAGGTGCTTCTTAAAAAAATCTCAGAAGGAGCAGCACTGCAGGAATCTGCCCTGAGTTTACTGCTCAAACGCGGTGATGTGCTGAGAAAAGTTGAAAGCAAGCAGATTTCCTGTGTTCTAACCGCAGAGGGAAGAAAACTTGCAGATAAAATTTCAGCTGAAAAGGTGCAGGAAGTGAATGTGCTCACAAAGGAGCAGATTGTAACTGGAAAGTGGAGGAAGCTGAAGCTGAGAGAATATGAGGTTGAAATGCCAGTTGAAAGGTATTTCCCTGGGAAGAAGCACCCGCTTGAAAGGATGAGGGAGAGGATAAGAAGAATATTTATAGAGATGGGGTTTGAGGAGATGGAGGATAGGTTGATTGAATCCTCATTCTGGAACTTTGATGCGTTATTCCAACCGCAGGATCACCCTGCAAGAGATTTGATGGATACTTTCTATCTTTCAGCACCGGAGAGAATTCCACTTCCAAAAGATGATGTTGTTGAGAGGGTGAGGAAGGTTCATGAGGAGAAGTGGAAGTATAAATGGAGCAAGGAGCTTGCGGAGCAGGCAATACTGAGAACGCATGACACGGCAATTTCTCCGCAGTATATGGTTGAAATAAGAAATGGAAAGAGGAAAGCACCTGCAAAGTTGTTTACTGTGGGGAGAGTTTACAGGAATGAGGCAACTGACTTCAAGCATTTGAGTGAGTTTCACCAGGTTGGCGGAATTATTGTTTATGAAGATGCAACTTTCAGGGATTTGCTTGGTTTGCTGAAAGAATTCTACAACAAGCTTGGTTTTGAGAGGATACGCTTCCGGCCAAGCTACTTCCCGTATACTGAACCGAGCGTTGAAATTGAGGTTTATTATGAGGAGAAAAATCAGTGGCTCGAGCTAGGAGGAGCAGGTGTTTTCAGGCCGGAGGTTTGTCTTCCTACATGGGGAAAATACCCTGTGCTTGCATGGGGTTTGAGTCTAGAGAGGCCGACGATGCTGATGATGGATTTGAAGGATATAAGGATGTTTTACAAAAACGATATTTCCTGGTTGAGGGAAGCGAGGGTTTGAGATGGCTTCGGTTGTTTTCTCAAAGAGTGAGCTGAGGGAGCTTGTTGGGAGTAGGTTACGGCCTAGTGATATTGAGGGAATCCTTCCCTCTTTGGGAGTGCCCATAGAGAGAATTGATGGAGATGATGTGTGGGTTGATGTAACCCCCAACAGGCCAGATTTGCTGAGCGTTGAGGGAATTGCGAGGTTGCTTTCCAGCTTTCTTGGGATACGCCAGAAAAGTTACACAGCCAGCAAATCAGAAGTTAAATTATACATTGAAGAGTCTGTTCTTCCAGTAAGGCCGTTTATTGTTGGGGCACTTGTGAAAGACGTTGTGATAAATGAAAGTTTAATAAAATCACTAATGCAGCTTCAGGAGAAAATACACGAAACATACGGGAGGAGGAGAAGGAAGGTTTCAATTGGGGTGCATAACTTTGATGCAGTTCAACCGCCTTTCTACTACAAAGCAGTTGAGCCGCGCAGCTACTCCTTTGTTCCACTTGATATGGAAGAGAAACTAAATCTAGCGCAAATTTTAGAGAAGCATCCAAAAGGAATTGAGTACGGAAACATAATTTCAAACTACAACAAATACCCTCTTCTTGTTGACAGCAAAAACCAAGCGCTTTCCTTCCCCCCAATAATCAACGGTGAGCTGACAAGGGTTACTGAGAGAACAAGAAACATTTTCATAGATGTAACTGGAACGGATGAGAATGCTGTGATGGATGCGCTGAAGATAGTTGCCCTTTCGCTTGTTGACAGGGGAGGTAAATTGTTTACAGTTGAAGTTGTTGGAAAGAAAAAACTCATAACCCCTGAATTGAAGGAGAAAGTTTTTGTGCTTCCAAAGGAGAGAATAAACAAAATGCTTGGGATGAATTTCAATGAAAAAGAAATGAAAAAGCTCCTTGCGAGGATGGGGTATGGAGTTGATAAAGGAAAAATTCGTGTTCCATGCTACAGAGTTGACGTGATGGATTGGGTTGACTTAGCTGAGGACGTTGCAATTGCTTACGGATACAACAACTTTGAGCCAACCCTACCAAACTTCTTCAGCATTGGCAAGGAGAAGCCACGCGAGGTGCTTGAAAGTAAACTGAGAGAGCTGATGATTGGGCTTGGTTTTCTTGAGGTTCTCTGCCAGAATTTAACAAATGAGAGGGACTGCTTTGACAGGATGCTTGTTCAGGAGGAACCGTGCGTTAAAGTAAAGAACCCAAAGGTTAGTGAATACACGATGATGAGGTGCTGGCTTCTTCCATCGCTGCTCAAAGTTATTTCTGAAAGCAGGCAGGCCGAACTACCTATAAAAATATTTGAAATTGGAGATGTGGTAACGCTTGAAAAAGACAATGTTGTTGAAAGCAGAAGCATTGGGTGCGTGCTGTATGATTCAAAAGCAACTTTCAGCATAATGAAATCAACTGCTGAGGCAATTTTCAGGGAGATGGGGTGGGAGGTTGAGATGAGAAGGTGCGAGCATCCTTCATTCATAAAGGGAAGAGTTGGGGAGCTAATTTACAAAAAGAAGAGGGTTGGCTTGCTTGGAGAGGTTCACCCACAGGTTCTCAACAACTTCGAGCTTGAGCAGCCAGCAGTTGCTCTTGAAGTTAACCTTACTTCTTTCCTTTAACCTTCACTCCAATATACTCCATCTCCTCATCATCAAACCCAAAGTATTTTTGAATGTTCTCAGCGTTCTTTTTCTCCTTGCAGAGCAGTTTTATAACTGGGAAAAAAATGGAGATTGCATCCTTTGATGAAACATGGCACATCCTCCCTATCTTCACTCCAATATTTGCTTTCATAGCTCTCTCTCCCCTGCTGCTTCCCAGCTTGCTTATTATTTTTGGAAACTGATATTTCACAAACTTGTGGTAACGCTCCTTCTTAGCAAGCGCAACTCCTGCAGTTGCCAAATCGTTTGAATACCTGAGGAAACCCCAGTGCTGCCTTCTGATAATTCTCCCATCAAAAATATCTGCTCTTGAAAGTGAATCATACGCTCTTGCAACATCACCCACGTCATCATACTCCAGCGGTATATTCTCCTCAACCCATCTGACAAACATATCCCTGTCATCAACATTCCAAATAGTTTCTCGTGCCTCCTCATACCCTTCTGCTTTAAGAACAGCTCTCACCAAATCAAACATTCCTTTCTCCCTATCTCTCTCTCCTATAACATCAGGTGAGCCAACTCCTCCCTCCCCAATTGCCTGCAAGTCATTTATTGCAGACCTTAAATCACCTGAGCTGTTAGATGCAATTTTTGCGATAATCTCCTCGCTGATTTTCACCCCTTCCTTCTCTGCAATTTTTTTCAGAAGCGATGCAATTGTTCTTGAGTTAACTCTTCTCATCGCAAGGTTTGTGCATGCGCTTCTCAAAGTTGCAAGGGACGGCTTCCATATGTCGTTTGCAGTTAGCATAACTGGCTGCTCCGCACCTCTTACTATCTCAAGTATAACCTTGCTTCCTCCCCTATCTGCTTTCTGAAGCCCATCAACTTCGTCAATCAAAATTAGTTTTTTTCCCCCAAACAGGTTGCTTGAAGCAGATGCCTCCCCAATAACTCTCCTCACGCTTTCCTCGTCCCTCAAATCGCTCGCATTCATCTCAACAACAGGCCAGCCCATTGAGGAAGCCAGCACGTATGCAAGCGTGCTTTTGCCAACTCCCGCGGGTCCATGAAGCAGTATCGCTTTGCCCTTCCTCCCTCTCTCCCAATCAAACGCCCACTTCTTAACCTCCTCCACAATTTCAGAGTTTCCTGCGAACTGCTCAAGCGTTTTTGGGCGGTGCTTGTCACACCAAAGCATAGAATAATTAAACTTGGATGGTTATTATATTCCTATGCTCATAGGAGTTGTTGGGAAGACAAACACGGGCAAATCAACTTTTTTCTCAGCTGCAACTCTTGTTGATGCAAAAATTGCGCCTTTTCCTTTCACAACAATAAACCCAAATGTTGGGAAAGCATATGTCAGGGCTGCGTGCCCGTGCAAAGAGCTTAATGTGAAATGCAACCCAAGAAACTCACTCTGCGAGAATGGGGTGCGTCTGATACCAATTGACTTAATAGACGTTGCTGGGCTTGTGCCAGACGCCCATCTTGGGAAGGGACTTGGTTTGAAGTTTCTTGATGATTTACGGAGTGCAGATGCGCTTATCCAGGTTGTTGATGCATCTGGAACAACTGATGCAGAGGGGAAGCAGTGTGATTTTTATGACCCTGCAAACGAAGTTGTTTTCCTTGAAGAGGAGATGAGCCACTGGATAGCCGGAATAATAAAAAGGAGCTGGAGCAGGATAAAAGGAAAAAACATTGATTCCCTTGCAGGACTTCTTTCTGGTTTGAAGGTGACGCAGGAAGAAGTTGAGAAAGCCGCTTCCCAACTCTTTCTTGCAAAGGAGAATATAAACTGGAGTGATGAGGATATACTTGCATTTGCAAGAGAAGTTAGAAAAATTTCAAAGCCAATCATTATAGCTGCAAACAAGATTGATTTGCCAAACGCAGATGAAAACTACAGGAAGCTCAGGGAGCGCTTTAAGGATAAGATAATTGCGCCAACGTGTGCTGAGGCTGAGCTTGCGCTCAGAAAGGCAGCAAAGCAAGGGGTTATTCAATACGTGCCAGGTGACAGCAACTTCAAAGTAATCTCGCAAAACCTGCAGGAGAAGCAGCTTTCTGCTTTGGAGTTCATAAGGGAGAGAGTGCTTCTGAAATACGGGGGAAGTGGGGTGCAGGAATTGATAAACAAGGCTGCTTTTGAGCTGCTGAAATTGATTGTTGTCTACCCAGTTGAGGATGAGAATAAATTTTCAGATCATTTTGGGAATGTGCTTCCAGACGCAATTCTCATGAAACAGGGTTCAACCGCATTTGATTTGGCTGCAAAAATACACACGGAGCTTGCTGATAAATTTGTATGCGCTGTTAATGCAAGAACTAAGATGAGGGTGGGAAGGGAATACGTGCTGAAAAACAATGATGTGATTAGAGTTGTTGCATCTAGATAAGTTTAAATACTCAACCCCACCACTTCTTTTATAGGTGGTCGTATGCCAGCGAAAGCTAAAAAAGTTGAAAAAAGCGAGAAGAAGGATGGGTTGATATACATTTTAATATACTTCTTCCCTTGGTTAACTGGCTTGATTTTCTACCTGGTGGAGAAGGAGGATAAGAAAATAAGGTTCCATGCAATGCAGTCAATACTTCTTGGGATTGTAATCTGGCTGTGCTGGCTTTTCTTCTTCCTAATAGTGACGCCATTTATCGGAATACTGCTTTGGCTCTATGGCTTATACGTGGGTTACAAGGAATCTCAGGGGGAAACAATCAGAATACCTTACCTTGCAGAGTTTGCGGACAAATACGTTTAATTTTTTATTTTTATCAACCTCGTCCTACCTTTCCCTACTTTGCTTTTCATCTCCTCCGCAGTCAGAAAACCCAACTCACATAATCTGTTCACATAATTCCTTATGCTCCTATCAGTTTCATCTTTAAATTTTTCATAAAGCTCTTTGCTTGTCACCTCTCCCCTCTCTTTAACAAACTCATAGATTTCCTTCTCCTTTCCGCTGAGCTTCTTCCCTTCCTCATCTCCAACTTCCTCAAACGCTTTTCTCACGTGCTCCTCCCTTACCTTCTCAGCATTCTCCCTCTCTGCAATTTTACCTGCTTTCCAAAGTAGATTTATTGCAAGTCTCGCATCCCCGTTATTTTTCGCAGCTCTTGCAGCGCAGAGAGGTATAACCTCCTCAGAAAGAGTTTCTGGGTAAAAAGCAAGCTTTGCCCTGCTTTTCAAAATATCTTTCAACTCAATTGGAGAGTACTGCTTGAAGAGAAGCTGTTTTTGAACAAGGGAGCTTTTTATTCTCTGGTCAAGCTTAACCAAAAACTCGCTGCTGTTCGTTATAGCAACAACGCCAAAGTTAACTGAGAAAAGCTCCTTCCCCCTTGCCAAATCATACAAAACCTTCTCCTCATCATACTGAGTTGCAAACAACCTGTCAACTTCATCAAGCGCAATCACAGGAGTTTTTTTCTCCTTTTTCAAAACTTCTGCAATTCTGTCAATTATCTCATCTGTTGAAATCCCTCTTCTTGGAAGAAACTCACCAAGTGACTGAGCAATGTTGCTTAGTATTGAGTGCCTTGTGCTGAACTCCCAGCAGTTTATATAAATTGGGATAACTCTTTGTGAGTACTCCTGAAGCTGTTTGAAAACATATTTCACAGAAGAGGTTTTGCCCGTCCCGCTGCTTCCAGTAATCAGCATATTTTCAACTCTCTTTCCTTCAGCAGCCCCTTTCAGAGAAAAAGCAATCTCCTTTATCTGCTCCTCCCTATGCGGCATCACCTCTGGCAGGTAATCGGGCATAAGCGCTCTTTCATCTTTGAATATCTCTTTTTCAGCAGAAATTCTCCTGAAAATATTTTCAGCCATAATACGCGTGTATTAGTTTTTTGTAGTTAAAAACATTTTGTTTGAATTCTTATCATCTCGCAGAAGTAGTTTTACTGTTTCAGCTATTACATAATTTACGGAGGAAGTGAATTTAATTACTTTCCCTTCTTAATACATACGGAGGCATATGTTCATAGCAGACTTTCACATCCATTCCAAATACTCACGTGCAACAAGCTCAAATATGGATGTGGAAAGCATAGCAAAGTTTGCAAAGTTAAAAGGAATTTCACTGGTTGGAACTGGGGACTTCACCCACCCCCTCTGGCTAGAGGAGTTGAAGAGGAAGCTGAAACCAGTTGGGAATGGACTTTTTGATTACGACGGGGTTCTCTTCATGCTTACTGGAGAAGTAAGCAATGTGTTCAGAAGAAATGGGAAGCTGAAGCAGATTCACAACATACTTTTTGCTCCTTCTTTTGAAGTTGTTGAGCAGATAAATGAACAGCTTGAAAAGAGGGGAGATTTGAAAGCAGATGGAAGGCCATCGCTTGATATGAGCGCTGCTGAGCTTGTTGAAGTTGTGAGGGGCGTTTCAAGCGAATGCATGATTATACCTGCTCATGCATGGACTCCTTGGCGTTCCATCTTTGGCTCCTCCTCTGGTTTCAACTCAGTTGAGGAGTGCTTTGAGGAGCAGAGCAAATATATATTTGCTTTGGAAACCGGTTTAAGCAGCGACCCAAAAATGAACTGGATGCTCAGCTCTCTTGATAGATACACTCTAATCTCAAACTCAGATAGCCACTCCCCGCAGAAAATAGGGAGGGAAGCCAATGTATTTTCATTTAAGGAAGCCAGCTACTCTGAAATAATTGATGCGGTGAGAAGGAAAGATAAAAATAAGTTTGTAATGACTGTTGAGTTCTTCCCGGAGGAGGGAAAATACCATTATGATGGGCATAGAGCTTGCAACGTTCGTCTTCCACCCGAGGAGAGCATCAAGAGAAATAACACCTGCCCTGTTTGCAAAAGAAAACTGACAATTGGAGTGATGCACAGAGTTGCCGAGCTTGCTGACAGAAAATACTGCTACACCCCAGAGAATGCAATTCCGTTTGTGCATGCAATACCACTGGATGAGCTGATTGCAAGCGTTAGAGGAAAACATGCAACTACGCAATCTGTGCAGAAGGAATATTTCTCCATACTTGCCTCTGCTGGGACTGAATTTCACATACTGCTTGAAGCATCGTATGAGGAGCTTGCAGAAAAAATACCAAAAGAGATAGCAGACGCTGTGATGAAGGTGAGAAGGGGAGAAGTTGAGATACTCCCTGGTTACGATGGAGTTTATGGTGAAATAAAACCAATTGCAACAAAAGGAGGGCAGAGCAATCTTTCAAAGTTTTTCTGAAACAATTATTAATGTCAAACTTCAAAACCCAATTATGAAGGAGGCAATGCTTTACGAGAAGTTAGATGGGAAAAGGGTGAAGTGCAAGCTGTGCTCGCGCAGGTGTCTTATACTTGATGGGAAAAGAGGGTTCTGCGGAGTGAGGGAGAATAGAGGAGGAGTTCTGTATTCGCTGGTTTATGGAAAGTGCGCTTCTTGGGCGATTGATAAAATTGAAAAGAAACCATTCTACCACTTCTTCCCAGGCACGGATTCATTTTCTTTTGCAACAGTTGGTTGCAACTTCAGGTGCCTGCACTGCCAGAACTGGGAGATAAGCCAAGCAAACGAGATATTTGGGGAGGAGCTGCTACCCCAGCAGATTGTCCAGCTTGCAAAAAGATACAGGTGCCAGGGAATTGCGTACACGTATACTGAGCCGACTGTTTTTTTTGAGTATGCGTATGACACCGCGGAGCTTGCAAGAAAGGAGGGGTTGTATAATGTTTTTGTGACAAATGGTTACATGACACCAGAAACAATTAAGGAAATGAAAAACATAGATGCAAGCAGAATAGACTTAAAATCAATCAACGACAAGTTTTACAGAGAGGTATGCAGCGCAACAGTTGAGCCAGTGTTGAACTCAATCGAACTGCTTCACAAAAAGGGGCATATTGAAATTATAAATTTGATAATACCAACAAAAAACGATTCAGAGGAAGATTTGAGGGAGTTGTCAAAGTGGGTTGCGGAGCTTGATAAAGATATACCACTGCACTTCACCGCTTTCTACCCAGCAAATAAGATGCTTGATGTTCCGCCAACTCCTTTGAAAACTCTTGAAAAAGCAAGAAAGATTGCAATGGAGGAAGGGGTGAGGTATGTTTATACAGGTAACGTCCCTGGGCATGAGGGGGAGAACACCTACTGCTACAACTGCGGGGAGCTTCTCATACAACGCTATGGCTTCAGCATACTGAAATACAATATAACAAGTGATAAAAAATGCCCAAAGTGTGGAAAGAGCATAAAAATAATCACTGAGCTTGCAAAAAGTATTTAACTTTACTAACTCAATAGAATGCGGGTAGTGAAATGAAAGGTTTGGATGAGCTTCTGGAGATGTTTAAAAGCAAGAAGAAGCTTGAGCTTGGAGAAGTTGCAAAAGTTTTAAACCTTCCGGAAAGCTCAGCTCTGTTCTGGGCTAGAACGCTGAAGCAGGATGGAATACTGGATATTGTGCAGGAGAGCGGAAAGACGTTTCTTATCCTTGCAAAGGAGAAACCTGAGGAGAAGGAGCTGGAAGCGCCAACCGAAACAATACCCGCAAGCAAGCTTTCCAAGTTAATTGAGGAGTATGCTGAGAAAGTTGAAGAGATGAAGAAGAAGAGCGCGGAGATTAAAAAATTGGAGAAGGAGCATGCAGATGTAGTGTACAAGAGTTATGTGCCACTTGAGAGGAAGTTTGAGGTTGAGCTGCACATGATGGCTGAGCAGCTTGCAGATAAGGAAGCAAAAATAAAGGAGCTTGACAGCAGAGTAAAAGAAGTTCCAAAGAGAATAACAATGATAGAATCGCAGGCGCAGAAGCTTGAGAGAATAGAGTCATATATCCGATTTAGCTTGGAGAAATCAAGAGCCAGAATAGATAAAGAAGTTGATAGAATAGAGGAGATACGCTCCCTTGTTGAGCGCTATACAAGTGAAGTGAATAGAAGAATAGACGATCAGGTTGTGAGCATAAGGAATGTTCAGAAGGAGCTTGCCAAACTGAAAAAAATGGAGGATTGGATATACCTGCAACAGGATATGCTTGAGAGGAATATGAAGGAATACTCGGAGATGAGGAAGCGCAGTTTAGCTGAGCTTGAGGAGCTTAGGGATGTGATGCGCGCCGGGTTTGTGAAAAGGTATGAGAAGGAGCTCAGGATGCTGAAGGAGAAGCATCTTGCGGAGATAGAGGAGATAAAAAAGAGGGAGAAGGAATACCAGCAGAGAATAGAGGAGCAGAGGAAGGAGCTTGCCAAGCTTACTGAGGAAGCAGAGAGAATTCTGAACACGTTTGAGCAGATTTCAAAGAAAAAAATTAAGGTGGAGAAGGAGGAGAAGCCGTTTATAGGTGAGATTGAGAAAGTTTCTCCTGCTGGAATAGAGTGAGGTGTTTTGTATGGGATTGAGGGAAACTGACCCCGAGGTTTACGAAGCGATAAGGAATGAGCTGAACAGGCAGAGGTATGGGTTGGAGTTGATTCCATCTGAAAACTTCACAAGCGTTGCGGTGCTTGAAGCTCAGGGAAGTGTTTTAACGAACAAATACTCCGAAGGGTATCCTGGAAAAAGGTATTACGGCGGCAATCAGTTCATAGATGTAACTGAAACGCTGGCAATTGATAGGGCGAAGAAGCTTTTTGGGGCGGAGCATGCAAACGTTCAACCTCACTCTGGAAGTCAGGCAAATATGGCTGCGTATTACGCTTTTCTTGAGATTGGGGATAAGATGATGGGGTTGAGTTTAACTCATGGAGGGCATCTCTCCCAAGGAAGCCCAGTGAATTTTTCAGGGAAGTGGTATAAGGTTGTTCCATACTACTTAGATAAGGAAACTGAGATGCTTGATTATGATGCAATAAAGAAGATTGCGGTTGAGGAGAAGCCGAAGTTAATTCAGTGCGGTTATACCGCTTACCCAAGGGTGATTGACTTCAAAGCATTTAGAGAAATAGCAGATGAGGTTGGAGCTTACTTTATGGTGGATATGGCGCACATAGCAGGTTTGATTGCAGGGGGAGCACATCCATCACCTGTTCCATATGCCGATGTTGTGACAAGCACAACTCATAAAACGCTCCGTGGGCCGAGAGGGGCAATCATCCTTTGCAAGGAGAAGTATGCGCAGAGTATTGATAAAGCAGTTTTCCCAGGTTTGCAGGGAGGGCCGCTTGACCACGTGATTGCTGCGAAAGCAGTTTGCTTTAAAGAGGCGATGCAGCCAAGCTTTAAGGAGTATGCGAAGCAGATTGTTAAAAACGCAAAAGCGCTTGCAGATGAGCTGATGAAGCTTGGTTTTAGACTGGTTTCTGGTGGGACGGACAACCACCTGATGCTTGTGGATTTAAGAAATAAAGGGATGACTGGCAAGGAGGCTCAGGAGCTGCTTGACAGCGTTGGGATAACTGTCAACAAAAACACAATTCCATACGACCCCCAGAAACCATTTATAACAAGTGGGATAAGGTTGGGCACTCCCCCACTTACAACAAGAGGGATGAAAGAAAGTGAGATGAGGGAAGTTGCTGGGATGATTGCAAAGGTGCTTGAAAGCAAAGGAGATGCTGCCGTGCTTGAGAAAGTGAGAAAGCAGGTGAGGGAGCTCTGCGAGAGATTCCCCCTTTACTCCTCCATAGGTATGTAGATGGGAAGGATAATTGATGGAACTGCAATTGCGAAGGAGCTGCTTGATGAGCTGAAGCTTCGTATAAAGGAAAGTGGAGTGAAACCAAAGCTGGCTGTTGTAGCTGTTGGAGATAGCGCTGCTTCAAAAATATATTTGAAAAGCAAGGAGGCAGCCTGCTCACATACGGGAGTGTTATTTGAAAAATACATTCTCCCACCTTCAACTTCAGAGGAGGAGCTTATCAACTTAATAAAGGAGCTGAATGAAAGCGATGCAGATGCAGTTATGCTTCAGCTTCCACTCCCAAGCAGAATAAATGCTGAAAAAATAATACAACTAATTGAACCATCAAAGGATGCGGATGGAGTTCACCCACTCAACCTTGGGAAGCTTCTTGCAGGAGACGAGTCAATTCCACCATGCACTCCGGCTGGCGTGATTGAGCTTTTGAGGAGAAGCGGAATAAGCGTTTCTGGAAAAAATGCAGTTGTTGTTGGGAGGAGCAATATTGTGGGAAAACCACTCGCAGCAATGCTGCTGAACAGGGATGCAACTGTCACAGTATGTCACAGCAAAACAAAAAATCTGGCTGAAATCACAAAAAAAGCTGAGCTGCTTGCAGTTGCAGTTGGAAAGCCAAACTTCATAACAGCGGAGATGGTTAGGGAAGGGGCAGTTGTAGTTGATATTGGGATAAACAAACTTGAGGGAAAAACTGTTGGGGATGTTGATTTTGAGAGAGTTAAGGAAAAAGCATCAGCAATCACTCCCGTGCCCGGCGGAGTTGGGCCGATGACTGTGGCTTCGCTGATAAAAAACACTTTCTCCCTAGCTCTTGCAAGAACTGGCTGATTGAATGAACTACACGGAGGCAATTCGTTATTTAAACAGCTTTGGCAGGTTTGGAAGCAAGTTAGGTTTGGTTAGAATAAATAGAATGCTTCAGCTTCTTGGAAACCCCCACACAAGCTTCAAGGCAATTCACGTTGGCGGGACAAATGGGAAGGGTTCGGTATGCGCAATGCTGGGCAGCATACTTCAACAGGATGGTTTTAGAGTTGGTTTGTACACTTCACCGCATTTGGATGACTTCAGGGAGAGAATTGTTGTTGATGGAAAATATATTTCAAGAGAGAAACTCACCTCGTTTGTTGAAAGGATAAAACCAATTGTGAATGAAACTAAAAAACTCTCCCACCCAACATTTTTTGAAGTGACAACTGCAATTGCATTTGATTATTTTGCATATGCGGGAATTGATTATGCGGTTGTTGAGGTGGGGTTAGGTGGCAGACTGGATGCGACAAACGTTATAACTCCAGAAGTTTCAGTGATAACAAACATAGGGTTGGAGCACACAGATGTGCTTGGGGGAACAGTTCGTTCTATTGCAAGGGAGAAAGGAGGAATAATAAAGGAGGGGGTTCCTCTTGTAACCGCTGAAGAAAAGAAGGAAGCGTTGCAGGTTTTTAAGAAAATATGCAGAGAGAAGGAAGCAGAGCTGATAATGCTGAAGGGGATGAAACTCAGAAAAATTAAATGCGATGCGAGCGGTTCTGTGTTTTATTTGAAAACAAAGCTGAGAGATTACCCCTCGCTTAAAGTTAACCTTCTCGGAGAGCATCAAATAAAAAATGCTGCGGTGAGTGTTCTTGCCGCAGAGCAGCTTCCAGTTAGTGAAAAAGCGATAAGAGATGGTTTGGTGAAGGCAAGGTGGCCAGGAAGATTGGAGGTTGTTCAAAGAAAACCGCTTGTTGTGATGGACTGCGCGCATAACCCACCAGCAATGGAAGCTTTGAAAAATTCACTGAAACTTTTCAAATACAACAAACTAATTCTTGTGATTGGAGTGATGAGAGATAAGGAGATAGATAGAATAGTTGAGCAGATAGCTCCACCAGCGGATTTTATAGTGATAAACAAACCAAATTTTGAAAGGGCAGCTGAGCCAGAGAGAATAGAGAAGGAAGCGAGGAGGTATGGGAAAGACGTGAAAATAGTGAGAGATGTCAAAAAATCAGTAAGATACGCCAAATCAATTGCAGGGAAAGATGATATGGTTCTCATCACGGGTTCAATCTATATGCTGTCTGAAGCAAGGGCAAAGAGAACAAAGGAGAGGCTTGCGCAGTAGTTGCTAATGGTTTTTAAGCTTCTTGAATATAATTAATTTATGAGAAAAATAAGGGTGGGAGTGCTCGCAAGTGGAAGGGGAAGCGACTTTCAGTCAATAGTTGATGGAGTTGAGAAAGGGGAGGTTAACGCAGATGTTGTCGTTCTAATTTCAGATAACCCGGAAGCAAAAGCACTTGAAAGAGCAAGAAAGCACCGAATACCTGCGTTCTGCATAAACCCAAAAGACTACTCTTCAAGGGAGGAGCATGACAGAGCAGTAAGGAAGAAGCTTGAGGAGTTCAAGGTTGATTTAATTGTGCTTGCAGGTTATATGAGGTTGATAAAAGATAAGAAATTCCTCCAAGATTATAAAGGAAGAATAATAAACATACACCCTGCGCTTCTTCCAGCTTTTCCTGGCACACATGCGCAGAAGGATGCGTTTGAGTATGGAGTGAAAGTATCTGGCTACACTATTCACTTTGTTGATGAAACACCAGACGGCGGTCCAATAATACATCAGGAAGCAGTTGACATAAGCAATTGCAAAACTGCAGAGGAGGTGGCAGCAAAAATTCTGGAGAGAGAGCACGTTGGCTTGCCAAAAATAGTTGATTCATTTTCAAAAGGAAAATATATAATAGAGGGAAGGAGGGTTAGGTACGTTCCCTATGAATGAACAATACATACTTGGGGTCTATTTTCAAACAGCTCACATCCACTTTACCTGCGATGCTACTGAGCAGAGTGTTCACTGCAACGTATGAAATGCTTATTCCTACTGCAAATGAAACTCTTTCAAATGCAGTTATTGGCACAAGCGTAGCCCATACTTCGGCAGGTATGTTGAATGCGTAAAGGAATGCAGTTGCACCAATTGCATGCGCCGTGAAAGTTGCCCCAAGGCTCCTGAGGAAAAGATTCTCCTTCCATAGAGCAGCTGCAACGGGTATCAGCCAGAAGAAGGAGTAATACCATGCCTCTCTTCCAATTGGGTGAGTTATGAACAGCGCCATGCAGAGAAGTGGAATAATCACTCTGCTCCTGCTCTTGGAACCAAAGTAGAAAGCTGCAAACATCATTGGGGTGAACCTTATCAGCGTAATCAGTTCAAGCGCCTTGCCAGAAATTAAGAAATTGAGAATTTCAACGAATAAAACAGATAAAACTCCAAGAAGAGGGTTGAATATACCTGCCCCAATCGGACCGAGGAATTGGAAGAATGTGAAGTTCTGAGATGGAACCCCCAGTATTGTTGAGAATTTCAGTTGGTATGCAACCAAAGATAGAATTGTGAACAACCCAAGAAAAGCCAGTTTTCTCATGTTCATCCAAAACACCCCAAATAATTATTGAATGAAAAATATAAAATACCTCACTTTTTTGAAGCAACTCCCTCATAAATTCTCTTCATCTTCAACGCATCCACATCAAGCAGAGGGCTTTCAGAAATGATTGTTCCATCATACCCATTCTCAAATATAACTTCTGCGAGTGGTTTGAAGGGAGGAGAGTATTGCTCCCCTAAAATTAAGTGGTGCTTCTCTCCTTTTTCATTAAAAGCAACCTCGCTGAAATGGGAATGAAAGTTCTTCACCGCATCCTTGCCAAGTTTCCTCTCAACTTCATCAAAAATTTTCAAGTAATCCTCCTTCTTTTTCAAACTTCCCCCCTCCCTTGCGTGAATGTGAGCAAAATCAATAACCGGTTTTGTCATCTCAAGCGCAGAGGAAAGCTCAATGTTCTCTGAAAGACTGCCAAACTGCGTCCCCTTCCCAGTTGTCTCCAAACCAAGCCAAACACCTTTTATTCCCTCCTGTTTCATTCTCTCTAAAGCTTCCTCCAAAGTTTTTTTCACAAGCTCCTTTGTCTCCTCAGCAGTTCTTCCCATATAGAAACCAGGGTGGAATACTATGATGCTTGCATTCATAACACGAGCAACCCTTGCAGTCTCAATTATGTTTCTCAGCGTTGCCTCAATTTTCCTTCTCTCCCTAGCTGCGCAGTTTATCCAGTAAGGAGCGTGCGCGCTCAGAGAAACTCCTTTTTCCTTTGCAACCTTCCTCGCTTCCTCCGCCATCTCCTTTTTCATTTTCACTCCTTTCACAAATTCGCATTCAAATGCATTCAGCCCTTCCTCCGCAACATACCTTATTGCTTCTGGAGTGCTTCCCTTGAAATCAAGCGGTATCCCTGCTGGCCCCCATCTCATACAAACACCAGAAACACCAGTATAAGCATAATAACTGCCCAGAGAGGGAAATTCCATGCAATTACCTTGCTTCCATCCAGCGGTGGAATGGGAAGGAGGTTGAAGAATGCAAGGTAAAGGTTAATATATGTGCCAAAAACAAGAAGCGACTGGGCAAGCATTTCTGCTCTTGGAGTTTCCTTTAAACTAATTCCAACTGAAAGAAAGAGGAAGAAAATGGCGAGAAGAAAGTTTGTAAGTGGGCCGGCAAGCGAGATTATTCCATTCTCCCTCCTGCTCAAATAATAGGAGTAGATGTAAACTGCCCCTGGCGCAGCAAAGAGAAACCTGCCGCCGCTTATTAAAGCAAACGCAAGCATGAAGAAAAGCCCTTCCGGCCATGCCCTGTAGAATGCTCTTGCTCCATAGTGATTTGCAACAAATCTGTGGGCGAGTTCATGCGCAACAAAACCAACTCCAACTGTGAGAAGGATTATTGGAAAGAAACCCATTCCATAACGTATTGAAAAAGCAATTGCAATTGCCAGAACAGATACCACTATATCCTGAATTTCAACTGCTTGCATCAAACAACCCTTATCTCCTTTCTGAGAAGCTTAACTTTTGCAGGGGTGAAAAAACCAGCGTATGAAACAACAACCCCCTCCTCCTCACTTCCATCGTTGAACTCTATTTTTATAACCTCGCCAATTCTCCCGCTTGTCAAAGCAACTGCAGTTGAACTCATAAATGGAATTCTGAAAGGAAGCTTCTGCTCAGAGAGGACAACGCTCACCACATCCCCTTCCCTCACCCCTCGTATGTGTGGGTAGGCAAACGGCATAAGCAAGGAAAGCCCAAATGCAAGAGCAAGCAATTTCAGCAAAAAATACAAGTTGGCGTTTGGAGTTAAAGCAAACACTATCAAACTCAGCGCGGTGAATAGAACGATTGATTTGAAAAAAACTCTTACGTCAACCATCTAATCTACCGGAACATGCTGTCCTCCCCACCAACAAACTTCTTTATTCTGTCAAGGTGGGTTTTTGTCACGCTTGGTTTTATTGCTTTCAACGCATCTGAGAAATGAGCTGAAGTCACCTCGCTTGCATCCGCTCTCAGAGCATTCATTCCAGCCTCCCTGCACACTCCCTCAATATCCGCACCAGTATACCCTTCAGTTTTCTTCGCAAGCAGTTTCAAATCAACATCCTTTGCAAGCGGCATTCCCCTTGTGTGTATTTTGAATATCTGGTACCTTGCCTCCTCATCAGGTGCAGGCAGCTCTATTATTTTATCAAACCTCCCAGGTCTCAACAGCGCTGGGTCAACCATATCTGGTCTGTTGGTTGCAGCAAGCACAACAACGTTTTTCAAGTTCTGCAAGCCATCCAACTCAGTAAGAAGTGAGTTCACAACTCTCTCTGTTACTCTTGTTCCCTCATCAAAAGCACCCCTTGCGCTTGCAACAGCGTCTATCTCATCTATGAAAATTATGCACGGCGCAGCCATCCTTGCTTTTCTGAAAAGCTCCCTCACCGCTCTCTCGCTCTCCCCAACCCATTTTGAAAGAAACTCAGGCCCCTTAACTGATATGAAGTTTGCCTCGCTTTCCGTTGCAACTGCTTTTGCAAGCAACGTCTTTCCTGTCCCAGGCATTCCGACAAGCATAATCCCCCTCACAGGGCGTATGCCCATCTTTGTGAACTTCTCCGGGTTTTTCAGAGGAAGCTCAACTGCCTCCTTCAACTCTCTCTTCACATTCTCCAAACCACCAACATCCTCCCATTTAACATTTGGAATTTCAACGAAAACTTCCCTGAGCGCAGAGGGCTGTATATCCCTCATTGCGTTGAAGAAGTCATCCCTTGTCACCTTCAGCTCCTCAAGAATTTGGGGTGGGATGAACTCCTCCTCCAAATTTATTTTTGGAAGCACCCTTCTCAAAGACTTCATTGCAGCTTCCTTGCAAAGAGATGAAATATCCGCACCCGTGAAACCATGCGTTATGTTCGCAAGCTCATCCAAATCCACATCCTTATCCAGAGGCATGTTTCTTGTATGAATCTGCAGTATTTCCTTCCTTGAATTCCTGTCAGGCACCCCAATTTCTATCTCTCGGTCAAACCTCCCAGGTCTTCTCAAAGCAGGGTCTATGGAGTTAGGCCTGTTTGTTGCACCAATCACAATTACCTGCCCTCTTGTTTTCAACCCATCCATCAATGCAAGCAGCTGGGAAACCATCCTCCTCTCAACCTCGCCAGTCACCTCCTCCCTTTTCGGTGCAATCGCGTCTATCTCATCCATGAAAATTATTGCAGGCGCATTCTCCTCCGCCTGCCTGAAAACCTCCCTCAACCTCTCCTCGCTTTCCCCAACAAACTTGCTCACAAGCTCAGGCCCAGCTATGTCAATGAAATGCGCTTCACTTTCATTTGCAACTGCTTTTGCAAGCAACGTCTTTCCTGTTCCAGGCGGCCCATAGATAAGCACTCCCTTCGGTGGCTCTATGCCTAACCTTTCAAACAACTCCGGATGCCTTAAAGGAAGCTCAACCATCTCCCTTATTTTCTGAATCTCCTCCTTCAACCCCCCAATATCCTCGTAAGTAATCTGTGCGATTCTCCCAACATCCTTCATCGGCTCCTCCTTCAGAATAACCTCTGTTGCCTCATTTATCACAACCACTCCTTGCGGTTGAACAAGCGCAACAACAAGAGGAAGCGATGTTCCAAACACACCAACAAATATCGTATCTCCTTTTGTCACAGCTCTACCAACCAATCTCTTTTTAATAAACTCATCAAACCCCGGAGAGTACCTTATTGCCTCGCTTGGCGCCAGAACAACTTTCTTTGCCTCTTTCGGCTCAGCTTTTCTGACAAAAACCTTATCATGTAACCCAACTCCAGCATTCTGCCTTATGGAGCCATCCATCCTTATTATATTCAGCCCCTCATCCTGCGGGTGCGCCTGCCAGACAACAGCAGCAGTTATCTTCTTTCCCTTTATCTCAACAATATCACCGGTTGTAACCTCCAGAAGCTTTCTTGCTTTGGAATCTATTCTAACAATTCCCCTACCAACATCATTCTGATACGCTTCAACAACTTTAAGCTCAATTCCATTTCCAGTCATTCAACCACCTTTCCTCCACCAGGAGGGAGAAACCTCGCTATATCCTCTTCCTTCCAATTCACCCTCTCCCCTTCAATTTTTTTCAATAGAAGTTCAAATAACTTCCTTGAAAGGTCGCTCTTTTCACCTTCGCCAGGCACTATCCCAGCGCATGCAAGGAAGCGTGATTTGCCGCATAACGCAGGCACGCATTCCAATCCACTTTCGCTTACTCCAACATATAATTTAAGTTCAACGTTTTTAAACCATTTCCTATCCCCTGTTATAACAAAACCACCTTTTGGAACATACTCCCCGTGTGAATACTTGCTTACCTGCTCCTTTGAAACTGCATAAACATCAACACTCGCCATCCCTTCCTTCCATCCGTTTGAGTAGCTTGCCGCGAACTGTGCTGCTTCCATCAGAGTTCTCTCAGGTGCGGTGCTTCCATTTTTAACAACAACTGCAGGCGCTCCATGCACATCTGCATGTAGAAAAACATCTGAGCTCTCCAAATATTTTGAGAATATAACTTCGTTCTGCTCCGCATCCCTCCCACCAATTACCAAGAAGCCATCACTGCTGATAAACCAGTGAAACTTCTCATACCACTGCCTCTTTCTTCTCACAGCAGGCTTCTTTTTCACTTCTCCAGTTTCTCTTCTGCTCTCCTCAACTGCTCTCTCAGCTCCCGCTGCTTTTTCCCTCAACTTCTTTGCCTTCTGGTAATAAACCGCAGCATTCTCCTGCGCGCTTTTCCCCAAATCCAAAACAACCTTCACAGCATCCTCCTCGCATCCTCAATTATCTTTTTATGGTCAAACGCCATCTCAGGCAACTCATTCAAATTAAACCATCTGGCTTCCTCTGCATCATCCCCTCCCCTTGCTTCTTTTGAAGTTGGTTTTGTGAGAAAAGCAATTGAAATTGTTCCCCTTGGATCTCTCTTTGGGTTTGAGTAAACGCCAATCAGCTTCACAATTCTCACTTTCATTCCAGTTTCCTCCATCGTTTCCCTCTCCACAGCTTCCTCAACAGTTTCACCTTCATCAACAAAACCGCCAGGGAGCGCCCACTTTCCCTTAAACGGCTTGAACTTTCTTTTTATTAAAAGAATTTTACCATCTTCCACTATAACCGAATCCACAGTTGTCGGCCTCACTTCCCCCACCCCTCCTTGCTTTTGCACTCCGGGTTTATGCACATCTGAAACACCTTTTTTCCATTCCTGACGAGTATCATGGGCAACCCACACACCTTGCAGTTCTTCTTCAATGGCTTAATTGTGCCCAACTGCGGTATTGGATAGCTCTGCGAGCATTTCGGATAGTTTGAGCAACCGCAGAATCTCTTCTTAGTTTTTTTTGAAGTGATTACTCTCAAATCACCACCGCACTTCGGGCATTTCCCAAGCACCTCTCTATCAAACTGGGTGCTCTTCAAACCAACAACAAGCTCCCCCCCAATCTCCCTCTCCTTCATTTTAAAATCTCTCAAAATTTCAGAAAGTGTATTCCTCCCATCCTCAATTACCCTGCTCTCCTCAATTTTCCCCTCCTGTATCCACTCCATCTCCATCTCAAGCTTCCTTGTAAGCTCCTCATCAAGTATCTCTGGGCAGTTTCTCTCAAGCGCATCGCAGACAGCCAAGCCAAAAGGAGTCACACGTATGTTCCTTTCGCTTATATAACCTCTCTTATACAGCGTATCCACAATCATGGAGCGAGTTCCCTTTGTCCCCAAACCCTTCTCCTCAAGCGTTTGAACAATTGAAGCGGGCGTATACCTCGCAGGTGGTTTTGTTTTTCCTTTTCTCACCTCAAATTTATCCACTTCAACTTCCTCATTCTCTTTAAACATACTTAAATCAACTTCATCAAACTTAACATACGGCTTGTAAAAATCAACCCACCCCTCTCTCACAACTCTCCCTCCTTCTGCTGAATACCTCTCGCTGCCGAGCAGAAGCGTTACTTTCATCTTCTCTCTCACAGCATTCTCAGCAAAGCAGGCAAGAAACCTCCTTGCAATCAAATCATAAACCTTCATCTGCATCTCGGATAGCTTGCCTGGAAGAACTCCTGTCACAAATATAGCTGGATGAGCAGGGTCATCCTTAACTCCCTGTCGCGGTGTGAACCTTCCTTTTTCAATCAGCTCATTTGCAAGCTTCTCATAAACTGGGTTTTTGGAAACTCTATTTATAATTTTCGGAAGGTTCAGTTTCGCAGGCAGCTTCTGGGAGGATGTTCTTGGGTATGAAATCAAACCAGCCTCATATAATGACTGGGCAATCTCCTGAGTTTGGGAGGGAGATAAGCCAAACCACCTGTACGCTTCAATTTGCAGTGAAGTTAAATCAAATGGAGGGTGAGGTGGTTGCTCAAACTTGCTTCTGTCAACTTTCTCAACAACTCCCTCCCTCTCGCTTCTCTTTCTCGCTTCAACTGCCTCCTCTCTTTTTAAGAACTTTCCTTTCTCGTGGCAGAACTTCACCCCACTGCAAAATGCGAAAACCTGCCAGAATAGAACTGGGGTGAAGGAGGCAATCTCCCTCTCCCTTATACTCAGTATTTTCAGAGTTGGGCCCTGAACTCTGCCTATGCTCATAACTCTGCTTACCCCGTTTCTTCTCAGCGCGCTCATCAAACCTCTTGAAAGATTTATTCCCCATAACCAGTCAATTATGCTTCTTGCTTCCCCCGCGTATGCATTATTGTAATCCAGCTCCCCCCTAGTATCATATGCCTCAGCCAGCTCCTCCTCAGTAAGCGTTGAGAACTTCATTCTCTTCCCATTTTTGCTGTTGCATGCGAAGCGTATGATGTTGTAGCCAATTATGCTTCCCTCCGTGTCAAAGTCGCATGAGTTAACAAACTCATCTGCTTTGCTTGAAAGAAACTTTATCGCATCAAGATACTTTTTCGTGTAATAAGCGCTTCTTTCAACTCTGTATGAAGGAACCCACTCAACTTCAAAGACAGGGTAGCCTCCTCCGTTTTTTTCTTTCAATGTGTATATATGCCCAACAGTTGGGGCAACATATATCCTCTCTCCTTTCCTCTCCACTTCATAGTAAACAACTCCATTAAAAACTCTTCTCTTAGCCTCGCCAAGCGCACCTGCAACCCTCTCAGCAACGCGTGGCTTCTCGCATATCACAAGCACAGCCATTCAAGCACCTATCCCTGCTCCCACATCTTCTCAAATTCACTTAAATACCTATCAACAACTTTCAACTCATACGTTCTCATCCCAAGCTCTATATTTCTTTCCAGGCTTGTTTTTGTGAGGTTAGCAGAAGTGAAAAGCACCTCCACCTCATCAACAATCAAAAACTTCGCATGGATAACTGAGTTGAGTTTAACAGGTATACCTGAGTTTTGAAGTCTCTCCACCATTGCCCCATGCGAGGCATCCTCCTCCAGCGCAGGCCTGCAGATAACTCTGACATCCAGCTCCTTCCTCTTCATTTCCTCAAGTTTTTCAAGTATTGCATCCACCCCCCATATCCATGGCGATACGAGAAAAACGCTTCTCTCAGCAAAATCAAGCATCTCAAGTATGCTGCTTTTAATTTTTTCTGGCTCCAGTATCTCGCTTCTGCTCCTCCCAGAAGAGTAGCATGCAGCAAGCCTCAAAGCTCTTCTGTAACCCCTTTCAATAACTCTCTCAACCAACCCAAGTGTTTGCTCCCTGTATCTTTCTTTTGCTTTCACAAATGACTCATAAAGAACTCTCTCATCAAGCGTAAGTCTATCACTCCTTAACTCGCCAGTTTTCAGCGCCTCAAGGTTCTTCTCATCCCTCAGTTTATAAACTTCATTTATCTTTTTCAAATCAGGCTCAATTCTCTCCTCAAGCATATCCTTTACGTTGTTCTCCTCAATTGTTGCTCCTTTCAGCAGAAGCCCTTCCTCCTCCTCAAGAATTTTTTTAATTTCCTCCCTCATGTGCTCTGCCATCTCCCTGTAAAACCCATTCTCCAACCTCTCCAAATTCCTCGTTTCCTTCTCCCCGCTCCAAACTTTGAACAGCTTTTCCTTTGGCTCCACAATAATTAATTAAAAGGTTTGTGAATAAAAAGCAATATGCAGACTTCTTCAAGGAAAAAGGAAAGAAAATACATCATCATACTCGGTTCTTTGATGAGTGGTTTGGGGAAGGGGATAGTCACTGCTTCAATTGGAAAGGAGCTCCAGTCAAAAGGCTTCAGAGTTGTGCCAATAAAGTTTGATGGTTACTTGAATGTTGACTGCGGGACGATGAACCCCTATAGACACGGTGAAGTGTTTGTTTTGGATGATGGCGCTGAGTGCGATATGGATTTGGGAACGTATGAGAGATTTTTGAATGTTGATTTGAAGTGGGATAATAATATAACGGGAGGAAAGATATTTCGTTTGATAATTGAAAAGGAGAGAAAGGGAGGTTACCTTGGTTATGATGTTCAGATTGTTCCTCATTTAACAGATGAGATAAAGAATTGGGTTAAAAGGGTTGGAGATGATTTCAACGCGGATATTGTTTTAATTGAGGTTGGGGGAACTGTTGGTGATTTGGAAAACTCATACTTCATTGAAGCGATGAGACAGCTTGCGCTTGAGCATAAAAACAATGCAATGTTCATTCAGGTTACCTACATTCCCTTTCTTGAATCGGTTGGGGAGCAGAAAACAAAGCCAACCCAGCATGCCACAAGGTTGCTTCAGAGCATGGGAGTCCAGCCAGATGTGATAATTTGCAGAGGGGTAGGGAAACTCACTCCTGAAGCAAGGAGGAAAATAGCGCTGTTCTGCAATGTTCCTGAGGATTGCGTGATAACTGACCCAGATACGCAGACAATCTACGAAGTTCCATTGCTTTTTGAGGAGCAGGGGCTTGGGAAGTTAATAATGAGAAAACTCTCTTTGAAACTGGAGAGAAATGATTTGAAAAGCTGGGAAGCGCTTGTGAGGAAAATAAAAAATCCTCAAAAAACAATTACTGTAGGAATAACCGGCAAGTACACTGCTTTGAAGGATGCGTATGTGAGTATAAAGGAAGCGCTTGTTCACTCAGGAGCGCATAACAACTGCAGGGTGAATATAAAGTGGATTGAAGCAACAGAAATTGAGGAGGGAATGCAGAGTGTTGATGTTCTGAAAAATTGTGATGGGATAATAGTACCTGGTGGTTTTGGGGAGAGGGGAATGGAAGGTAAAATTCAGTGCATAAAATACACAAGGGAGAACAACATACCCTTCTTAGGTTTATGTTTGGGAATGCAGCTTGCTGTTGTTGAGTTCGCAAGAAACGTATGTGGTTTAAAAGGAGCGAATACCACAGAGGCAGAGCCAAACGCAAAGCACCCGGTTGTTGATTTGTTGCCTGAGCAGAAGAGAATTTCATACAAAGGAGCAACGATGAGGTTAGGCGGGCATGATGTTCTAATAAAGAAGGGGACGCTTGCGCATAAACTCTATGGAAGCACAAAAGCAAGGGAGCGCTTCAGGCACAGATGGGAGATAAATGAAAAATATGTTGAAATTATTGAGAAAAATGGATTGGTTTTCTCAGGAAAAGCAGTTGATGAGAACGTGATGCAGATTGCTGAGCTGCCAAACCACAAATTCTTCATTGGAACCCAATTCCACCCAGAGTTCACCTCACGTTTGGAGAAGCCCAACCCACTTTTCAACGGGTTTGTAAAAGCATGCATGAAATAGCTACTTATCCTTCTTCTTAATAACACATATCTCTCCCAAATCAACCTTCCCATCACTTTCTTTCTGAAGGAAAGGCTCCACCTCCTTTCTCCTCTCCTCCTCCACCTTTCTCTTCAATTCAAGAAGCTTGCTCTCCTTTGCGGCTTTTTTCTTCTCCTTCACTTTTTCTTTCAAAGCACTCCTTAACTCATTTACTTTTTTCTCAAGCTCTGCAACCTGCTCCCCAGCCTTCCTCATATCATCCTCAATGAATTTCAAGCGTCTTGCCATCCTCTCAATTTCAACTGCTTCCTTCAGCTTCCTCTCCCACTCCTTAACCTCCTTAACAAGCTCCCTCTCCTGCTGAAGGGTGCGTGCCTCTGTTGAGATGATGAACTCCAAACGATTTATCCTTTTTCTTATTTCCCTCACTGGAGGAAGGTTTGTTTCGCTTCTTTTCTTCTCAAGCATCTCCTTCAGCGCTTTTCCCTCATACATTTTATACTTATACCTTCTGTCTGCTTCCTTCAGCTTCTCAAGCAGCTCCGCTTTCTGCTTCTCCAACGCCTCCCTTGAAGTTTCCTCCTCCATCCAACCCCTCGAAACGAAAGCTTTATATTGGGATATAAATATAATAAAATGTTGCTTCTGCGTCTTCTCTGATACTGCCGAAAGGCAGCAAAACTGGTCGCCTTGCCAGCGCATGACGCGCTGGCCTATTTTTACGGGTTTAGCTTTTTCTCGTTGTGCTTATATTTATTCCTATCTTTAATAACTTCATGATTGAGGTAAAAGCGGATGAGATGGAAGGGGGAGGGCAGGTTCTTCGCTCATCAATCTCCCTTTCCTCGGTTTTTGGAGTTCCAGTTAAACTATTCAACATACGGGCGAAGAGAGCAAAACCAGGGATGCAGGCACAGCACCTTATGGGGGTGGAAGCAGCTGCAAGGATTACATCTGCTGAGGTGCAAGGGCTTGAGAAAGGTTCAATGCAGTTAATATACACACCTAAAACAATCAACGCAGGTAAATTCAACTTCAACATTGGAACTGCTGGCTCCTCCATGCTTGTCCTTCAAACAATTCTTCCAATTGCGCTTTTCTCCCCTTCTGAAACTCAGGTGAGAATAATTGGTGGCACACACGTTGCATGGTCACCAAACTTTCACTTTGTAAAAGAGGTTTTCCTTCCAATTATTAAGAAAATGGGATGCTCGCTTGAATCCTTTGAGCTTGAGAGAGCTGGCTGGTATCCAAAAGGAGGAGGAGCGGTTAAACTTCTCATCAAACCAATCAACAGCTTGAAACCAATTCAGCTCACATCCCCGGGAAAGATGATTAAAATACTTGGAATCTCGTGCTGCTCTAACCTTCCAGAAACAATCCCTCAGAGGCAGGCAAGCGCTGCAAGAAAGCTGCTTATAAAAAACGGCTACGATGCGGAGATAGAGGAGGTGACCCTCCCCTCCTACTCCAAAGGTTCAGCGCTAACTCTATGGGCAATTTATGAGAACACGATACTCGGGGCATCATCATTAGGCGAGCTTGGAAAAAAATCCGAGGTGGTGGGGGAGGAGGCGGCAAAAAACCTTCTTGAGGAAATGAAAAGTGGTGCAGCTCTTGACAGCCATATGGGTGACCAAGTATTAATTTACATGGGGCTTGCAAAAGGCGAATCCTCTGTAACAGTCAGCAAGCTCACCTCGCATATAAAAACAAATATATGGGTGATTGAGCAGTTCATCAATTCAAGATTCAGAATTGAGGAGTTTGAGAGTGGTGTTGCGAAAATCACAATAGAAGGAGTTGGGCTTGAGAGAGCTCAGCGCTCACTCGAAGAGAATTGGAAGTAAGTAACCCAGCGGGTCGCCGAAGAGAACTGAGAAGAGCAGTGCAATCAAAACATATGGCATGAAAACAGGCATTTCCTTATAAACAGGGAACTTCTTTCTCTTGCCAATTTTTTTCAGTTTCTCTATTTCACTTAAGGTAAGCAGCTTACGCAGGTTATGTCTTTTAACAAACTCCTCATCCATCTTCTCAACTGCCAGTATATCCTCCTCATCTATCTCATCAACTCCAACCATCTTTATCATGTACTTCTCTGCGATGTGTTCTTTCAGAGCAAATGTAAATGTGGCGCATATAATCACTGCGGTGAACACAGCGAGCTGAAGCTGGGAGAGCTCAACAATTGAGGTTAAAGTGTAGAGAAGCGCCATATAAAGAATAAGCGTTATTGCAGAGAGAAGGGCGGTTGTGCGGTTGATGAGAAGCTTCTCCCCTTTAACGTAGTTGTAAAGTGTAACTGGCACGTATTTGAGAAAAACGCCAAATACCCCAAGCATCCCGGAAAGCATAAAAACTGAAACCACGAAAGGGAAGCCTGAGTTGAAGTAAGTTGGTGTCAGGAGTGGATGTGGTGCTTCTGGAAGCAGGAGGGCGATTGAGACGAATAATAATACATCCGCTCCACCAATCTGACCTGTTATGTAAAGCAAGTAACCTATTACAAAAACAACAAAACCAACTGATAAATTATAAAAAATTAGTGATGGGTTAAAAGTTGCAAAAGTGAAAATAACCCCCATCCCAACCAACGAGTAGCTCAACCACGTTGGAACATTCCTTCTGTTGAATAAATCATAATACGTTGCAACAGCGCATCCCGCAAAGCAGATGAAAAACCTCAATGCTTCAAACTCCATTCATTCACCCTACAATTTTTATTTTCCTATTCTTTCTTAGTTCCTCCATCAACCTCTCAGTTATCTTCGCTTCCGTCTGCCTCCTCTTCCTTGCTGAAACTAAGTAACGCACCGCAACTCTCACATTTCCATCCCTTAAAGAAAGATAGACAATCGGCTCCTCCTTTATATCCCTTATTTTCAGCTTATACTTTCTTGAGCTCAGGAACTTTGCAGCATCCCTCATCTTCTCACCAACAATCTCCTTAACAACTCCCTCAGTTATCCTCTTTGCAAGTTCGTAATCGCATCCATGAGATATTCTGAAAGAAATTTCATCCCATATGAATGGGCCCTCAGCGGTGTAGTTTATCACATTCTTCTCAAGCACAATTCTATTTGGCACGCTTACAAACCCACCAGTCTCCTGCCAGCTGTTCCTGTCCAGCTCATTTATTCTTGTGAAAAATAGATTTATGTCAGACACATCTCCAAGCGCTCCCCAAACACTATCTCCAATATAAACTCTATCACCTATTTTATACAACCTTGACATCACTATTGACAGCCAGCCAATCACGTTGAGAAGAATTGGTTGAAGCGCTATTGCCAAGCCAGCTCCAACCAACCCCGAAAATATTGTGAGAAAAGTCACATCACCTATGAAAATAAATCCCATGATAAGCAGAGCCAAACCACCCATGAAATACTTCAGAACTCCACTGATATACCGCGTCTCATCCTCAGACAACTTAAATGCTCTTCTTACCCACTCCTCCACAAGGGTTAGCGTCACAATAGCAAGCGCAATTACAACTGCTGCTAGAACAGCTTTATTAACATAAACCATTAACTCAGTTGGAATTCCTAACTTATCACGAACTGTTGGGAAATAGTAAACGAGCAGCAAAACAACAATCACGCAAATAACAAGGTAAACCAGCCTCATCCATTCACCTTCAATTATAATAATAAATTAACTTTATAAACTACGCTCCGAATTTGCCACCAGTTTTCATAAACCTTTCAACCTGCCTTCTTAAACCTCTATTCTTCTTAAACATGTTCAGAAACTTCCTCATTTTCTCAAACTGGGAGAGAAGCTCCCTCACCTCCTCAACCTTTGTTCCAGACCCCTTTGCAATTCTCTCAATTCTCTTTGGGTTCTTTCTCACAAGCTCCACATCCTTCCTCTCCTCCTTTGTCATCGAGTTTATAATCACCTCATATTTCTTCAGCTTCTCCTCGCTTTCCTCCATGAGCTCCTTCGGCAAGTCAACCATCCCCATCATTTGAAAGACTCCCTTCAGCGGGCCGAGTTTCTTCGTTGCTTTCAGCTGTTCATAGAAGCTTTCAATAGTAAGCTCTTCCTCAAGAAGCTTCTCGGCATCAACCTCCTCAACCCCCGCTTTTTTCACTTTCTCAAGCAAACCCTCCAAGTCAGGGAAGCCAAGCAGCCTACCAACAAACTTTTTTGCATCAAAAACTTCAAAATCATCAACTTTTTCTCCTGTGCCTATGAATGCAATTTTTGCTCCTGAAGCAGCAACAGAGCTTAGGGCACCTCCACCTTTCCCACTTCCATCCATCTTTGTAACCACAACTCCAGTAAGCCCAACCGCCTTGTTGAACTCCTCCGCCTGCTTCCTTGCAATCTGCCCAATATCAGCGCTGACAACAAGCAGCTTCTCATCTGGCTGAAGCGCCTCGTTTATTCCCTTCAACTCCTCCTGCAGCTTCTCATCAAACGCATCCCTCCCGGAGGAGTCAACTATCACAACGTCTTTATCTTTGAAATACTCCAAACCACTCCTCACTATTTTAACAGAATCCACTTCCCCCTTCACTCCATAAAAAGGAATCCCTGTTTTTCTCGCAAGCTGTTCAACCTGCTCATATGCTGCGGGTCTATATGTATCGCAGCATATCAAACCAACGCTCAATCCTTTATCCCTGTAAAACTTCGCAAGCTTTGCTGTTGTTGTTGTTTTGCCACTACCAAAAAGCCCAAGCAAAAGCACTCTCTGCTTTCCCAACTTCGGCTCGTACTTTTCACCCATAAGAGAGACAAGCTCCTCGTAAACAACTCTCACAACGTGCTCCTTCGCCCCCACCCCCCCAGCTGGCTTCTCACTAAAAGCTCTCTCCTGAATTCTTTTTGATAAATCAAAAACAAGCTTTACATTAACATCGTTTGTTATAAGCACCCTCTGCAACTCCTTCACAAGCTCCGCTACTGCTTTCTCATCCACTATTGCAGCGCCAGTTATTCTGGCAATTGCCTTCCTTAAACCAGCTCCCAAATCCATAAAAACACAGAAATAATTTGTGCGGTGTATTTAATTACTCTTTCTGAGAAGCACATTAATAAAAACACATAAGCAAATCTATACTCGGTGTTTCAATGAAGGAGCTTGTTGAAAAAATTGTTAAGGGTAGAATTGGCTTCCATGACGTTCAGAAGTTTGTAAGCATGGGGGAAGCAGTTGAGGTGAGAAGAGCTGCGCTGGAAAGAATAACAAACACAAAACTGGAGCACATTGGAAAGTATTCAATAGACTTGGGAAGCGCAACAAACAGAAACATTGACAACCCAATTGGCGTCACACAGATTCCTGTTGGAATTGCTGGCCCATTAAAAATAAAAGGAGAATATGCAAGGGGGGACTTCTACATTCCACTTGCAACAACAGAGGGAGCATTAGTTGCATCTGTGAACAGGGGAGCAACTGCGATAACTGCAAGTGGTGGATGCAATGTGAGAATTCTTTATGAGGGAATGACAAGGGCGCCTCTCTTCAAAGTGAGAAATCTGAAGGAAGCAATAAAGCTGAAGGAGTGGGTGAATGCGAACTTCTACAAGCTGAAAGAGCTTATGGAGCAGGATAGATTTTTGAAGTTAAAAATGGTCGAGCCATTCATTACTGGAAGGCATGTTTTTCTGAGGTTTGTCTGCACAACTGGAGATGCGATGGGAATGAATATGATAACAATTGGGCTTGAGAGAGTTGTTGAGTTCATTGAGAAAGAAAACAGAGGAGCGAAATGCATTGCGCTCAGCGGCAACCTATGCACTGATAAAAAACCATCTGCAGCAAACTTCATACTTGGAAGAGGGAGAAGCGTCACTGCGGATGTAGTTATACCAGAAAACATTGTGAGAAAAACACTGAAAACAACTTCAAAGAAGATTGTTGAGGTGAACTACGGAAAAAACTTCATTGGCTCGGCAAGGGCAGGAGTGCTTGGTGGTTTTAATGCTCACGTCGCAAACCCAATTGCTGCTTTATACATCGCATGCGGGCAGGATCCTGCGCAGATAATGAACAGCGCGATGGCAATAACATCGGCAGAGGAGGAGAGGGGAGGAGTTTACTTCTCAATACTTATGCCAAGCATTGAAAGTGGTGCTCTGGGAGGAGGAATGAACCTCCCAACCCAAAAAGAGGCATTGCAGATACTTCACTGCTACGGAGCAGGCAACCCACCAGGAAGCAATGCAAGGAAGTTTGCGGAGATTGCATGCGCAACTGCTCTCGCAGGTGAAATAAGTCTGATTTCTGCGCTTGCTGCCGGCCATTTGGCACGCGCTCACGAGAGGCTGGGAAGAGGCAAGGTGTAGGTTTATGGAACAGAGGTTTGCTGTTGCACTACTACTGCTTCTGACAGTTTCAATAACTGCTTACCACATTCTTGACAAGCATCTGCTTGACTTACACTCATATGAACAAATTCTGAATGTGCGGCGCTTCATTGAGGGAAAGGAGCCTGCTGGGATGACAAACCAGCTCACCGCAGCAGTTTACAGCTTTTTCAGCACGGGCGAGTTCAACCCCTCCATTCTGCTCACAATTGCAAAAATCCTCCCAATTGTCCTGTCAGCATTATCGGTTGTTGCATTCTACTTCATGCTGAAGGAGATGTTCTCCCCGCTTGCTTCCTTCGCTGGTGCAGTGCTGCTTCTCTCCTCCCAGGCGTTTCTGCTTGGGATGCGCTCTGGCGTTTACTCTCCGGATTCACTTGGGATGTGCCTTTTTATCTTCGCCTGCCTTTCTCTTTTCCGCTCAAAGAAAAACTATCTCCTTCTTGCTCTTTCAGCAGTCCTTTTCATACTCTCCTCTCTTGGATGGAGCGCAGGGTGGGTGATGGTTGCCATCGTTGCAATTTCCCTTCTCCTGCAGCAATTATTCTACCCGTCAAAAAAAGAGCACAGCTATGAGGCGATGGTTGCTCTCCTCGCCTCGCTTATTTCATACTTTTTAACTACCCCAACGATATTCACCAAAACATCCTCCGCATCCCCATTCCTCCCAACTCTCCCTCTTCTGGTGTTTGGCTTCCTTTTATTTTTGGCAAGGCTAGCTGGCAAGTATCAATGCAAAGGAAAACTTGAATTTTTCACAGCATCCTTTTTCATCCTCTCAGCTCTTCTATACAATTTTGACGCATTCCCATCCTCACTTGGAATTGCTCTTTTCTCAGCTTTCTCGGTAAATGAGCTTATTGCAATAAAGGAGCAGAAAGCTATACTTGCGCTTTTTTCCCTCACCATTCTTTTCGTTTCATTTGAGTTCACGCAAACATTCCTTAAGTTTGAGCAATCGCTTGTTGCCTCTCTCCTAATCGCAGCCAGCTCAGTTTTCATAGTTTCGCTTTACAGGGATAGGAGAATTGACGTTTACCTGACTTTCTCAATAATACTCCTCGTGCTTCTCTCATCGCTTAACACCGCTGCCTTAACACAGATAAGAATTTCTGATACGATTGGCTCGCCAGTTGATGAGATGATGGAGTGGGCAGGTGAACTGCCGGAGAATTCAACATTCTGGGTTTTCAGAATAACTCCTCTGATGGAGTTTATGACAGGAAGGAATTGCTACGAAAATGATACTGAGTTTGCGCAGTTCATCCTCTCAAACAATTCAGTTTCATTCTTGAAGGAGAGAAACATAACCCATCTTATGATTGATGCATCAATGTTTGATAATATAGAGATGATGAAAACATACGCAAACAACACAAAGGTTAGAATTGACTCATTCAGGCTCTATGGAATTCAGGTAGACCAGACCGGGAACCGCTATGCAGTTTTTGTAACGACTGATGGAAAGGTTGCATTTGCTCAGATAGACCCGCTAACAAACAACCTTATGGAAGGAGATGTTGTAATATACATGGGTGAAGGAAGGAGAACAGTTCCACTTAAAAAATTCTTGAGGATTGGGAACTACAGGTTAGTATACCCCCAGGATAACTACAGAGTTAATCTTTTCTTATTGTTTTTTGAAAATGTTGATGGGTTGAGAGAAGTCTATAATTCAGAGAATCAGGATATAAAAGTTTTTGAGGTAGTGGGATGAACATAGATTTCTTTGCCGCATGTGCAGTTATCTTTCTCATAAGCTTCCTTGTTGTTTTTCTCATCACTCCGAAAGCAATCAAAAAGCTGGAGGAGAGAAGGATAGTTGCGCCTGATTTGAACAAACCAGAAAGACCTGCAGTGCCAAAAATAGGAGGAATTGTAATGCTCCTTGGTTTATCCCTAGCTCTTCTCCTCTCCCTCCAGCTTCACTCCGCAGGAATTGATAAGGTTCATATGCTCGCTGCAATATGCTCCATAACCCTCATTGCAGTTATGGGTTTGCTTGATGACCTGTTGAAAATACCTGATAGATACAGGGTGCTCCTCCCAGTATTCGCTGCCATACCGCTTATGGTAACAAAAGCAGGAGTGACAAAAATGAACTTAATTCTCTGGACAGTTGATTTCAACTTGGGGGTGCTTTCCCTTCCCCTCATAGGAGCAGTTGACATAAATCTATACTCACTTCTGCTTGTCCCAATAGGAGTTGTGGCGTGCTCCAATCTAATAAATTTACTCGCTGGTTTCAATGGGCTTGAAGCAGGGACGGGTGCAGTTGTTTCCGCATTCATCTTCCTTGCAAGCATTCTTTTAAGATTCGCGGGGTTGCATACCACCGAAACAAGCTTCATAATGATTGGCTTGTTTGGCGCATGCCTCGCATTCCTTTTCTACAATTGGTATCCAGCAAGGATATTCCCTGGCAACGTTGCGACGTATATGATTGGCGCATCAATTGTCGCAGCAGTTGTTCTAGGAAACATGGAGAGAGTAGGCGTAATTGCTTTAACACCACAGATAATTGAATTTCTCCTAAAAATGCGCTCAAAATTCAAAGCAGAAAACTTTGGAAGAGTTGGAAGGGGAGGAAGGTTATACTACGATGGGGAGATATGCTCCTTAACTCACTTTCTTATGAAGACGATTCATCCAACAGAAAAGCAGCTTGTGCTCATCCTTCTGCTCCTGCAGATTTTCTTTGGCGTTGTTGCGGTGTGCAGCATATACGCATAACTACTTTGTCACCAAATCAACTATGCTTATTATTTGGTTTAGCTCCTCATAATCTGGCACTCTTCCTATATCTATCCAGTAGTCATCAAAAATATATCCATAGAACTTTCTCTTATCCTCAAGCAGTTTCGGGAATACATCCTGCGCAAAGTCATAACCCTCCTTTATGTATTCAAAAATCTCCGGCTCAAAGCAGTAAAAACCAGAGTTCACAAGGTTCTGCACTATTGGCTTCTCCTCAAACCGAATTATCCTGCCTTCATTATCAATATGCGCCACTCCGTACTCAAGCGGTATCCCGGTTCTCTTCAACGCAACAGTTGCCAATGCTCCTTTTCTTTTGTGGAATTCGGCAAACTTTTTTGGGTCTATTGTTGTGAGATGATCGCCCATTGTCACAACAAATGTATCCTTCACATATTCCCTGCAGGGGAGTATGGAGCCAGCAGTATTCATCTCCCTCTCCTCAACAAAATACTTTATTTTCACTCCAAACTTGCTCCCATCTCCGAAGTGTTTCATTATCTGGTCCTTCAAATACCCCACAGTGAAATATATTTCCTTAAATCCATGCCTGCTCAAGTTGTTAACAACAAACTCAAGAATTGGCTTTTTGCCAAGCGGTAGCATTGGCTTTGGGATGGAATATGTATACGGCCTTAATCTTGTTCCTCTCCCACCGCACAGAACAATTGCCTTCATTCAACCACCTCTACACCTCTCAACAATTTTCTTATACTTCCTTAAAAGCTCATCCGCTTTTCTTTTGCTCTTCGCCTCAGCAAATATCCTTATCAAATTCTCAGTTCCAGATGCTCTCACAATAACCCACGAATCATCAAAGTCAACCCTCACACCATCCACTGTATTCACTCTCCCCTCCCCCCTCACCCTTTCCTTAAACTCCTTCAGCACTTTCTGCTTCTTCTCATCCGGGCACTCAATTTTTGTTTTTGCGTTGTAATACTCGGGCATCTCTGCAATTAAAGAGGAAAGAGCTCTTTCCTCCTTGCACATTCTTTCAATAATTTTCAGCGCAGTTATAAACCCATCTTTGCCAAAGTGAATGGAAGGCCACAGCACCCCGCCTGCTTCCTCCCCCGCGATTACTGCGTTCAGCTCCTTAGCTCTCCTTGAAAGATACGGGCCGCCAACTTTCACGTATTCAATCACCCCTCCTCTCTCCTTTGCCACATCCGCAACTGCGTTGCTTGTTGCAACAGTTGTCACCACATACCCCCTTCTCTCTCTAAGCGCAATGTCAACTGCAAGCGCAAAACTCCTATCCCCAAAAATATACTCCCCCCCTTCATCAACAAATATCACCCTGTCCGCATCCCCATCCCACGCAACTCCCAAATCCGCTCCCAATGCAACAACACTCCCCATAAGCTCGGTAACGTTCTGCGGAGTTGGCTCTGAATTTCTACCTGGGAAGGAGCCGTCAAGCTGTCCATTCAGCGTAGTCACCTTGCACCCCAACTCTTTGAAAAGCTTTGGTGCAATTAAACTAGCCGTTCCATTCCCGCAGTCAAGCACAACCTTTGGAGCTTTCTTCATCACATGCCTTTTCTCAACGCATTTTCTTAGCATACCTATGTGGTCATCAAGCGCAAGTGGGTAATCCACGGACTCCTTAAGCGAACCCCAATCCACCTTTTTGAAGCTTCCCTTCTCAAAAATTTCCTCAATTCTCTCTCCCTCCTCCCGTGATATGCCTATCCCATCTTTATCAGTGAATTTCAACCCATTCCAATCAGGCGGATTGTGGGAAGCAGTTATCATAACTCCTCCGTTTGCTGAAATTTTTTTAACTTCGTACTCAAGAGTTGGGAGGGGGACAATACCAAGGTTTAATACTCTACACCCAACGCTCAGCAAACCGCTTATCACCGCATGCTCAAGCATCGCACCGCTGAAGCGCGCATCCCTCCCAACAAGCACACTTCCCCCATTTATAAATGTGCCAAAAGCAGCGCTCATTTTCGCAGCAAACTCGGGGGTGAGCAAATCAGATTTACCCCTTATTCCATACGTACCGAAATACTTTGCCATCACATCACATTTACTCTCCAACATTTTTAACGCTTGCACCTGTTCTCCCCAACAAACCCAATAACTTTATCTCTGGGTATAATGTGATGAGGAGTATTTGAAGCATCACCATAATGGGGATGAGGATGAGGAGGAGCAATGCACCTATGAAAACACACATTTTATACGTCTGCTCCTCCATCCCACTTAAACCTGCTGCCTGTGGAGGAGTTGTTGCAAGTATCTCCATCACAGAAATTATTAATGAAAGGATGAGTTGAATGAAGAGGAAGAAAAACACCAGTGATAGAAGAAGCCTTCCGTATGGCTTTGTTGGTGAAAAGAAGTAAAGGAAAACACCAATTGGGAAAAGCAGAACCCCGAAGGAGATGAAAAAGAAGCGTATTATAAGAAAAACAACGAAGAGAATGAGAAGAGGTAAGAGGAGGAGGAAAAGCGCAAGCGTTGTTACTGAAGGGTAGCCTACCTCTGGAAAAGGTGCGGTGATAAAATACGCTGAGAGAAGTTGGGAGAGGTTGATAAGAAGTTTGTATATTGGAAGGGAGAATGCAACAATAAGCATGCTCACCAGGGAGTTCTGTATTGTAATACGCGCATTAACTTGGGACTCCAAACCACCCCCAGTCATTATCCTCACCCCACTCCATGTTAGTATAAGAAGATACAGGGGGGCGAGAAGGGAAATCAGCTTTGAGTGAACTGAGGAAAGTGGTTCTGTAACCACTGGGTTGTATGCAACAAGCTGGTTTGCAAGCGCGATGAAAAGCGAAAGTCCATATTTAAGAAGAGAAAAAAATGTTTCAACAAGCGCATTTGCAATTGCATTTGGGTCTGGCCATGCGGCTTGAACAACGCAGATAAGCAGAATGAGAGTTAACAAACGCCTCATCCACTCACCCTCCTAAAACCAATATAGCTTATAACTAGAATAAAAAGGAATGCCAAAAGGGAGAGCATGTATGTAATTTCTGAGGAGTTATACACAGCTACATTGCCCCTTGCACTGACTTCGGAAAACACCCCATCATACTCCGAAGTCACCTCAACAAGACTCTGGTTTGCTTTTAAAATAAAACTTGCTTCCCCTTCTTCATTCGTTTCACCAAAGAATCTCTTTCCTGAATAGTTCACTGCAACTCTCTTTTGCTTCACTTCTGTTCCATTATAAGTTAATCTAACTATTGCTCTGAACTCCATGCCCTCCTCCACAAACTTTGGAAGGAGAAGCTCAATTTTTGGGTTCAAAGGACATGAAGCATTCAAATTCACTTCATGCTTCCTCCCGAATAAGTCAGTTATGACAAGAGATGGCTTTCCAATTTCATCTCTTGGAACCCCCGAGAAGTTTATAAAAACAGAGTTGTTTGAAACAGCAAAGCTGCTTAACATTCTCTCAGAAAACTCGTGCTGAATGGGTATGCTAACCACTTCCAAAACATTGTGAGGTTTCATAACAGGCAAAACATCTAACTCCCTCAAACGAAGAGTTAAATTTGCTTTTTGGAATGAAAGAAAAAGAGACTGAACAGAAGGAGTGAAGTTAACTGAAAGATTGCCTTTCGCAGTTCTAAGCGGTTCATCCGGGCAGCTCAGCATACGCAAATCAGCCGATGCGTTTAACTGGTAAACTTTCTTTCTAACCGAGTCGCTCACCACAATCTGCTCAGCAATGTTTCTGCTTCCCTGAAACTCGCAGGAGCAGCACATAACGCACTCCTCCTCACCGCAGCAGTAGCAAGCGCTTGAATACATATCCTCCTTTACATTCACAAATACACTCAGCTCAGCCTTTACGTTCAACTCAGTTGAATTTATTTTATAATTCGCAATCTCACTCCCCGCATTCTTATCATTAATATAAACTGACAGATTATGAGCTGAATCCAGCAAAGTATAAACCGCTCCGCAGTCTGGGTAGGAGTTTGACGCGCTGGCTGGAAGTTCAACTGAGTAGTTATACCTTGTGAGCACCTCCCCTTCTGGCAGAGCCCAGCTTTCATTATCAATGATGGATGGAATAACTGCAATTACGCGAACCCAGGCATCCTTCACAAACGCGCCACTTTTCAAGTTTGTTTCATTTGGAGGACAAGAGAAGGGAAGAAGCAAGTTGTATTCTCTTGTTTTTTGTAGCAGAGGGGAGTTGCCGAATGCATTGTGAATGAGCAGATAGAACTTCTCCTCAGCAGATATGTTCTGGTTGTATATTTCAATATTCGTCTCATCGCTCATATTGAAAAAAGATGGGTTTACGCCAAGCGCAGGGTCAATTTCGCTTAAACAAGCGGCGACTTCATTTATAAGAAAAAGAAACACAATCAGTTCTAACTTTCCCACCACACCCCCCTAATAAACAACCTTCTCCAACTTTTTTAACTTCACAGCTTTCTTTATCTCCATCGCAATTCTCCTTCCAGTGCTCACTGGCTTGTTGTAAAGATAGCAGCTGTAAGGCGAGCCGGTTGGATATAAATTTGTCCCTGCAACTATTCTGGCAGAAATCTCAAACGCGTAGAACTTCAAATCATCAGTGCATATCATCTCAACGCAGAAAGGACCTGTTAAACCACCAAAAAGCTTGTATGAGGATTCAACAACTCTCGCCCCCATCTCCATTATCTCCCTCACCAGGGACTCCCTCAGGGTGATTGGCTCATTTCCTATAACAGTGAAACTTGGCTTAATTTTAACTCCAGCAAGCGTTGCCCTGTAGCTCTCATCAATATTGCTCTCCAATCTTTTGTCTATGCTCATCAACTCCAGCGCACCTCCAGCAATCCCGTAACCTTCCTTTGAAATTGGGGAGAAGAAGTAATGCGGATAAACTCTCACCCCAGAAATATACTCCTGAATTATGAACTCCTTCTCCTTAACTTTCTTTCTGAACTCCTCAGGAGAGCTGACAATTGTATACCCCTTCCCACCCTTCGCACCAGGAAGCTTAACAATGCACGGCCTGTCTATGTTGGATGGGTTGAAAAGTTTCGGGATGTGCAACCCTGCATCCTTCATCCACTCAAAGAGTTTATTTCTATCCCCCTCCCAAATTAAACTCATTCTGTTGCCAAACATTGGCACAGCTAAATTCTCAAGCTTCTCACCAACATATTCAACAAACGAGCCATGAGGTATTATTATCGCATTCTCATCAACAAGCTCCTTTTCAGGTATCTCCTTGTAGCTGTCAACAATAATATACTCATGGGGTTTTCCGTATGGAAACGAATCATAAGTTTTTTTGTACTTCTCCAAGCAGATTCCAAGCGTTTTCACCCCTTCCTCCCTTGCTCCGTGAAAAATTTGAAGGGAGCTGTGGGAGCATATCGTTGCTATTTTTATTTTTCTTTCGTCATACCCACTTAGAATTGAATGAATTTTTTCCCTTGAAATCATGTTACTACCTCTGCAAGTTTCTTCATTCTGAATGCATTCTTCAACTCCATCGCAGTTCTCCTCCCCATGCTTAAACTCTCCCCGTATAAATACTCCGTATAGGGAGTGAATCTAACGCCAGGCGAGCCCGGAATGCGGAAGCTGACGTCAAAAATAACAATCTCCTCCCCTTTCTCCTCAGCGGTGATTGCTCCTTGGAGTGCAAATGCCCCTATAACACCAGGAGGATATTCCTTTCTGCACGTTTCAACAAACCTCTCCCCAACCTCAAAAACTTTTTCAAGTATGCTCTCCCTTAACGTGCAGGCAACATGCCCAATTTCAATATTGCTCATCCTTATATGTTTCAGCACTTCAAGTTGCTCGCTTGCAGGCAGCTTCAGCAACCCATCCAAATTTGTCTGTCTTCTCGTATCCGTCCCAATAAGCTCAAGCTCCTCATTAAGCGGGGAGTAAAAGAAGTTGAAGTTGTATTGCGCTCCAACTACAAACTCCTCAATTGGAGCTTTTCTCAAACCATCCTCACTAATCACTCCTTTTCTCAGCATCTCACTGCTTTTCCTCTCATACTCCTCCTCTGAGCTTGCGAAGAAGAAAGCTCTCTCATAGCTTCTTCTTGCTTCGCTTGCTTTCACAAGCACCAATCTGTCTATCTCGGATGGTTTTGCGAATGTTTTCGGAATACGGATACCTGCTTTTTTGAGGAGATAAATCTGATTTTTTGGTTCATTCCTCTCCTCAGCCCTTAGAAGGAATCTATTCCCAAAAATTGGAACCTCAAATTTATTTTCAATTGCATCGTAACCAACGTAAACTGAGAAGGAGCGGTGAGGTATAAAGATAACATTCTTTTTCTGCAACTCCTTCACAACTTTTGGAGTTGCTATTTCTGAAAATTTATCAAGAAGCATAACCTCATCAACGCACCCAACAGCTCTGCCAAACCTCTTCCTCGTTGAATAATACTTCTGATAGGTTCTCTCCCTCCCTTTCTGGCAAACCACAAGCGTTCTAACTCCCTCCCTCTTTGCGCCCTCGCATATATCCAAAGCAGAGTGGGAGCCAAGGGTAGCAATGGTGAAACTTCTGTAAGAACTAGCCAGTTTTCTTATACTTGAAACCTCCATTAATTCTATATACGAAACGGGTTTTTTAATGTTTTCCTCAATGAAAGATTTTTTATACTAACCACCAAATACAATACTATGGTGTTTGAACCAAAGCAATTCATAGATGATGCAGTAAGAGAAATAAGAAGGACGGTGGGTGAGGGAAAAGCAATTGTTGCTGTTTCTGGGGGAGTGGACAGCACAGTCACAGCTGTTTTGATGAGCATGGCGCTTGGGAAGAAGTGCGTTGCAGTTTTTGTTGATACTGGCTTTATGAGAAAAGGGGAGCCGGAAAGCATAAGGGAGCTTGCAAGCAATATAAATATGAATTTGAGGTTTGTTGATGCGAGAAAGAAATTCTTCTCTGCTTTGAAAGGAGTAAAAGACCCGGAGAAGAAGAGAAAAATTATTGGAGAACTTTTCATAAAAATTTTTGAAAAAATTGCAAAGGAGGAGAAAGCAAAGTTCCTTGGGCAGGGAACGCTTGCGCCTGACTGGATTGAGTCCGGAGCAGGGATGAGGGCAACGATAAAAACACATCACAATGTTGGAGGTTTGCCGAAGTGGATGAAGCTGAAGCTTGTTGAGCCTGTGAGGGAGCTGTATAAGGATGAGGTGAGGAAGGTTGCCAGGGAGCTTGGCTTGCCAGAGAAAATATGCAACAGACAGCCCTTCCCAGGCCCTGGGCTTGCGATAAGAGTTGTTGGGGAGGTTACACCTGAAAAAGTTGAAATTGTCAGGGAAGCATGCGCGATTGTTGAGGAGGAGATTGAAGCTGCTGCTGCAAGAGGGGAGATGGAGCTTCCTTGGCAGTATTTTGCAGTGCTGCTTCCTTCAAGGAGCGTTGGAGTGCTCGGAGACGCAAGAGCATATGGCTATGTTGTTGCGGTTAGAGCAGTCAACAGCGTTGATGCGATGACTGCGCAGTATTCCCGTATACCCGACACGGTTCTTGAAAGTATATCAAACAGAATAACAAGGGAGTTGAAGCAGCACGTGAACAGAGTTGTTTATGATATAACGAGCAAACCGCCTTCATGCATAGAGTGGGAATGATGAGAATACTTGTTGTTGATTTGGGCTCGCAGTGGACGCATAGAATATTGAGAACTTTGAAATACATAGGGGTGGATTCACAGATAATCTCGTGCAAAACTCCTCTTTCTGAGATAGATGCGGATGGGCTTGTTCTCTCAGGAGGAGCGATAAGAATTGGATTGGGTGAAGTTAAGGAGTTAAAGGAAGTTTCAAACTACCTTGAAAAATTTGGCAAGCCAATACTTGGGATATGCGCTGGGCATCAGTTCATTGGAATGCACTTTGGAGGAAAGGCGCAGCCATCACCAAAGCCGGAGTATGGAAAGGTTGAGCTGTTTGTTGATGAGGAGGATGATCTGTTCAAAGGGTTGCCAAAAAAGTTTGTTGTCTGGGCTTCGCATAACGATGAGGTTGTTGACGTGCCCGACTTCAAAGTTCTCGCTCACTCAAAGGATTGCTCAAACCATGCGATGAAACACAAGAGCAAACCCATATACGGCTGCATCTTCCACCCAGAAGTGGAGCATACGGAATACGGAGAGAAAGTATACTCAAACTTCATGAGTGTTTGTAGGAAATGGTGATAAACTTGAAACTTGCAAGACGCAGAATCCCAAGGCATCACAGATTCCTATTGTTTTTTCTCGTTCTTCTCTCCTCTCTATGGCTGTGGCTCTCAGGAACTATTGAGAAATTTGTCCTGGGGCTTGGGGATTACGGATACCTTGGAGCGCTTGTTGGAGGATTCTTCTACACGTACGGGGTAACCTCCCCCTTCTCTGTTGTTCTCTTTGCTGCGCTGGCAGAAACGCTTAACCCAACAGTTGCAGCATTGCTTGGCGGTTTTGGCGCAATGATAAGTGATTACCTAATTTTCAAAAGTGTTGAGGATGCTCTGAGAAAACCAATAACAATAAACCACCACAAAATAAAAATTCCAAGAATAAAATCAAGGTTGTTTTTCCTTCTCTCCATCCCTCTTGCAGCTGTTATAATCGGCTCCCCTCTTCCTGATGAACTTGCCGCAGCACTCCTTGGTTATGAGGAGCTTGATGACAGAGCATTCCTGCTCCTCTCATTTGCTTTCAATTCACTTGGGTTGTTTTCCATAATACTGCTGGCAAGGTTGTTTGTATAAAAATATAAAATAACGAGTGCATAATTTAAGTGCGCAGGGGTGGCGGAGCCTGGTCAAACGCGACAGACTCAAGATCTGTTGGCTTAGGCCTGCGAGAGTTCAAATCTCTCCCCCTGCATTCCATATAATTTATACCATTACTTTCCTTCTAATAAATATCAATTTGCAGTATGCTCGGTATAGTTCTTGTCCTACCCCGCACCTATTAAATCTACCCTTACATTCACGATTAAAAAGCAAATATTTATAAATATGTAAGGGTAAATAACCCATCATGGTAACCATAAAGAAGAAGCTAGTTGGGACAAGGGAATATTACTATCTTCAGCATACCATCAGAACCAAGAACGGAGTTAAAACCAAAGAGAGATACCTGGGCACTCAAATCCCAAAGAATATTGAAAAAATCAAGCTAGACTTTCTCACCCAAATTTACAAGGAGCGCTGGTATCCAATTCTTGACAGAATCCGAGCGAATTACTTGGAGGAGCACCGCAAGATGCCAAAAAGCCTGATAGAAAAGCAGATTCATTTATTCTCAGTTAAGTTCACCTATGATACAAATAGGATTGAAGGTTCTAAACTAACTTACCGAGAAACTGCTGATCTTTTAGAGCGAGGTTTGACTCCCAAAGCGAAATCGCTTGATGATATAAAAGAAGCAGAAGCACATGAGAAAGTTTTTTACGAGATGCTCAACTGCGGTAAAGAGCTGTCATTGCAATTAGTCCTATCCTGGCACAAAAAGATGTTTGCTGAAACCAAACCCGACATTGCTGGTCGTATTAGGGAGCACCAAGTTGCCATATCGGGAAGTAAATTTATGCCACCCAGCCCAGCTGAGGTTCGGCCATTACTTCAGGAGTTCTTCCGTTGGTATAACAGAAATAAAAAAAAGCTCCATCCAGTTGAGCTTGCTGCTTCTGTTCACCTTAAGTTTGTCACAATCCATCCCTTTGCTGATGGGAATGGCAGAATTGGCAGACTTCTGATGAACTTCGTGTTGCAGAAGCATGGCTTTCCGCTCCTTAACATACCTTACGAGAATAGAGGAAGCTATTACAATGCACTCGAGCGCTCGCAGATCAAGAAGAATAACAGCATTTTCATCCACTGGTTGTTTAGGAGATATGTAAAAGAGCACAAAGCATATGCAAGTGAGAAGCGTTAGACTCCAGAGTAACTACCTTTCCCGCTATTAACGACATAAGGGCAGTATTAAATACCACCTCGTAGATATCTGGTTGGTGGTCTCATGGTGGATATTCTCAGCATTATAAATAATGCGTATTTGCTCTATAAGGAAAACTGGAGGAGTGTGATAACTGCTTTTGCAGTTATTTTTCTCATAACCTTTGTTTTTGGAATAATCAACTTTGTTGTTCAATTACCTGGCTCTTTTATATGCGATGAGGGTTCTCCTTTTGCAGAGAACGCCGTTCTAGTGCTTCTCTTCTGTGTAAGTCCAGCAATACTGCAGATAATCACCAGCGTATTTGAAACCCTCATAACAATTATAATCCATATGGCAGTTCTAAAACCATTTGATGAGATGGCGGCTGGAAAACCAATCTCAAGCTGGACTTTTGGTTTTATCAATCAAGCAGGAAATGCCCTTCTCGTAATTATCTTCAGAGTAATCGTCTTTGGAGTCTCCTACACTCCATTTGTAATAACGCTCATACCATTTATACCTGCTCTCATAGCTTCAAAAGGAAGTATAGAAGTTTTGCTTGGCGGAGGAGCAGCCCTGCTGATAACATTTTTACTGGGAGTTTTTCTCTCCATAGTTCTAAACCTTCTTCTCTGTTTTCTCGAAATTGAAGTTGCAGTTGGAGGCAACGGAATTCTTGATGCAGCAGCGAAGTCAGCAGGGCTTGTGACAAGCAACTTTTTTGATGTTATTCTCTTTGCGGCACTATGGTTTTTCATAGGGATTGGCATCGGTTTGATAACCACCATTATGGCATGCACAGTCTGCCTTCTTCCACTTGCGTGGCTGATACCTTCATTTATAGTGGGACCAGTAGAGCTTCTCTCCAAAGTTATCTTGTGGAGGAGGTTGAAAAACTTAGGTTAGCAAACTGTCAACAACAAAAAGAGATGAAAACTCTCTCAAATCATCCAGCTCCTGCCCCACCCCAAAGTAGAGAATTGGTTTTTTTGTTGAGTAGTAAATTGAAAGAGCAGCCCCTCCCTTTTCATCAACATCTGCTTTTGTCAGAATAACTCCATCAATTCCAATTGCTTTATCAAATTCCTTAACCTGCTCAATAACTGAATTACCCGCAACTGCCTCACCAACATATATTTTTAAATCCGGTTTTATCACCCTGTTCATTTTCTCAAGCTCCTTCATAAGATTCCTGCTTGTCTCCTGTCTCCCAGCCGTGTCAACAAGAACTGCGTTCACTCCTTTTGCTTTCGCGTGTGCAACCGCATTCCAGACAACAGATGTTGGGTCTGAGCCATACTGCCCCCCAATAACTTTAACGCCAACTCTCTTCCCCCAAACTTCTGCCTGCTCCTGTGAGGCAGCCCTCCAGGTATCTGCCGCTGCTATCACACAAGAAACCCCATTCATTTTTAGAAGGTTAGCAATTTTCGCAATTGAAGTTGTTTTGCCAGAACCGTTCGGCCCAATAAACAAAACAACGAAGGGCGCACCCGAAGATGCTTTCTGCTTTGCCATTCCAACTAAATCCGGCTTCTCCTTTTCCATAATTTCAAGCAGAGTTTTCCTTATCACTTCATTCACCGTTTTGTCCACTTCATTCTTCCTAACTCGCTTTCCAACAAGCTCCCCCCTGAGCTTCTTTGCTATTCCATTTGCAGCTTCATACGCAACGTCTGCTTCAAGAAGGGAGAGCTCAAGCTCTTCCAGCAAACCACTTACATCTTTTTCCCTTATCTCAACTTCCTGTGAAAGAACACTCCTAACTTTCGTTTCAAGGCTGAGCTTCACTTCTTTTTGTGGCTGCTCCTCAACTTTTTTTGAAATTGATTTGACAAACGAGGAAAGTTTGTCTTTGAGTAAATTGAACATTCAAACTACCCACGTCCCTTCTCTCCTTTAGCTTCCCTCATCTTACCCACAATTTTGTTTGCCGCTTCCTCCAGCTCAACCATCTTCTTTGATACTTCCTCAAAGCTATTTTGAAGTTTTTTCGTCATAGACTCTGTTTCCTCAACTCTTTCACTGAGAATTTTAACAGCGTCTGCAACTGGTTTCTCAACAATCACACCTGCCCCAATGTCAATTAATGCAGCCTCCCTCTCCTTTATGCTTGCTTTCACATATGCTCCAGAACCAATTGGAAGAAGCACCTCCTCCTTATCAGTCAGTTTACTTATGCTTTCAAGCGTCTGAATTGCGCTTTTTAATGAAGCGTAGTTCAGCTGTAAATTCGCAAGCTGCTGCTGAAGCACCTGCGCCTGCTCCCTATAAACCTGCATCTCATACGCCAGCTTCGCCAGCTCCTCCCTCTCCCCCATCAACCCACCTCCTCCACAGAAATTATCTTCACATCTTTCTTTTTAACTCCATAGTTGCTGCCCAGCTTTGTGCAAACAATCTCCTCAGCCCTTTTCCTTGTTGGGGCTTCCACCTCCTTTGAAAACTTTCTCCTCTCCTTCCCCAAAATCATCTCACCTTTTACAAGAAACTTCATCACACCACCCTTGTCCCAACAGGAACGCTATCATCAACAAAAAGCACAGACGTTCCGCCCTCCCAGTCAGCTGCAAGCAGCATCGCTTCCGACTCCAAACCTCTGAACTTCTTGTGCTCCAGGTTAACAAGCAGAACAATCTTTCTTCCAACAAGCTGCTCCGGAACGTAGTGAGCGCCTATACCCGCTATCACCTGTCTCTTCTCCCCCCCTATATCCACAATCATTTTAATCAATCTATCAGTGTTTGGAACCCTCTCCGCGCTTTCAACAAGCCCCACTCTGAAATCCATCCTTCTGAACTCATCAAATTTCACAATGCTCATTTAATCACCTATAAACCCAAAAGCCTCATCCATTCTCTGAACTTCAAAACCACTTGTTCTCTCCCCAACAACAAACCCATTGCTGTTTGCAAGCACACACAACCCAACAAAAGGCACCCCCATATTCGCAGTTCCAAATGCTCCCTTCACTTTAAACAGCTCCTCAAGGAATGAGAACTCCTCCTCAGAAACATTCGTTCTTGTCAGGATTCCCTTGTTTGTCACAACTGCAACGCTCCCAACAAGCTTGCTCCCCCCAACCGTGCCAGTAACAACCTCCACCCCCAAACACTCCTCAACTGTTTTTAAACTGCTCCTGCTGAGGGATGGGTTTGCCAAGCACGCCCTGTCATTTACCAAAAGGTTGTTACCCAACGCGCTCCTCTTATCCTCAACTACAACTGCATTCACTGAATTTTCACGCAACCATCTCACCTCTAATTCATACGCTGTTGAAGGAAGCACCATTCCATTTGAGTTCATCGCGCAGAAAACTCCAATCAAACTTGAATTTGATATGCTTGCTGTTATAACAGGTGTTTTCAGCACACCCGAACACACTCTCCTCAATTTCTCAGGTGCATTCTTTGGAAGAACTGTCAGCTTGTCGCTTGTTCTCGCAAAAATTCCTAGAAATGAGTTTCCTTCCATAGTTGCTTTGGCAAAATGCATGCTACCCCTTCTTCTCCTCCTTTGGCTCCTCAACAAGCGAAACAGAAACCTCTCCTTTTGCATCCCTCTTTGCTTTCACCTTAATCCTTCTTGGTGGTTTCTTTATCCCCCTGCTCCAAAGCAGCGAGTTAACTTCCTTGCTCAGCTTAACTCTCTCCTCCTCAGTTTTCATGTGCTTTGCAAGAAAACCCTTCAGAATTTTAACAGCCCTTCTCGCTCTTTTTCCTCTCACAGTGAGGTATGCTTTTCCGAGCGGCACTGTATAAACTCTCTCTATTTCCTCAACCATCTGCTCACCTACATATGAAGCTTCAGCTTCTTCCTCCTCCAGTTTCTGCTTCTTGGGTTTGTTCTAACCCTTCTGTTTGTTTTTGCAACAACGAATAGAGGCACCCTCCTATTCTTTTTCAGCGCAGATGCAAGGGCAATTTTCTTCTTATAAGATTTGTTGCGTCCCATACAATCACTTCCTCTTAATCTCTATATCCGGCTCCTTTCTGGCAGTAAGCTTTGCAAGAATCTCCTTAAGCTGAGCATCGCTTACTTTTCCTTTTATCTGTCCATTCTGCTGAAGGTATAGCAGCATTGCAACCACCTGGTCATACAGCGCGGGGTTAGCAATCCTGACGTTCATCAATCTTTCATATGCTTGAGCATCAACAACATACCTCAGAGCAATCTTCTTCCTCATCTCCATTTCCCGCGCCTGCTGGTACTGCAACAGCCTTTCCTTTATTTTTCTGTTTCTCAACTCCTCAAGCTCCTCCTCCATCAGCTCACCTTTGAAACTTCCAATGCAGTTGCATCAAGGAATGCCCTTCCCTTACCAGTAAGTGCCCTTCCTTTCTTGCTGTGCTCCACAAAACCAACCTTCTCAAGCTGGTGCAATGCTTCTCTCACAATGGAGCCGCTTCCCTTTCTGAACTTCTCAGGTTTCACTCCCCTGTGCTTTCTGCCCCCGTACTCCCTTCTCAATCTATTCACCCCAACAGGTGATTTAATATAAAGCTTTCTCAAAATGGAGGCACACCTTATATACCAAAAGTTCTCCTGCTCAGGAGGCCTTTCCCTGTGTGCACCAGATTTTGCAAACTCCATCCACTCCGGTGGCTTAACCCCTTCAACTTCTTTAAGTTTCTCTGCAACTTTGCTTATCAGCTTGTCTGCGGGCACGTCGTAAACACTTATCATCTATTCACCTCAAGATTGTAAGAGTTGAATTCAAATGCGGGATAATTATGGTTATATACCTATAAAAACTTTGCATATTATCTGCGAAGCGAAAAGCACCTAACTGCACCGCACTTGCATCTGTACTCCATCACCCCTTTCCTTGAATTCACCCTCACCTTAACATTATACCCCGGAATCCAAACGATTCCGCATTTTTTGCAGAACTTCCTCTTCAACTCCTTCGGAAACCTTACGTTGTACTTCATACCAAGCTTTCTTGCAAGGTAAATATACCTTCTTGCCCTCTCAGGATGCGCTTTCAATTCCCTCTCTGCCAGCTGGAAAAGTATGTTTATCCTTTCCCTCACAACCTGCAGGAGAAAACCAGATCTCCTTCTCATCTAAAAACCACTGGTGGGCCCGGAGAGATTTGAACTCTCGACCTACAGCTTTCCTAGACGTGTGCAAGAGCGCGTCGTATAAGACTGCCGCTCTGACCAGCTGAGCTACGGGCCCTTTAAGTTATATCTGCTTTAACATTTAAAATGCTGACGTTATGCTATTTTAAATTTCAAATGCGCATCTTTAAGTATGGAGAAGTGGAAGGAAGGGGAAGCGCCAATAAAAGATTTTAAAGATTTGCATGATAGACCACGCCTCAGGGAGCTTGCTGATTCTTTGAAGGAATGGAATTTAACTCCAAATGCACTTGTTTTTACAAGACGGAGCCACTCGTTGGCAATTCGCGAGGGCGCAGCGAAGCAGCTGGAGGAGCTTGGGAGGATGAGCACAAGGTTGAATGAATTTGCTGTTTCTGAGCTGTACGCATTTGGGGTTGGCGATACCAGAAGGAATTCAACAATTGTTGATAAGTTCATTCTCCCATCCCAAAACAGAATACTCGTGCTAAAGGATGATGATATCGAAGTAGCTCGCACAAGGAATTCAAGAACTCTGCTTGAGGAGTACATGAAAACTGAAGATGGAAAAATCAGGGATATAGTATCTCTTCTGTGCAGAGTCGTGAACAGAAAAAATGAAAAAGATGTGGAACTTCTGAGAAAGTTCGAGAGCAGGTTTTCAGAGATATTTGTTGATGAGAATATGACACCTGAAAAAATACTAAACACTCCGTGGGAAATGATATCCAGTTCTGGAAGGGTTGATAACACAAAGTATTACGTGGAGAGGGTAAGTAAGGAGGGCATTCCTGTTTTTGGAGTTCATGTGCATCCAACCTCACTTAAACCATCTCCCTTTGACATTTACGTTGATGCTGGGCCGAAACAGAGGATTGAGTGGACGGGCATACTGCTCGCCAGGAAGGAAAGCTGGTGGAAGTTTGAGATTGATGAAAATAACTTTGCGGTATACTACTCAGATATAAACAACCCAAAGTGGCTGCGGGAGATAATTGCAAGATTCAGCGATGAGGAGTTCTCCAACCCGCGTTACTTTCAGGAGGATTTTGTGAGGGAAAACAAGGCAAGAATGATGAAGTATGGAGAATTGCTTGCGAAGTTATCCTAATTCTATAAATTTAAAAGATTCAAATTCGTAATTCTAGCATGAAGCTTGAAACAAAAGGTGGAACCGAAACTGATACTAAAGTCATTATTCTATATACCGCCCACACCCCAAATTTTCTCAAACAATTTAAGGGATTCATTGAAACAACCAAACCAAATCTAATCATCTTGGAGGAAGATAAAAAAGCAACATTTCAGCAAATGCTGGAAGGAAAGATCACCGTTAAACAGTATATGCAGGGCTACATCTACCCAATGCCCCAGTTCATTGAGAAGCGTTACGAATTCCTAGTAAAACTGCATAAGGAGAAACCAGAAATCAGGATAGAGCAGTTCGAACCCAGTATAGAGATGGAGCTTAGAAATATGATAAGAAATCAAATAAGTATGGAGATTGGGCTTAGCGTAGCAAAAGGTGATTTTGAAGGTGGAGTAAAAGGAATGATAAACTTTGCCAAATCTGAAGCTGACTGGCTTAAAGTTGAGGAGGAGATGAGGGCGAAGGGAATAGCAGAAAAGATAAAGAATGGGGAATGGAAAGGACGCATACTTGTTGAAGCAGGTGCAACACATACTAGAGTTGGGCATTTTCTTAAAAAATATCTCAATGATGTTGAAGTGAGTTCAATTTATCTATTCAAGGAAACAATCCAGGAGGCACTCAAAGATGAGGTGTATGGAAGTCAGCTTCACATGCTCTACCCCCCGCCCCAAGAATTAAAGAGGTTGTATATCTCCGGGAGGAAGGTAAGTGAGGAAAGGGAGAAGTTGCTTGGTGCCAGAGCTTTAGTTCTTTCCATGATAACAAGTAAGAATGAGGGGGAGTTGGGCAATGTTGATACTATAAAAAAGATACAAATGGTTAATAGGTTGAATTACGAGGAGTGCAGGGATTTATTCAACGAAATAACCTCCAAGGAGCTTGGGGTTTCGGAGTTTAAAAAATTCAAACCCATGTGAGAAAATAGAATTGATAATAAGTGGTCAGCAACAACGGGCGTTCCCGCTGCAAAGCAGTACAAGCACCGTCGTGAGCGGGCTTAACTTCCGAGTTCGAAAAGGGTTCGGGTGTTTCCCCGCTCCTATGGCCGCTGACCGTCCATAATTATGCAGTTTAAATTTAAATAGCTTTCACTCTTTAATCTCAAATATCTCTCGCAAATCTCTCTGTAACCGTTCCACCATTCGTGGTTGCATAAATGTTGATTCATTGTTGCCTGCAAGGTTTCGAATTTGTTGTGGCACCTGAACCCCCCGTAAGTTATCTCCATAGAAACAACAATCCCACCCAGCTTCAACATCACCTCATTTATTCTATCCTCCCTGCTCATCCTCCCCATCTCCTTCACCGCATCCCTGAAGCTCTTCTCCTTGCTGCGCTCCTTTACAAACTCAATTTCAACTTCTCTTAAAAGAAACTTTGCTGCTTCTAGAGTTGGTATCCCACCTCTCCCCAAATCCCCTATGGCAGTCTTTATCCTTTCCCTCTCTTCAATTGTAGCTGTTTCAGGCATATGTTAAATTAGGCATTTTGACTATTTAAACCCACATACCTATGAAACTTAAGAAACAGCTATTTCTTCTCAGGAAGCGGTTTCGCGTGCGCAGCAAGCATCTTTATTGCCTGTTCAATCGCATTCTTCACTTCCTTTTCGCTTTTTGAACCTGTGCAGATAATCTTGCCATTTTTGAAAAGCAGCAGTGATGCTCTTGGGTCCTTTAACTTCAGTATGGCGCCTGGGAACTGCTCTGGCTCGTACTCAACGTTCCTTACCTCCTGAGCAATTGTGTACAAATCAAGCTCCACTCCCAAATTTGCCGAAGCAACAATGTTTTCTATCTTGAACTTCGGTTCAATTTTGAGTTTTTTAGCCACGGGTGACCACCACCAATTTATTTATAAAGATAAGTATTTAAATACTTAATAAACGCTCAGAGGGAGGCAGCATTATGAAAAGGTCACTGGGTAAGTTCTCAAAGAGGACAAGATGCCTCAGAAGAAGAGTGGGGGAGAAGCTAACAACCAGAGCTGTCCTAAGGAGCTTCAGCGTTGGCGATAGGGTTTGCATAAACCCCGCCCCTTCCCAAGAAGGTTTGCCCCACCCGCGCTACAGAGGAAGGCACGGGATAGTGGTTGGGAAAAGAGGCAACTCATATGTTGTTGAAGTCAAAATTGGAAATTCAACAAAAAAGCTTATAGTGTCTGGTATGCATCTGAGGAAGTGATAGTATGAAGGTGATTTCAACAAAACCAGCAACGCTTGCAGAGGTTGCCGAGGTGCTTGAAAAAAGAGCACAGGAAGGTGAGCTTGGGTTTGAGCAGCAGGCAACCCTTGCGTATGCGAAAAAATATGCAAAGCTCAGCAGGAAGAAAGCAGAGGAGATGATGGAGGAGCTGATGAAGAATGATAAGATAAAAGCAAATGTTGCTGCAAAAATAGTGGATATCTTTCCAAAGAATCCAGATCAGGTTCGCCTCCTCTTTGCAAACGAAAGATATTCACTAAGTTCAGAGGAGATTGAGGAAGTGCTTAACATTGTCAAAAAATACTCAAGATAAGGGTTTGGAAAATGAAAATTGGAATGGAGGAATACGCAATAGTGTTAGACTCCCTACCATACGGGAAATCAACAGATGTGAGAAGGGAGCCAATCGCCCAGGTTGTTGGCGAAGAATACTTTACGCTACTGGAAGTCACGCCAAAGCCAGGTGCAACTTTCAACGTTGGGGAGAGAACGTATATTGGGAAAGGACCGAGAGATAAAGTGGATCATATAAGAAGCAGAATAACCTACTTTGATTTAACTTCTGCTGCGAGGAATGAGCTGGAAAGAACAATAAGGAGAATAATAAAGGAGAGGGAGAAGTACTTTGTTGAGTTCTTCAATAAATGCGGTCCGATAAACATACGCTTGCATCAGCTTGAATTGCTTCCGGGAGTTGGCAAGAAGCACATGAAGGATATTCTGGAGGAGAGGGAGAGAAAGCCATTTGAAAGCTTGGAGGAGATAAACAAAAGAATCTCGCTTCTTCCAGATGTGACAAAAATACTCACGGAGAGAGTGCTTGAGGAGCTGACGGGAAAGTCAAAATATTACATACTGACAAGACCGCCTTTCCAGAAGGGAGAGGTTTGAGAGATGCTCAGGAAGGAGCTTATTGAAATTTTTGAAAGGTATTCAATACACCCAAAGAAAAGACTGAGCCAAAGCTTTCTGGTTGATGAGAGAGTTATACGTGATGAGGTTGAGTTTGCGGAAGCGGATGGAAAGGAGGTTCTTGAAATAGGGGCAGGGGTTGGCTTTCTCACAAGAGCGCTTGCTGAGAGAGCAAAAAAAGTTATGGCTGTTGAGAAGGATTCAAGGTTGGTTGAAGTTCTGAGAGACACCATGCCACCTTCTGTTGAAGTTGTTGAGGTTGATTTTCTTAACTATGAAATTCCAAGCGCGGAGGTTATAGTTTCTAATGTCCCCTACTCAATTTCATCCTCTTTACTTTTCAAAATAAGCGAGATGAAGTTTGAAAGAGCACTCCTGTGTTTTCAGGAAGAGTTTGCAAGGAGGATGGTTGCTCAGCCAAATACCAGTGAATACTCCCGTCTCTCTGTGATGAGCCAGCTGAAGTTCAAGCTGAAGTTGTTAAGGAGAGTTTCAAAAGGATGCTTCTTCCCAATTCCAAAGGTGAACTCCCGTTTGATACTGCTCGAGCCAACCGGAAGAGTGATTGATGGAGTTTCAAAGGAGCTCATAAATTTACTTTTCCAACACAGAAACAGAACCCTTAGAAGCTCATTGCTCTGCTCTGCTAGAAACTTGGGAGTTGAGAAAAATAAGCTGAAACAAATTGTGAATTCTTTGCCATTTAAAAACAGGAGGGTGAATTCCTTAAACCAGACCGAAATACTTCAGCTTGTGGAAAATGAAAAGCTAAGAGGCGTTCTGAGCTAATACTCCTCCTCAAACTGTTCCATCTCCATTATCACTTCCTCAAGCTCTGCTCTCTGTTTCATAAGAAGTTGCTTTATCTTCTGGAATCTTTTTGCCTGCAAATCAACCGTTCTGTATTTCTTTGATGCTTTGTTGAAGTGCTCAATTGACAGAGTGTAAAACTCCTCATTATCCATTGCCTTTGCAATATCCTCAAGTATCTTTCCTAATAGTTCATTCGCAGCTATCTTCACATCCCTTCTTATCTGATGCTCCTTCTGAAAGTTATTCTTCAGAATTTTTACAACTCTTGCGTTTGGGAATGGAAGCGCAAGCTTTTCAAGCTCCTCCTCTTCCTTCGCTTCCTCAGTTTCGGCAGGAATCTGTTCTCCCTCTCCCACGCTATCACCCTATTCAATTTATTCAGCATTCTTTAAATAAGTTAACTACTGCTCAGCAAACTTACATGTTCTTATTATATACCTGATAAAAATTAATTATGGAGCAGTGCTACATCTGCAGGAAGGAGTTCGACCCAATTCTCGGCGTATTTTTTGATAATAAGTGGTTCTGCAGAGAGTGCTCCATCCAATACGCTCAGTTTGAAGCTTGCTCAAGGTGCAGGAGGAAAGTGGCGAGATGGGAGTACGTGGAGCATGATGGGAAAATCTACTGCAATGATTGTTATGAGAAGGTGCTTGTTGAGGAGAGGCTTGCGAGGACGTGTGCAGTATGCAAGAAGGAGATAGTCGGTCCTTCAGTGATAAACCCAGAGGGGAAGAAGGTTTGCATGGAGTGCTACAGGAAGATGAATCTGAAGCCGTTTGGTGTTAGAATTGCAGTGTGCAGAGGGTGTGGTAAAAACTTCCCAGAACCAGAAGCAGTTTACGTGAAAAACAAGCCAGTCTGCGGAGAATGTGTCCAGAAGTTTCTGAAGGAGAGAGCGTTTGTCGCATGCTCAAACTGTGGTTCAAAAATATATGAAAAACCATTGAAAATAGATGGAAAGCCCGTCTGCCCAAAATGTTATGCGAAGCTTGTTGAAAAGGAGGAGAGATGTGCTGTTTGTGGAAAGAGGATACGCGCAATTAAATTTGTCAGAAGAGACGGTGCGATACTCTGCCTGGATTGCTCCAAGAAGTCACAGTCTCCTTAGCAACTCCTTCAGGTATTTTTTTGCTTTCTCCAGCTCCGCCTCTCCCTTCTTTGTGATTCTGTAGTACTTTCTTCTCCCCTCAAACTCAGAGGTTATCAAACCTTCATTCTCAAGTTTGTATAGAACAACATAGCTTGTTATTAAACCATGGCTCCAGCCAAATTCCTTCTCTATTTCCTTTCTTAAACCATACGCATACACTCTGCCTTTTCTCAGTTTTGAAAGAATGTACAGCCACAGGTTTCCTTTTGTGAGGGTTCTCCTCAACCTCTGCATTGGTTTGCTTTCTTCCATAAATTAATATGAACAAGGTTTAAATATATATAAGTTTAAAATATTTATACAAAATTAAAATAGTGGTGGTCGCTTGAGCAGAAAAATAAGAGTTGCTTTAGTAGGAGTTGGAAATTGCTCATCCTTCCTTGTTCAATCAATTGAGTATTACAGAAACAGGAAGGAGAGGGAGATACCTGGGATTATGCATGTTGTGCTTGGTGGGTATAGAATTGATGATATTGAGTTTGTTGCCGCGTTTGACGTTGATAAAAGAAAGGTTGGGAAGGATTTGAGCAAGGCAATCTTTCAGGAGCCGAATAATGCGGTGAAGCTTGCGGATGTTCCAAAGTTAGGGGTGACTGTTGAAAAGGGACCTGTGCTTGATGGAATTGGCGAGTATTTGAGAAAGTTCGTCGCAGTTGATTCAAACCAGAAACCAGCTAACGTTGGAGACATATTAAAAGAATCCAAAGCGCAGGTTGTTGTGAACTACCTTCCAGTTGGCTCGTATGATGCGTCAAGGTATTACGCGCAGGAAGCTTTGAATGCGGGATGCGGTTTCATAAACGCAATACCTGAGTTTCTTGCTTCAGGAGACTTTGCAAAGAAGTTTGAGGAGAGGAAACTGCCAATTTTGGGAGATGATATAAAGGGGCAGCTTGGAGCGTCAATACTTTCAAGGACGCTTGCAAGGTTGTTCAAGGATAGGGGAACTGCTTTAGACAGAATGTATCAACTGAATTTTGGTGGAAATAGCGTAACTGGCGACCAAAACATCCTCCTTAAGGTAGATGGGATTACAAAAAAGGTAAAGATTGGCGAGTTTATCGATGAACTGATGAACAAATATCCAATTGAACTAAAAGGAGACAAAGAAGTTTTAAACACGAGCCACTTACCCTACATAATAGAATGCTTCACGGTAGACGAAAACTTCAAAACAACTACCTCGAGAGTTGATGCGCTAATCAGACACAAAATCAAGGAAGCCCTATTTGAGATAACACTAGTCGGAGGGGCGAAAATTAAGATTACTGGCGACCACAACCTTTTCGTGCTTGATGACGAGGGTCACTTGAAGAATATTCCAGTGCATGCTATCAAAGTACGAGATACGTGCATTGCGATTCCCGCATCTCTCCCCAACGAGAATAAGGGAACCTCGAAAATTAAACTACGCACATCTAAAACACCATACAAATTGAAAGGTGTTGACAGTAATGGTTTTCTAATTTTTAATAGAAATTCTAGCACAAAAGTTCCATCGGAGTTACCATTGACGGAAGAACTTCTAAAGGTTGTTGGGCTGTGGCTTGCTGATGGCAATTACAGCAGAAGTAAAGGGGATATTGAAATTGCTTGCGGAAATGATGAAGAGTGTATGGAGGTTATTGATAAATTCGCCAACCAATTTAATGTTAACTATGGAGTGAGGAGAAATGGTATTGCAGTCAGAATATTTTCAAAGCCTTTAGCCACAGTATTCAAGAATGATCTGGGGTTGTATGGAAACTGCTACAATAAACAATTTCCCGGATGGGCATTTAGCCTCCCAGCCAAGCAGCTTGGCTATCTTTTGAGCGGGTATATTAGTGGTGACGGCTCTGTTATCGGTAAGCAGGTTCGTTGGACTTCCGCGTCTCCCATACTCGTAGATGACGTAATAACCCTCCTACTTCATCTTGGGGTATACGCAACAAAATTTTCTGAGAGAAATGGCGGGTATGGCTTCGGTAAACAAACCGGTTACGTACACCACGGCATTATCACATCAAAAAAGGAACTTGAAAAATTTGTCAAAAAAGTTGGATTTATCCAATCGCACAAAAACGACAGAGTAAAGAAAGTTATACGAAGGATAAAAGAAGAGAAAGTAGATATACCAAGGATAAAACTTTTTGATAAATTTGGTATAAAACCAAATGGCAAATTACATTCCACCATAGGAAAAAGGATCATCCTCTCCCAGTTGGATAAAGTCAAAGACGCAGATGTTAAGAAGAGAATACTAAGAATCTGCGGGGGCGACTTAAAATTCGTTAGAGTGAAAAGGGTCAGAAAGCTTCCTATAAAAGAAAGGAACGTTTATGACATCAGCACAAAGCCATATGAGCGTTATATCTGTTCCAACGTATTGGTCCATAACACCGATTTTGTTAACTTGCTTGAGGAGAGCAGGCTGAAATACAAAAGAATAAGCAAAACAGAAACAGTTCAATCTGTTCTTGAAGAGAAGAGATTGGATGAGTATAATATAAAAATAGGGCCGAGCGATTACGTTCCATGGCTTGGGACGAGGAAGATTGCGCAGATGAGGTTTGAGGGCAGGAGTTTTGGTGATATACCGGTTTACCTTGATGTAAAATTGGATGTTGATGATAAATCGGTTTCTGCTGGAATAATGGTTGATGCAATACGATGTTGTAGACTGGCGCTTGACAGAAAAATAGGAGGAGCGTTAATCTCACCTTCCGCATACTTCTTCAAGGTTCCTCCGGTGCAATACCCTGATTACGTTGCGAAGCAGATGCTTGAGGAGTTCATAGAGGGGAAAAGGGAGCGCTGAGAAACGAACTTATTAAATATATAGTTGAATATTTATATCGGTGTCAGGATGAGGTTCGGTATCCCTAATCTTGCAGATTCTGTGGGTGAGCTGCCAGAGCGGAGCAACATACTTTTCATCACTCCTCCAAGGCCTGAGAAAAACCTTTTCATAGCGCATTTTGTTAATGAAGGGTTGAATTCAAAGCAACCAGTGGTTTACATAACAACTGATATAGCGCCAGGCGATGTGGAGGCAAAAGCAAGTTCGTTAGGATGGAACTTTGCGGAGCATACAAACAAGGATTTGCTGTTTGTTGACTGCTACTCATGGGCTTTGGAGAGAAAGCCTGTTGAGAGGCAGGATATACGGGTGGCTGGCCCTTCATCGCTGGATGATTTATCACTAAGCATAAACCAGGCAGCATGTGAGGCGCATAGAACAAGCGGGATTGGAAGGGCAGTTTTCCAAAGCATTTCAACACTGCTCATCTACAACAGCCCGAATATTGTTTATAAATTCTGCCAGGTTATAGGAGCTCGTCTGAAAGCATGTGGAATGACAACTATTTTTGTTGTTGAGGAGGGAATGCACAGATCAGACGTGCTTGCGACGTTACAGCATATGATGGATGGAATTATAGAGGTTAAATTTGAGGATGGGAAGTGGTTTATGAGTTCCTCACAAATAAAAACAAGTGGAAGAGTTGAGGTGAGGATAACGCCAAGTGGAATTGAGGCGCTGGGGTAGATTGAATGGGTGAGGAGGAAGGGGAGATAGATACTGTTGATTATTCAACTTCTTTTGCTAAGGCACCACCTTCTCCAGACGACTTGGTGAAAACCGGAATACCCGGGCTTGACTCAATGATAGGAGGGGGTTTTGAAAGGAAAAGCGTTGTCATTGTTAGTGGGACAGCTGGCTCGGGAAAAACAATACTTGCGTTGCAGTTTCTCTATAATGGAGCTGTGCAGTTCAATGAGCCGGGCTTGTATATTACTTTCGAGGAGTCAAAAGAAAGTGTTTTTAAACATATGTTGAAGTTTGGGTGGGATTTTGAGGAGTTGGAGAGACAAAGAAAAATACTTGTGCTTGAGTACCCACCGCATGAGGTTGATAGATTCATTAGCGAAGGAGCGGTGATTGAGGATATGGTAAGAGAGTATGGAATACAGAGAGTTGTTATGGATTCAATTACGTCCTTTATGTTGTTGTACAGTGACGAGTACAGAAGGAGGCAGGTTTTTCTAAAAACAATGGAGCTTTTGAGGAAGTGGGAGTGCACAACTCTTTTGACTTCTGAAGCAACAGCAAGCGAAAGTGGGGAGCCAAAAGCGCGTTTTGGTGTGGAGTTCCTTGCAGATGCTCTCCTCTCAATTCACGTTATAAGGAGAGGAGGAACAAAATCGTTGGCGATTGAAGTGGTGAAGATGAGGGGAGTTGCCCATGAGATGAGGATAAATTTGATGAAAATAACGCCGAATGGAATAGAGGTTTACCCCTCCCAACCTGTTTTTGGAAGCGAGCCCTAGCATAGTTTTTAATTATCTGAACTCAATACAATTTCATGAAAGGGCAGGCTGCAGTTGAGTTGTTAATTGTCGCATCTCTAATGATGTTTGTGCTCTTTCTACTTTTTCAGTTTGGAGAAACAAATATAACGCAGAGCACATCTATCGCTCAACTTTCAGAGGCACGCAACACTGTTGACAAGCTTGCAGAAGCAGCAACTGAGGTTCATAATGAAGGGGTTGGAGCGAGAAGAAGAGTTTACATAACAATACCGGATAGAGTTGATTCATCAAGAGTGATTATTGAAAACAGCACAATCACGATTGGTGTGTATGCGGGGGATGGAGTAACTGATGTAAGTTCAAGAGTGAATTTTCCTGTTAGAATGGGAGGTAATTTCCCAACAACTCCAGGAAGCTACTGGGTTTGGGTAGTAGGTAGAGAGGGCTATATCCAAATTGGTAGCACACTTGAGGTGCAACCGATGAATGTATATGTAGAGCTTTTCCCAAGCAACTCAACAAACCTAAGTATCCAATTTACTAACTACGGAAATTCTGATGCGAACGTTACTCTCTCACTTTTCTGGGAAGATCCTGAAACAAATGCGAGTATAAACGGAACAGCTCAGCTGAGCTTCATCCTTTCCCCTGGAGTTTCAAATTTACAGAAAATAAACCTAAATGCAACTGCTTATCTGAATGCATCAACTGGCTTGCACAGCGGTTATTTGTGGATGACAACGAATGTTTCAGATGAGGAGCTGATACCTGTTGTTATAAATGTTGTTCTGCCCCAGCAAACTGCTGGAGGAGTTTCATATCTTACAATTGCAACGTATAACAACAGCGCATACACACTTCCTGATTTGATTTTCTTGCCTTCTGAATCTGTTTACTACGAGGTTAAATCATATAACTCAACAGATGGTTTGGTTAATTCAACAATCATTGTCAGAATATACAACACCTACTCTGTGCTTGTGGATGAGGAGATTTATACTCCAAATTCTGGGACAGGTGTATACCGTGGTAGCTACACTATCCCTTCAGCTTCTTACGCTGGTAGATGGAGTATATCCGTGCGCGATATTGGCGGCGCGAACACAAAATTATATTTCACAGTTGCTCCCCAGCAATTATATCAAACTACCCTTGGCACAGCAACAGTAGACGTGCCGTTCACACCAAGCCAGAGAGCAATATGTCGAGATGGAAAGGGTTACGTCCATGTTGTTTGGCGCTATAACTCAACAAGCATCGCATACGCAAGGTCTACTGATAACGGAGGAAGTTTTTCATTGAACACCACTTTCTTCGGTGCAACCTCTACTCCTTCATCCTCAAAAGGCTATCCTCACATTTCATGTTATGGTGACACAGTGACAGTCAGCTACGTAGACGAATCGTATGATGATCTGGTGATTGGAATTTCAACCAATAATGGTGTATCATGGATGTGGAGTGCACCCATAACTTCTGGAACGTTTGTGTACTCATCAGCGGAGAGGAGTGGGAATAGAATATATGCGGTTTATGTGAACGACTCTGCTGATTATTCAATATTCTTCATCAATTCCACAGATGGAGGTAACACTTGGGGGACGCCAAAGAAGATATTTCCTGGTGCGGATTTTGGCCAATTCGGGTATGTCCATTACGAATCTCCATCGCTTGCCGTGAGCGGTTCTGGAGATTCCTCCGATGTGATTTACGTTTCGGCAAAGGAGATAGACTATGACGGACAGAACACGTATACAAGTCTTGTATTTAATAAATCAACAGATGCTGGTGCAACCTGGGGGGCAGGCAAAACCATAATCAGTGGTGATTGCGGAGTGCCGAGCATAACAACAAATGGCAGTGCTGTTTTCATAACAACCAATAAATACGATTTAAAATCGGTTGTGGTTCTAAACACAAGTTGGGATGGTGGGGCAACTTGGTTAGGTGAAAACGTTTCTGACACCAATTTTAATTCATACTCACCAACTTCAACTCTCAACAGCACAATGCCGTTTATTGTTTGGGCAAACAGCACCTACTCTGGTGCATATCTTTTTTACAGAAACTACAATGGAAGCGGATGGGATAGTATAATCAAATACTCCCAGCAGGCAAACAATACATACCCAAATGCGAAGTGGAACTGTTCTTACAACTGCGTGGAGTTTGTGCACAGAAATGGAACAACCTCTCCATATAACATACTCTACAATCAGATTGGAGCGTGCTCTCCCCCGTAATACGCAAAACAATTTAAATACAGAAATTCATCTCTAATCTATGCGCAGGGGACAGGGAGCAACCGAGCTGCTTGTGTTGCTGGCTTTGGTCGCAGTTGTTGGTTTGGTTATTTACTCCTCAAGCCAGTCAACGCTTGCCGAATCAAAGAAAGCATTCCTTCTCTCGCAAGCAAGAGCAACTGTGAATGATTTAGCAGGTGCTGCTTCTGAAGTTTATTCTGAGGGTGTTGGAGCAAGGAGAAGGGTTTATATTGTAATACCGGAGGGCACGGAGCCTTCAAGAGTTTATGTGAACAACACAATAATCAATATTGGAGTGAGAATAGATTCAACTGTAACTGATGTGAATACGCAGACAACAATGAAGGTTGTTCAGGGAAGCGATTTCCCAACAACTCCAGGAAGCTACTGGGTGCCCGTTACCGCAAGGGAGGGGTATGTTCTAATCGGCAACAAGTTCCTTGATGCCAACCCATCTTCAATTTCCGTTGAATTAATGCCATCCAACTCAACTGAGAGAGTAGTGCGTTTCAGCAATTTTGGTCACTCTCCGTTTAATGTAACCCTCTCTACCCAATGGGCGTATTCCGGAAGTGTTGATGTATCTCTCAACGTCACAAACCTAATTCTATCAGTTGGCGCTGCAAAAGATGTGCTTGTCAATTTCACAACTTACGCAAGCACTCAACTTGGTTCATACTCTGGGAGAATTGACGTAACAACAAACACAACAGAATCAACAGAAATACCCATAACAGTAAATGTTGTTGGCACGCAGGTACCAACAGGAGTTTCATATATTGTCATAGAAACATTCAAATACTCAAACTACACCGTGCCGACAACAAACTTCACAATACCAACAAATGTGGTTATAAATGGCTCTGACTGGACGCCTGGAGTTGTGACAATTGATATAAAAGATTCATCAGGCAACTCTGTTTCAGGCTATCCAACAGAGGTGACAGCAAACAGCTCGGGTGGTTTCACCCATACCTGGAATCCTGCTGGAGCAGCAGTTGGGCAGTATACCGTAACAGCAAACCAATCCTCATCAAGCTCAACTGACTACTTTGAAATAACTGCTTGTCAGTAGAGTGCTTAATATGTTTGAGAGTTTTTCATTCGCAGTGAACATCCTTTTCATACTTCTCATGGGTTTTCTCACCTCATACGAGGATATGAGAAAAAACAGAATAAGCAATAAATACATAGGGCTTGCAGTTGCTGTTGCTTTTCTCACAAACGTTGTTGGCAGTCTTCTAGAGCCTGCGCCAGATGAAAGCAAGTTATTATATGTGCAAACAACGCTAATCAATGCGTTCCTCTCCTTTCTAGTTGGCTTGCTTCTCTGGCGCTTGCGGATGTGGAGGGCGGGTGATGGAAAGCTATTCTTTGCTTATTCGTTTCTTCTGCCAATTTCTGCATATTACTATGGGTTCACCCCTTACTTCCCATCGTTTGCGATACTGATAAACTCCCTCATACCAGTTTTCATAATTCTGCTGTGGAATGTTTGGGTTGCAACAAGCAGCTCTGAAAAGCTTGAAATTCTGAAAAGAACTCTGCATCTAAAAAGTATTCTTTACATGCTTCTCTCATTAATCAGTATGCAATGGTTAATCCTCATTCTATTCAGCTGGCTTTCAGTCGATGTAGCCAGTTCTGCGTATCTCGCGATGCTGTTACTGCTTATCTCAAGCAACAGCGTGCAGGAGCTGTTGTATGAAATTTCACCACCGCTTGTACTGCTTAGGCTGCTCCTTGACAGCCAATTTCTTTCTTACTCATTTCTAACTCAATCCTTACTTCCCTTTATTGTGTTTGTGATTGCGCTTGCTTTCATAACCAACCTTGCTTCATTCAGATTTAATGAAAGAGTCAAAATAACCCACCTGAAACCAAATATGTGCTGTGTTGACAGAATTGCTAGAAAAGGACGTTTCTACGAGAGGGTTGCAGCTGCCGGAAGTGCGCTGAAGCTGAACTACGATGCTCTTACAGAAGATGATATAAAGAAGCTCAAGGAGATGAGCAGGAAGGGTAAGCTGAAGTTTGATGAAATTATTATACGGCAAACAATTCCATTTGCTCCTTTTCTATTTCTTGGCGTTCTGCTCACGCTTGTGCTGAAAGGAGATGTTATAACATACTTAAAGCTGCTTTTCTCGTAGGATATTATTTTATTATTATATGAGCAATTAATATTGGTGATATGATGGCCAAACCACCTAAAAATATTCAGTATCAAAAAGACTGCGTTCTGTTCTCAATAAACCCAAAAATATACCCCTTGGAGGTTGTCCATGCAGCAGCGTACTCCTTAATAGATAGAGCGTATGTGATTCTTGATGGCAATCCAGAGGAAGAAATAATTGCTGAGCTGAGACCGAAAAATAAGAAAGAGATGAAGCAGATAGCAATGAAGTTCGGTGAGGAGCTGTTGAATTACGCGGTTTATTACAACCAAGCAAAGCTGAACAAGGAAGCCAGGGAGACAATACTCGGAAAAGTATTCTCGGCAAACATCCAGCCAACAGCAGAAGCCGGTGTTGATGAAAAATGTGAAATTTCCGATCCGCTTGGAATTGCAAAGCCATGGACTCCGCCAAAGAAGAAAAGGTGAGTTTAATGGAGAAGGTTAAAGTTGACAGAAAAACAAACAGCGCAGTTTTAAACCTGAACACAAAGCTTTACAAAGTTGATAAGATACTGAAGGTAGCCCAGTCATTTTCCGAGGCGTGCTATGTGGATGTTGGTGGGGATGTGGATGGAGTTATACAGGTGAAACTGAAACCAAAAACAAAAAGTTTGAAAGCAGAGAATGTTGGTTATGAGTTCTTCAATCACGTGCTTGCTGAAATGAAAGCAGACGAGTTTTAGTGGTTAGATGGCTACAAGCTTTTTTGATTACCCAGAACCGCTCCAGTATGTTGAGAATAGATACATTTCCAAGAAGCTGGAAACTGGAGATTATTTGGTGACAATTGATAACGGAGCGTGGGCTTTGCTTTCTGAGGAGGAGCATAAGCTTCTAAGAACGCACCGAGTTTCTGAGGATGTGGAGCTTTTTAAAAAGCTTGAGAGTTTAGGGATAATTCTCACGCAGAGCAACCAAAGCAAGGTAGTTGATGATTACTGCGCGAGGTTTGCCCATATATCAAATGGAGTTTCGCTTCACATAGTTGCAGTGACCTCTCGTTGCAATCAGAGATGTTTATACTGCTACGTGAATCCTAAACCAGTCAGCTCAAAAGGATTTGATATGGATGAGGAGACTGCGAAAAATGTTGTTGATTTTATCTTTCAAACTCCCTCAAAAGTATTGACAATTGAGTTTCAGGGTGGGGAGCCACTTCTGAATTTTCCAATAATACAATACATAATCGAATACTCAGAAAAGCTGAATAAAAAATACAAAAAAGATCTTGTTTACACTCTTGTTACTAACCTAACGCTGATGCAGGAGGATATTTTGAAATATCTAATTAAGCACAGGGTTGAAATATGCACGTCACTGGATGGTCCTAAAGAAGTGCATGATAAGAACAGGAGGTATCTTGGTGGAAGAGGGACGTATGAGAATGTTGTCCACTGGATAAAGGATATACGAACTCAGTTTGCATACAACGTAAATGCCCTGCCCGTTATAACAAGGTTCTCCCTTCCTTATGCAAAGGAGATAGTTGATGAGTATATGAATTTGGGGTTCAACAGGATAAGGATAAAGCACATGATATACTGCGGTTTGGCTAGAGAAAACTGGAAGAGAATAGGTTACACTTCAGAGGAGTATCTGAATTTCTGGAAGGAAGCGCTGGAATACTGCTTCAAAATAAACAAAACGGGCAGAATGTTTGTTGAGGGAACAACCCTTCTCATAGCGAGGAAGTTCCTCTCAAGGGATTACCAAGCATTTACTTGTCTTGGGTGGCCCTGTGGAGCTGCTTTAACCCAAAGTTCCTACGACCCGTACGGGAATATACGCGCATGTGACGAGTCAAGAAGCTTTGAAGAGTTCAAGATAGGTGATGTGAGGAAAGATGATTATCAAAGTGTCTATGCTTCACCACGCGCCCTGAATATAGTTGCATTAACTTCTGGTTTGAATTCTTTATGTGATTCATGTGTTTGGCATCCATACTGCAACAACTGTATAGTTTCAAGCTTTGGAAAGGAGGGCAACCCAATTCCAAAGCTACCTGTTGATTATGAGTGCAAGATAAGGGGCGGTTTGATTGAACATGTTTTCAAAACTCTTGCTTACTCAAAAGAAAAGAGGAAAATTCTGATGAAGTGGAGTTCATCACACTGCGGAGTATAAATCTCAGCACAAAATTTATATATGTCTACTCAGAAATAACTTTATGCCAAAGAAACTCACCCTGCCAGCTATAAGGAAGACAATTACTTCTTTTCTTCTTGAAGAGGAAGGTAAGGCGTCAAAGGAGTCTCTTATGAAAGTTGCAACCCTTATTGGAGCAGTTTCAGCAATGAGCAAAATTTCAAACGCAGCCCACAGCCAGAATGTCGCCCACTCACAAGCTACGACTGCAAGTTATGTTGGTTCAACCATAACTGCAACTCATTCCCACTACGATCCCGCCCACTCATCACATTCTTCTCACAGCTCACATGCTTCGCATACCTCACACGCTGTGCATTCCTCCATTTGCAGATATTGCGAGTATTACCTTGGTTTTTAATTCTGGTGGTGGACGGTGGGAATTCAAAAAGTACCCATAAAAACCACCTACTACGTCCACCTAGCTTTGATAAACCTTATCTCAATTCTCCTGCACGAACTTGGCCATGCCTTGGCAGTGATTTTAGCTGGAGGTAGACTAGTTTCATATGAGCTTGTGCGTATCATACCGGAACCAAGTTTCATCCACAATTTCTACGCTCTACTTGGCGGACCAATAGTGACAGCTATGTTATGCTTCCTTGCGACATACCAGTTCTTTAAGGATAGGACTAACTCCGCAAAATGGCTTGCAGCAATATTCTCAAATTTCGGCCCATTAATTTCGCTTATGATATACCTTCTCGCAGGACCGAATCAGGATGAGTTATACATTTTCATTCATGAAATGAAAATGCCACCACTTCTATTTTTTTCCATTTATCTAGCTCTCTTTTCATTCCCCCTTGCCATTCTTATAAACGCACCAAGACTATCTGCAAGGAAGAAGGTAGCTTTCTACTTAAACAACATAGCAATAATCCTATCAGAAATAGCGCTTCTCAGTGTGTTAAATCGACTCATATTTGGTAGATAGTACGTTGTAGCATCGTCTCTCACAAGCTAATCAACTCCGTTGAATCACTGCCTTTGTAATCTTACTTGCAGATTGAATGATCCTTCTACAACGCAACTCGCAGATGAGTTTGTTGAATTAATCATATAAAAACAAATGAGGCTCTGCCTCATCAGCGTTCTTATGTTATGGGCAAGGGCCACTCCCAGGATGAAGACTGCCCTTGCATGCCAGGTTCTCATCCTCACAAGGG